>CAZCAI010000029.1:0-34315 GCA_964496595.1 uncultured Anaerolineales bacterium
GTAGCTCTCACCATATCTACCGCTTTTGCTTTGGGAATCATTGCGCATCCCGGTTTCATGTGGGGTTTTGCCCTCCCCTGGATTTAGTCTATACTGATTTTGACCATGGTTAAGCTTTTTGCAAGAATATTGAGCTTTAGGCCTGACCTTGACAACTTTTAACTTGCAACTTGTAACTTTTTAACTGATTTTCATAGGAGAGACCGATGCCAAACCATAAAATTGCCCTTGTGACGGACAGTACATGCGATCTGCCGGCGGCGTACCGTGAGAAATACGACGTTCACGTTCAGCCGCTCACCATCATCTGGGGGGAAGAGCAGTTGCGTGAGGGTGTGGACATCCAGCCGGAGGAATTTTATCGTCGGCTGGAGAGCGATCCAGTATACCCAACGACCTCGCAGCCCACACCACAGGATTTCCTGACGACCTACGAGCAGCTCGAGGCGGAGGGCGCGGAGGAGATCGTCGCTATTCTCATCAGCAGCGCCATGAGCGGAACCTTACAGGCGGCTCACACGGCTGTGGAGATGGCCGACATCCCTGTGCATCTGGTCGATTCCAGGACAAACTCGATGGGCCTGGGCTGGCAGATCGTGGCGGCGGCCCGCGTGCGAGAATCGGGCGGGGATGTGGAGGCGATGATCGCGGCGGCCAACGCGGCCCGCGAGCGGATGGCCTACATCATCGCGCTGGATACGCTGGAATATCTGCATCGCGGCGGACGCATCGGCGGCGCAAGCCGGTTCATCGGCACGCTGCTGAATCTCAAGCCGCAGATCTACGTCAATCACGAGACCGGCGAGGTGGAAGGCGGACGGCGCACGCGCACCCGCCGTCGCGCCGTCGATGCGCTCTACAAGGACTTCTTCGCGCAGGTGGATATCAACCGGCCGATGCACATCGCGGTACTGCACAACGCCGCGTTAGAGGACGCCGAGGCGCTCGCGGCCCGCGTCGAGCGCGAGTACGCGCCGGAGGAACTGCTCATTAGCATCGTCTCGCCCGTGTTGGGCGTCCACACCGGCCCCCGCGCCATCGCGCTCTGTGGATATTCGGAGGGGTAAAGAAAGAAGAGAGGCTTTCCCCATGTACGGATACAAATGTGAATATTGCGATGGCACTGTGCGAGAACGGATAGTGGAACGAGAAGTTTTCAAGCACCGCCATGGCTTCGTTATCTTGGAGAATGTGCCGGTAGGCGTGTGTGATAAGTGTGGCTACCGCTATTATCACTCGACTCTGCTGCGTCGGGTTGAAGAGATCGCTGCCAAGAAGAAATCACCGGAACGAATGGAAATGGTCCCTGTCGCAGCGTTTTCTTGAAGCTGGTTTGGTATTGGGATGAATGTGCATTCTTCCATTCATTGTCCATGATAAGAAGCCCTCAGCATCGTTACGATGCTGAGGGCTTTTTCTTGTCTGGGCCACAAGAATTGTGGTTTCCCTACCGCCGATACTCCGGGCGGATGTCCACGCGGCGGAGGAGATTGGCGTTGCTCACGACGGTGATGGAGCTGGTGGCCATGGCGATCTCGGCCAGGACGGGGTGCATCCAGCCGATGACGGCGATGGGCACCATGATCACGTTGTAGAAGAAGGCCCAGAAGAGGTTCTGCTTGATCTTGCGGAAGGTGGCGCGGCTCAGGTTGATGGCTTCGACGACGCCGGTGAGTTCGCCGCGCACTAACGTCACGTCGCTGGCCTCGATGGCGATGTCGGTGCCGGTGCCGATGGCCAGGCCGACGTTGGCCTGTGTCAGGGCCGGCGCGTCGTTGATGCCGTCGCCCACAAAGGCGACGCGCCCGTACTCCGCCTGCAACGCCTGCACTTCATCGACCTTGCCATCGGGCAGAACCTCCGCCACGACGTGATCGATGCCCACGCGCCGGGCGATGGCCTCGGCGGTGCGGCGATTGTCGCCGGTGAGCATGGCCGTGCGCACGCCCAGATCATGCAGCGCCGCGATGGCCGCCTCGGAATCCTCCTTGAGCGTGTCGGCCACGGCTAACAAGCCCGCCAACTCCCCATCGACCGCCACCAACATCGTTGTCTTGCCCTCGGCCTCCAGGCGCTCGAGGTCATCCGCCAGCGACGCGATCTCTACGCCGGTCTCGTCCATCAGCCGGCGCGAACCGACGAGCACCCGCGCGCCGTCAATCGTCGCGACGATGCCGCGCCCGCGCTGCGCCTCGAACTCGCGCGGCTCGTCCAACGTCACGCCCGCTGCCTCCGCCCGCTTCACCACAGCCTGCGCCAACGGATGCTCCGATCCCCGCTCCGCGCTCCCGGCCCAGTAGAGCAGTTGGTTCGCTGATTCGCCCATTCGCCCATTCGTTGATTCGCCCATTCGCTCATTCTCCGATCCGATTATATCCGTCACCTCCGGCTTGCCCTTCGTGATGGTGCCGGTCTTATCGAAGATCACGATGCCCACATCCTTGAGCGTCTGGATCGCCTCGCCGCTGCGGATGAGGATACCGTGCTCCGCCCCCATCCCGCTGCCGACCATCAGCGCCGTCGGCGTCGCCAGGCCCAGCGCGCACGGGCAGGCGATGACAAAGACGGAGACCATCGAGACGATAGCCAACGTCAAGATGCCCAGGTTAGGATTGACCCAGGGGAGGAAGCCGCCCGTCGCCGTGAGCGCGCGCATCGCCTCCGGGAAGAGCAGGCGCGAGAAGAAGGTGAGCAGCGCGATGGTGATGATGATGGGCACGAAGACCGCCGTGATCCTATCGGCGAAGGCCTGGATGGGCACCTTGGTGCCCTGGGCCTGCTCCACAAGCTTCACGACCTGCGCCAGGAAGGTGTCCTTGCCCACGCGCGTCGCCTCGACCTTGAGCAACCCCACCTGGTTGACCGTCGCGCCGATGACCTCGTCGCCCGGCGCCTTGGTGACGGGCATGCTTTCGCCCGTCGCCATCGATTCGTCCACCGCGCTCTCGCCCTGGATGACGATGCCGTCGGTGGGGATCTTCTCGCCAGGCCGCACTAACATCACATCGCCCTCCTCGACCTGCTCGATGGGGACTTCGATCTCTTCTCCGTCCTTGCCATCGCGCAGAATATGGGCCGTCTTTGCGCCTAACTCCAGCAATTTGCGGATGGCCTGCGACGCACGGCCCTTGGCGCTCTCCTCGATGTAACGCCCGGTCAAATGGAAAGCCATGATCATCGCCGAGACGCCCGCGTAGTTCGCCACGGGCGCGAAGAATGAGAACGGCCCCGTCAGCAGCGAGGCGCCCGTCCCCAGCGTGATGAGCGTATCCATATTGGCGTAGCCGTGCAGCGCCGCGCGGATGCCGCTGGTGTAGGTCTTGCGTCCCACCCAGAAGAGCACGGGCAGCGCCAGCACGATCATCCCCAGGTTGAAGATCGGCGCGCTGGGCCACATCACGCCGAAGAACATCTCCGGGATCATCCAGAGCATAATCACGCCGGTGAAGGCCCACGCGATCCACATGCGGCGGCGGGCCTCGGCCATTTTGCGCTCGGCCTCATCGTGGACGCTATCGGTCATGGACGATTCGGACGCCTCGCGCTCGATCACCTCGTAGCCGGCCTCGGAGACCGCGCTTTTGAAATCGCGCAGATCCGCCGCGCCGGGGACGTAGGTCACCGTGGCCTTCTCCGTCGCCAGATTGACGTTCGCCTCTAAGACGCCGGGCACCTTGCTCAGCGCCTTCTGCACGTGATTGACGCACGACGCGCAGGTCATCCCGCCGATGTTCAGCGCCATCGACTCCGTCGCCACGTCGTAGCCGGTCTCCCGCACCGCCCCGACCAGGGCCGCCGTCGGGATCTCCGTATCGAACCGGAGGCTGGCCTTCTCCGTCGCCAAATTCACGTTGACCTCGCCCATCCCCTCGACGCCGCTAAGCGCCTTCTGCACGTGGTTTACACACGACGCACAGGTCATCCCCTTGATGGGTAATTCTATCTGTTTCTCTGCCATACTGTCCTCCCCTCGCTTTGCGCGCAAGAGTATTTATTAATACATTTATCATCTTTATTATAACATAAGATGATTAGAATGGTATTAGTCCCGAGGGGGAAACATCGAAGCAGCAAAACATCAAAACAACAAAAAAGCCCCTTCGACGCGATGATCGCATCAAAGGGGCAATTTACCCTTGCGAAGGTTGGGGATGCTACCGCTTATCGCGATGATTTTGGTGTGTGCGGATGATCGTGTCATCACGATTTACCGCAACCTTCGGCAGATTCACCCTTGCGAAGGTTGGGGATGCTACCGCTTATCGCGATGATTTTGGTGTGTGCGGATGATCGTATCATCACGACCTACCGCAACCTTCGCAAGGTTCGGCTCGTGTCTATTTCTTCTTATCCCGTTTCCACAGGGGCGCTTTCTCCTCTAAGATGCCCCGCAGTTCGAGGATTTGATCGCGCAGGGTGGCGGCTTTCTCGAACTCCCAGGCCTCGGCGGCGGTGCGCATCTCTTTCTCCAGCGTGCGGATCATCCGCTCCAGCGCGGCCGGCGGCATCTGAGCCGGCTTGAGGTCGAGGCCGCTCTCCTCCTTCGCCTCGGCGCGCACGCGGTCGGTCAGGTCGCGGATCTCCTTGACGATGGCCTGCGGCTCGACGCCGTGCTCCTCGTTGTACGCCCGCTGCTTCTCGCGCCGCTCGGTCGTCTCGTCGATGGCCTCGCGCATCGCGTCCGTGACCTTATCCGCGTACATGATCACCGTGCCCTCGATGTGGCGGGCGGCGCGGCCCATCGTCTGGATCAGAGCCGTCGCGCTGCGCAGGAAGCCCTGCTTGTCGGCGTCCAAGATCGCCACCAGGCTCACCTCCGGCAGGTCCAGCCCCTCGCGGAGGAGGTTGATGCCCACGACGACGTCATATTGGCCCATGCGCAGATCGCGCAGAATCTCAATTCGCTCGATGGTATCGATCTCGCTGTGCAGGTAGGTGACCTTGATGTTCATCTCGCGCAGGTAGTCGGCCAGATCCTCCGACATCCGCTTGGTGAGGGTGGTGACGATCACGCGCTGGCCGTGCTGCACCCGCTCGTTGATACGGCCCACCAGATCATCGACCTGGCCCTCGGTGGGCAGAATCTCGATCTTCGGGTCCAGAATCCCAGTCGGACGGATGACCTGATCGACCACCTGATCCGCCTTCCCCATCTCGTAATCGGCCGGGGTGGCGCTGGTGTAGATGACCTGATTCAGCCGGGTGTTGAACTCATCGAAGCGCAGAGGCCGATTATCCAACGCGGAGGGCAGGCGGAAGCCGAAATCCACCAGCGTCTGCTTGCGGCTTCGATCCCCGTGATACATCCCGCGCACCTGCGGGACGGCCATGTGCGATTCGTCCACGATCATCAAAAAATCATCGGGGAAGTAGTCAATCAGCGTCCACGGCGGCGATCCGGCGGGCCGTTGATCCATGTGAAGGGAGTAGTTCTCGATGCCGGAGCAGTAGCCGATCTCCCGCATCATCTCCAAATCGTAGCGCGTGCGCTGCTCCAATCGCTGCGCCTCCACCAACTTATTCGCGTCCTGCAACTCCGCCAGGCGCTCCTCCAGCTCCGCTTCGATATCGATGACCGCCTGTTTTTGCTTCTCCTCGGAGGTGACGTAATGGCGCGCGGGGAAGATTCTGACCTGTTTGGGGCGGGCCAACACCTCGCCGGTGAGCGGATTGACCTCCGTGATGCGCTCGATCTCATCGCCCCAGAACGAGATGCGGAAGGCCGTTTCCGTGTAGGCCGGGCGGATCTCCAGCACGTCGCCGCGCGCGCGGAAGGTGCCCCGCCGAAAATCGATGTCGTTGCGCTCGTAGTAGATGGCGACCAGATGGCGCATCACCTTTTCGCGCCGGATCTGCTGCCCCACCTCCAGCGGCAGGATCACCTTGCCCCACTCCTGCGGATTACCGAGCGCGTAGATGCACGAGACCGAGGCCACGACGATCACATCGCGCCGGGTCATCACGGCGGCGGTGGCCGCCAGGCGCAGGCGCTCGATCTCCTCGTTGATGTCGGAGTCCTTCTCGATGTAGAGATCGTGCTGCACAACGTAGGCTTCCGGCTGATAGTAATCGTAGTAGGAGACGAAATACTCGACCGCGTTGTTCGGGAAAAGCTCGCGGAACTCCGAGTAGAGCTGCGCGGCCAACGTCTTGTTGTGGGCCAACACCAGCGTCGGCTTCTGCACCTGCTCGATCACGTTGGCGATGGTGAAGGTCTTGCCGGTGCCGGTCGCCCCCTTGAGCACCTGGTGGCGATAGCCATTTTCCAGGCCCTCGACTAACTCGTTGATGGCCTGCGGCTGGTCGCCCGTGGGCTGCATCGGGCTGTTGATGGCCAACTGATGCTCGGTGAAAGCGGTCGATTCGGCGTAGGTCGGCGGGTGGAACTTCTTGGCGCTCGGCGGGAGGAAGTTGTTTTGCAGCCCCGGCACGATGACCTGGAAGATGCGCTCCGGGTGGACGAGATCTTTCAGGCGGTAGGTGCCTAAATCGCGCAGATCAACCGCCCCTTTGCCGTTGGTCGCGTTGGCGCTCGAATCGACTGGGGCTTTCCCCTCGGTGAGTTCGTCGGGCAGCAATTGCAGATGTTCCGCCGTCTCGATGTGCTGTTGCGTCATCGCGGAGAGGAGGATCTGCCCGCCGTGGCCGGCGGCGGTCAGGCGCGCCACGCGATTGACCGTCGGGCCGAAATAATCCCCATGACGGACTTTGGCCGGGCCGGTGTGGATGCCCATCCGTACCTTGACCTCGCATGCGCCCCAGTCCTCCGCTTGGAGCGCGTGCTGGGCCGCGATAGCCGCCACAACCGCGTCCGTGGCCTGGGTGAACGTCGCGCAGAAGGCATCACCCACCGTCTTGAAGATGTGGCCTTCGTGCTGCTCGATGGCCTCGCGCAGGATCGCGTTGTGGCGCGTCAGCGCGCGTTGCATCGCCTCCGTGTGGTGCTCCCAAAGTTGCGTGCTGCCCTCAATATCGGTGAAGAGAAAGGTCACCGTGCCCGTGGGTAGGTTATTCATTGGCTCTACACTCCGTGTTTTAAATTAGCGTCTCAGCGTCGTAGCGATATGATTGACGCTCTCTATTCTATCACATTCCTGCACTTCATTGTTCCTGCCCCCTGCCCCTTGCCCCCTGTACCGCCTCGATGCACAACCAATCGTAGGCCGCCGTGAGCGCGCGCCGATCTGAGCTGCCGCCATCGGTGGCTTCGAAGGCGGATTGCGCTTCTGAATGGATCAACGCCAGCGTCGTCACTTGCGCTTCTTCTGGGGATGATGAAAGCGCCGTGGCCGGAATCTGCATCTCGAATTCGGTCCACACTTGAGGCAAAGCGAGCGCATCGATGCGCCGCCCATCGATCTCCAGATGCATCGTCTGCTCCGGCGGGAAGGCCAACGCCCGGCCTCGCAGGCGATAGGCGCCCGCTTCCGGCGGCGCCATCCGCACCGTCGAGGTCAACGCGCCGCCGGCCCAGCGTCCCTGCGCGCCGCCGATGGACTCCGGTCGGAACCAGCCTGCTCCCAGATAGCGCCCGTCCGCGCCCCCGCCGAGATCGATGCAGCCATCGTCGGGCAGGCGCAGCGCCGAGGGCGGCACCTGCGAGGCCGGCGTCAGCACCTGGACGCGCACTTGATCGTGTTGCGTGTGCACGCGCCGATCGCGAGCGAAGGTCCGCTCCTCCAGCGTGACCCAGCGTCCGTCGTCGGTCAGCGCTGCCATCGCCTCCGGCGGGAACTTGTCGCGGTCGAAGACGACGACGTAGCGCCGATCTGCCAGCGCGGCGCGCACGGCCTCCGGCTCGAAGCGGTAGAGATAGGCGATGCGATAGTTCGGCAGATCAACCTGCACGGCGCGGAAGGAGCCGGCCGCCGCGATCAGCGTCGCCTCCGGGGGATAGGTCGCGGCGATGTAGGCCGTCGCCTGGGCCGGCGGCGCGGGCGCCGTCGCGATGGTCGCGGCCAACGGCGCGCCCTGGATCAGCAGCACCAGGCAGGTGACGGCCATCAGCAGCGACGGGAGCCATCGGGGCCGGCGAATGCGCGCCCACCCACTCGCCATCAGGAGCGCGAGCGGCGGCAGCAGTGGGAGCATCAAGCGCGGGCGATCTAACGTCACGTAGAGCAAGATCTGCCCGGCCATAAGCAGCGTCCAGAGGAGCAGGCCCCACGTCCCGCGCCGCCGCCAATCCGCCCGCGCGAGCCCCACGCCGACGACGAGCGCCAGCGCGGCCAGGCGCGCGCCATCCCCCAGCGAGAGCGGCGTGAAGAGTTCGACGCCGACGAGCGAGGTGAGCAGCGTATCGCCAAAGGCCAGGAGCCGATAGCGGAGGGCCGTCGGCAGGGGGACGCTCATCGACCAGAGGGAATCGGCCTGGCTCACGTGGGCCGCGTGCGCGCGGATCTGCGCCACGTAGGCGTCCAATCCGCCCGCCGCCCACGCCGTGGGGATGAGCCAGAGCAGCACGCCGCAGAGGCCCAGCGCCCCGGTGAGGAGCCACGGCTGCCACGCGCCCCGCTCGCGATCCTCCAGGCTGTGGGCGAGCAGGGCGTAGGCGATGTAGAGGGCGAGCGGGAGCGCGTTCTGCGGTCGGATGCCGAGCGCGAGGCCGCTGGTCAGGGCGGCCAGGGCCAGGCCGCGTCCTGAGTGTTGCCAGCGCGCCCAGAGCCAGAGTGGGAGCAAAATCCCCGCCAAGCCGGCGGCGTCGCTGAGCGCTTTCTCGGCGGTGAGCCAGGCCAGCGGCGTCAGGCCCAGCCACAGGGCCGCCGCGACGCCGGTGAACGGGCGCGCGGGGTCGAATTGGCGCCCGATCTTGTAGATGAGGAGGAGCGCGGCGACGCCGCTCAACGCGCTCACCCACGTCAGCGCCGCGACGGGGTCGGCGGTGAGGTTGTAGAAGCCTCGCGCCAATCCCACGTAGATGGGGAATCCCGGCGGCTGGGGCTGCTGCAAGGCCAGATCGAACTGCTCTAAGGCCAAGGCGAAGCTGTAGGCGTCGAAATCATCCAAGGAGATGCTGCGGAAGGGCGCGTAGAGGCACAGCCCGATGATCAGGAGCGTCCAGGCCAGGGTGCGGTGGGGCTTCGTTGGCGTCTTGGTTTCCATTGTTTTCATTGGGGGAAGTATAGCATCAAATGGGGAGGGATGCGAATGGAAGGGAAGGGGCCCGAAGTTTTACATCAATGTTCACCGGCTATGGTCAGAACTTTCTCAATCAATTCCGGCGTCAGATACAGCCCTGCATGTAGCAACGCTGCTATCAATGGCTTGATAGCCGGGATCAAGCCCTGTTCTTTTGCCAGCAATAAGACCCCCAACGTGCCTGTGAGTGGAAGTCCTAACCGCTGTGCATAGCGCCTGCCTCGTAGCTCATCCATGATAATCAAGCGTGGCTCGCTTTCTTCGGCCAGGGATAGGACTTCAGCTTCCCCTCGATCTAGTCCGATGTATACAGCCACATGTTGCGGGTTTTGTAAAGATACGCAACGCATCCACGGAGAGGAGTCTATTGTTGCCTGACGTAAGGCAGGTTCTGCCGCCAAGAACTCGTCGCAGACGGCCTGGGGCGCCCACACTTCCCCGAAGAGATCTCGCAGTAAGGCTAGATATCCCACAGACCACAGGGCGACGAGCGGGGTGTTATTCGTGATGACTGGCTTGACGGGCATGGGCCAAATCCTCAGTTAGTTCTTCAGGCGTCTGTCCAAAGGGCGAAAGTTGATAGCGATTTAGCAAGAATATAAATGTAATACGTGGAACGCCAGCGAGTTTGGCCGCCAGGCCGGTGCTGAGTTTCCCCAGTTCATAGAGTTTTACGGCTAGCAATAGACGCGCTTCAGATTCAAATTCTGCTGGCTCTTGCTGCAAAGCCCATAAGAGTTCGGGTGGATATTCAATTGTCACGCTATTCATAGTTACCTCGCAGGGTTGTGTAAGCTATTGGTCTTGCGTGATTCGTTATACTTCATCCGTCATCCGTCACTCGCGACACTTGGCGGATGACGGATGACTTTTCGTGCTTCAATTCTCAGCCTGCGTTATTGTAGCACTTCACCGAGGTGGTGATTTTCCTTAACCCAATTCGCTTTTGAATTCCTCCAATGTCTCCGCCACGGCAGCTTGTCTGTGTAAGGCTTTCAAGCGCGGCAGGTCTTGGATCTCGGCTAAGGTAGCTGCTACTGAGGGAGAAATTTCCCCAAAGCGCACGTCCAGTAGCTCAAATATAGCCTCGCGTGTGGCGTGAATAGCACCATGTTCCTGTCCTTTTTGTAGACCTATTTCCATCCCCTTTTCCATTCCTTCTTCGATTCCTTCTTCGATCCATTGTTGGGCGATTGTCTGCATCAGTGCACCTCCATCGTGTGGCAAATTCTCTTCTAACGCATGTTTCAACTTATCATGTTCGAGCGAGCCAGCCGCTGCGGAGATGTACCGCAGCACCGTCTCGACAAAGGTCAATCCGCTCTCCGCCTGGGCCAACGCCTGCAATAGCGCCATCAGCTTGGGAAGCGTGGTCTCCCAGTCGGTATCGTAGATGTGCTTCATCGCCCACAGGGGAATCTGCACGCTCACCGCGCCCACCAATTCTGCGTCACTGTAGGTTGAGAGATCGTAGAGGGCATACCGAAAATCGGGCACATACTCCGCGAGCGCGGGCGGCGTGGTCACCAACTCCTGGAATCGCGTGTCGATGCGCCACTGCTGCTCGCCATGATAGATGACCAAGGGGAGGATAGGCGGCAGATCCGCGCCTGACGCTTGCTGGCGAGCGTGTTCCCAGATCCGCACCATGTAGCGTAGCAGTTGAAACGCCACCCACCGATCGGGATAGCTCTTGTGCTCGAAGAGGAGGTAGACGTAGGCGAGGTTCCCATCTTGCAGGCGCACTTGATAGAGCAGATCGGTGACGTGATCGCGGAGTTCTTCATCCACGTAGGAGGCCTTGACCGGGCGCAATGTCGTCAGATCCAAGTGCGCGACGATGGGCGGCGGCAGGTAGTGGCGCGCGAATTCAGCGGCGACCTCGGGACGGGCAAAGGTCGCGCGGAAGAAGTGGTCGTGGGGATTTGATACCGTCATATCGGCCTCCTCTGCTCACACCTGACGCGATTAGTTGATCGAGCGGGTTGGTGTATGCATAGTATAGCACATGAAGCGAATGGGAAAAGAGAGACTAAGTTTACTTTTTGACTTATGCCCCACTCCGTCTATGATATTTCTGTGACGACGGGAAACCAAAGCCAAAATCGATCAAAGTGCGAGGGGGAGATTCTATGAAATCGATAAAACCATCCGTGAACCGACGATTAGACGAGGTCTTTCACACTTCGCCCATCGTGCCGTTTGGCGACGAGGACAAGCTGGTCTTCTTCAGCGATTGTCACCGGGGCGATAACGGCTGGGCCGATGATTTTTCCCGCAACCAACTGCTCTTCTTCCACGCGCTGAAGCACTACTACGAGCGGGGTTTCGCCTACGTCGAGGTGGGGGACGGCGACGAGTTGTGGGAGAACGCGGAGTTTGCGGAGGTGCGACGTGCGCACAGCCACGTCTACTGGTTGATGCGTCAGTTCTATCTCTCGCAGCGACTCTTTTTCCTCTTCGGTAATCACAATATGGATTGGCGCGATCCAGAGCGCGTGGCGGCGGAGTTGTATTATTATCAGGATCGACGCGATGGCCAGACGAAGGATCTCTTCCCGGAGATCATCGTGCACGAGGGGCTGGTGCTGCGCCATCGCGAGAGCGGTGGACAGTTCTTCGTGGTGCACGGCCATCAGGGCGATTTGATGAGCGACACGTTGTGGCGATTTAGTCGCTTGATGGTGCGGTACATGTGGCGGAACCTGCAACTGCTGGGCTTCAACGATCCGACCAGCCCGGCGCAGAACTTCAGCAAGCGCAACAAGGTCGAGTACAATCTCATCGCCTGGGCGCACCACAACCGCCAGCCGATGATCTGCGGCCACACGCACCGCTCCGTCCTCCCCGCACCCAACGATGAGGCGCCCTACTTCAACACGGGGAGCGCCGTTCATCCGCGCTGCATCACGGGGCTCGAGATCGAGGCGGGGGAGATTTGCCTGATCAAATGGTGGCTCGCGCCCGACGACGAGGGTCGGCTCTGCGTGATGCGCGAGGTGTTGGCCGGCCCGCAGCCGGTCCGGGCGTATTTCTAGCTTGATGGGGAGATCTCCATAAACGAAGGCCGCCAGCAATCTTTGCTGGCGGCCTGATGCTTCATCATAAGGTGCAAAACGCCACTCCGCTTCGCCCACAGGCTCCGCTTCGAGGCTGACTACGAACGAAACTACTCCTCCACCGTGAATTGCAGCCCGTCGCTGCGGCCCCAGATCTCCGGGAAGTACATCGCGTAGGCGGAGGTGGGGATGACGTTGTAGGCGCCCGGCACGGAGGCGCGCATCAGGTAGGTGTACTCGTAGGTGCCGCGCGGCAGGTAGCTGGCGAAGAGTGTGACCTTCTCATCGCGCAGCTCGCTGTGGGAGAACCACCACCAGCCCCAGCCGTAGCGCCGATACCAGTAGTCCTCCTCCTCGGCGGAGACCGAATGCATGCTGGGCCGCTCCCCGACGACGCTGGTCGTCTCCAGGCTCATATCGACGGCCTCGCAGCCGGCGGGCAGCGGATCTTCGACCACGACGTAGTAGAGATCGTCGGGCGCGATGACCGTCAGCTTGACGCGAATGGTATCCCCGACCGAAGCCCCGCTCAATGACGATGCTTCTGGATGATCCCCGTCGTTGCCTTCTTCGTTATCGACGCGCTCGTACTGCCGCGCCACGATGATGCCGCGATCCTCGGCCTCGACCTGGGCCGCCGGCAGGAAGTAGCGCAGGTGGGCCGTGTAGTAGAGCCGGCCCTCACCGGCGTCGTCTCCGTCGGGCGGCAGGCGCTCGATGACTAAGCGGTTGCCGTGCTCGACCAAGAGGTCGGCGATGTTGATCTGGAGTTGGCGGCTCTCGTCCATCGTCGTCTCATCGACGCGAGCCTCCAGAAGGATCTCCCCATTTAACGCGACGGTGTACGGGAAATCGCCCTGCAATTCGCCGCTGGCCCGCATATAGGCGATCAGGCCTGTCAGCGCCCAGGAGGTGGTGTAGGTCGATTCCCAGTAGCGCCACTGAGGATCGTCGCCGCGGCGGGTCTCCATCAGCCAGCGCACGACGTTGGGCAGTAGGTCGCTCTCCGGCCGGTGGCGCGCCATCGCCCACAGGACGATGGCCGTGGTGCGCACGTCGGTGTTCATATTCCAGTAGTCCGGCGCCGATTCCTGCCAGTGCGTGCCGGTGGCGCTCATCACCGCGTCGCCCACCAGATCGGCCAGCAGGGTGTCGATGCGCGTCTCCTCTTCGGGATCTAACAGCCCCAGCGCCACGGCCAAGGTCGCCTGGCCGTAGCGGCTGAGCTTGTGTCGCACCTCGAAGAGCGTGATGGCGCGACCCAGCTCGCCTTCCATCTTGGCGCCATCGACCAGGCGGACGTATTCGCCCAGGACGTAGAGCTGGTAAGCCAGGCGGTTGGCCCGCCAGGTGGGGATCTCCTCGTTGGCGGCGGGCAGCGTTGTGCGCAGGTAGTCCGCGGCCTTGTGGATGACGTCCGTCTCCACCGTGAATCCGGCGCGATGGGCTTCTAACATGCCGTGCAGCGCGTAGGCGGTCAGATAGGGATTGCTGTCATCATTGACCCACCAGCCCCATCCGCCGTCGTAGTGCTGCTGGGCGTAGAGCCGCTGGAGCGCGGCGCCCACCTGCTCGGTGAGATTGGCCTCCATCTCTGGCCGGGCCAGCCCCATTTCATCTAACGCCTGGTAGGTGAGGACGTTGGGCAGGAAGCGGCTGACGGTCTGCTCGACGCATTCGTAGGGGTAGTGCTCCAGATAATCCAGCGCGTCCTGCGTGGCGGCGGTGAGCGAGCCATCCACCTGGATGGTCAGCCCGCCCTGCGAACGGTCGAACTCCGGCGGCAGTTGGATCAACTCCTGGCGGATCTCCGGCTCCGAAAGCTGACCAGCGGTCGCCATCACCTCCGGCGTGGTGTAGTGATAGACCGGCAGCGTGTCCTCACGACCATCGTAATAGCTCGCGCCGTCCGCCTCCGCGTTCGCCTCCATCGTGATCTTGACCTCGTCCACGGCCTGGACTGTGATCGGCCAGACGACCCTGGTCTCCTCGCCGGGGGCCAGTTCGATCTGTTGTTGCATGCCGCCGTCTACATCGACGCCCTCGGCGGTGAGCGTGACCTCGGTGGCGAGCGTGCGGGTGGTGTTGTTGTGAACGATGGCGGCGATGTCGGCCTGGTCGCCCACGACGAAGAAGCGCGGCAGGACAGGGCGCACCAGCACATCTAAGGTGCTGCGGATGTCCACCTCGGCGCGGTCCACCGCGGTTTGCGCCGTGATACCTCGCGCCTGCATCCGCCAGGTGGTGAGGTTATCCGGCAGCTTGACCTCGACGCGCGCGCGGCCGTCCGCCCCCGTCTCCACCACCGGCTCCCAGAACGCCGTATCGGCGAACTCGGTCCGAATGAAGGCCTCGCCGGCGCCGCCCCCGCCGCCCTTCGCGCGCGGGGCCAGCTCCCGATTGTAGGGTTCCATCGCGACGGCCAGCGGCATACTCGTCCGCACGCTGATGCCGCGCTCGCTCCAGAAGCGCTCCAGCAGCGTGGGGCCGCGATCTTCCGACAGCGCCAGCACGGCCAGATCGGCCAGGCGCAGCGAAAGCTCCGCCGCGACCGGGTCGCCGGCGTGATCGGTGACCTGCACATCGTAGACCGCCGTCTCGCGCGGGCGATAGTACGCGCCCGCCTCGAGGGCGCGATCCGGCGTCAGCGTGATGTGCAATTGCTTCTGCTCGATGGAAATGGGCAGTTTGACCAGGCCCATCTTGAAGCTGGCCATGGTATCGGGCGCCTGGTCGGAGCCTTGAACGATGACGACGGAGACGAAGATGTTGGGAATATGCGCCGCCTCGATGGGCACGCGGATGACCTCGGTGTTGCTCTCCAGCGTGCGCACTTCGCTGGAGAAGAAATGGCCGCGCTCGATGGTGATCAGCGCCCGGACGGCGCCGGTGTAGGGCGAGGGGATCAGAATCTCGGCCACGTCGCCGACCTCGTAATCATCTTTGTCGGGGATCAGATCGATGCGATTGTTGCTCTCCTGCCGCCAGCGCGCGCCCCCGCCGCCCCACACCCAGAGATAGGTGCTGCTGCGGATCTCGTTGCCCTCCGTATCCTCGCCCGTGGCGAGCACCTTGTAGCTGCCGGATTTCTCCGGCGTGAAGGCGACCGCCGCTTTCCCGTCGTCATCGGTGGTGGCCGTCGTGGTGTAGACCGGCACATCCTCCGTGACCCACGTCCAGTAGGTGAAGCCGTCCTCGGCCTCCTCGCGGACGCTGTACCAGCGGTGCTCCATAAAGACCACCTGGAGCGATTGATCCGCCACCGGCTCACTGCCCCAATCGACCGTCAGCAGATCGACGCTCTTGGTCTCGCCGGCCTCCGCGATCCGGTCGCGCGCGCCCACGCCGATGTAGTACTCGCCCTTGTGGACGACGGCGGTGGTGCGATTGCTGACGTAGCGCCCGTCGAGATCGGTGACGTTAGCCTCGACGGTGAAGCGCTGGCTGGCAAGCTTCTCGGCGATATCCGCCGGGACCTCGAAGACGGCGCGCCCGTCCTCATCCGTCCGCGCGTCGCCCTGGGCGATTAGCTCGCCGTAGCCGCCGTAATTATCCGCGCCGTAGCCCTCCCACTCGAAGTCGTACCAACTGTAGCGCGGGCAGGTCTTGCCGGTCGGGCATTGATAATCGAAGTAAAAATCGCTGCTCAACACATTCCAATCAAGTTCAGCGTTCGCCACCGGCCCGCCGAAGTAGTAGGTCGCCTCCACGGCCACCTGGATGGTGTCGCCGTTGATGTAAGCGTCCCGGTCGGTCTGGACGGTCACCTCGAATTCCGGCTTGCGATATTCGGCCACCTGGAAATCGGCGCTGGCGTAGAAATCCTGCTCGGCGGCCGCCATTTGAATGTAGTAGCTGCCCAGCGCAGCCTCGGCGTCCAACGTTACCTCATCGAAGAACGACCCCATCTCGTTGAGGATGAGCTGCTCGTTGTAGAGTTCCTTGCCCTGGGGATCGGTCACGGTGAGCGTGATCGCTTGCATGGCGTCGGGGATGGTGTAGCGCGCGTCGTCATCGGCGCGGATGATGCCCTTGAAGTAGACGGTCTGGCCGGGGCGGTAGATGGGCCGGTCGGTGTAGATGTGGGCGCGGTATTCCTGGCGGTAGAATTCGGCGTTGAGATCGAATTGCCACGGGTCGAGGCCCTGATCCCACGCGCTGTAGGCGACAGAAAAATCCTCCTGGCCCGGCTCGCCGCTGAATGCGAAGGTGTCGCTCCACAGATCATCGGCCTGGAGCGCGCCGATATAGCGCCCGTCCGCGTCGGTTGCGCCCTCGATGGTCGCCGTGATGGTGCTCGTGTAGATGCGCACCGGCGCATCCGCCACGGGCGCGCCCGTCGCCAGATCCGTCGCCCAGATCAGCGTCTCGGTATGCGTCTGCTTGAGCATCAGATTGAGCCGGGAGCGGATGAAGATGTAGGTGTCCGGCTCGGCATCCCGATCCCACGCCAAAACCTCCGGCGCGCTCATCTCTAAGTAGTAGATGCCGGGCGGCAATTGCTCGCCAGTCTCATCCACCATCTCCAGCGCGCGCAGATGCTCGACGTTGGCCGGCGGCGCGACGGCCACCGACCACTCGCGGACGAGATCCTCCTGCCGCATGGCGGCGCGCTCGCGGCGATAACTGCCGTAGCTGTGCATCTGCATCAAGGTCTCTGGATCAAGGCGGTAGAGGCGCACGTCTAAGCGCGAGACGTTGCGATAGCCCGCGTAGATGACGGTCTCGGTGTAGGCGTTGAATGTCCCCAGGTCGCGCCCCGTGTTCAGCTGGGCGTAGGGCGGCAGATCGCCGGTGGTGAAGCGCAGGCGCAGCGGCGCGCTCAACGGCGCCCCCTCCACATCGGGCGCGCCGCTCTCTAAGGCGATTTGATACTCGGTCGCCGGTTCCATCTGGAAAGAGAGCCGTAGCTCGGTGTTGGCGTTCGACCAGTAGGTGTAGACCTTGGTGGGCGCGGGGATGATCTGGAGATACTCCATAAAGCCCTCGCGCTGCATCGGGCTGGCGAAGGTGAGGCGCACGTCCTCGTAGGGCGAGACATCCGTCGCGCCATCCGGCGGGAAGGCCGCGAGCACGCCCGGCTTCTTGATAGTATTAAAACTCCAGGCGATTCTCTCTTGGAGTTGAACCTCGCTATTGCGGGCGCGGGCCGTTGCGTAGATACTGACATGATAACGGGTGTCGCGCGCCAACGGCTCGGCAGGCGTGAAGATCATCGTCTCGCTATCCCAGGGCGATTCCCCACCCGACCAGCGGAAGTCGCCCGCCAGCTTGCTATCGCCGACCCGAAAACGGAAGGCGCCCTCGGTGGCGGCGTGGGCCATCGGCTGATTGAACGTGACGCTGATGACATCACCGGGGGCGACGTGCTCGGCGTTCCGGCGCGGGCTGAAGTCAATCACGCCTGGGCCGATGGTGGTGAAGCGCCAGACGTAGTCCTCCTCCAGCACGCTCCCCTGCGTGTCCTCGAGGCCGGCGCTGATGCGGGCGGTGTAGCGCGTCGCGGGCGCGAGACCCTCGTCGGGATGGAAGCGGTAGATGGCGGTGTTGAGCCATTCGCCCTCGCCCGCTAACGGCGGATCAAAGGTCAGGGGCTGGGGCAGGTCGCTCTGCTGCGCCAGCGAGGTCAGGGGGACGATGGGGCGGTTGAAGACGACGGTGACGACGGTGTCGGGATCGACGCCGGTGGTGTCCGGCGCGGGCTGCACCTCGCCCACCTCCACGTAGCCCAATGTCTGGAAATCGAAGGTGATCGGCTCCGGCAGCGCGGCCCCCTCGACGTTGCGGGCCGACTCATCCACGGTGACGCGATAGTGCGCGCCGCGCTCCAGCGCTTCTTGGGGATCGAAGATCAACGTGCGCGGCTCTTCCCACCGCAGCTCGCCGGGCACGGAGGGCGAGATCGCGAAGGAGGCGCGCACACTCTCGGCGTCCATCGGCTGATCGAAGGTCAATTTGATGGGCGTATCCAACGCCGGGCGTTCGCCGGCCTCTGGATCGCGGACGAGGAGCTTGGGGGGCGGCATCGGCAGTGAAACCGCCGGGGTCGGTTCCCTGGTGGGCGTGGTCGCGACCGGTTGATCGGTTGGCGTCTCGGTTTCGGTCTCTGTCCCTGGCGACGGCGGGGGATTCAAAAAGTCGAATCGACAGGCGCCGCCCAGCAAGGCTAACAGCACCACAATCAACAACCAGCGTTTAGATAGCATCTTCATACTCCACCTCCATCGACTAAAAGATTTACGCAAGATTTTCAATAAAGTGTAAAATCATTTCAGATAAACTTCCAACCTCGACGATTGCCGGCTCAATCGTCGGTCTCGGCCAGGGGCAAGGTGAAGGTGAACGTGGCGCCTGTCCCCGGCGCGCTGGGTTCGAGCCAGATATTCTCGCCGTGCGCCTCTAAGACCATTTTGCAGAAGGTCAAGCCCAGCCCACTGCCCCGCCCCTCTTGGGAGCCGGTGACGAACTTCTCGAAAACCCGCGCTCTGATCTCCTCCGGTACGCCTGCGCCGTTATCCTGCACGGTGATGAACGCCCTGCCCGGCGCGTCGACGCGGCGCTCGGCCCGGACGGTGATCGCGCCGCCGGCGGGCGTGAATTTGACCGCGTTGCTGAGGAGGTTCTGAAGCACGCGCTCGATCAGATCCGCGTCGGCGCACACCAACGCGGCGTCTTCTGGGATATCGTAACGCAATTCGATGGCTTTCTCTTCCGCGTGCGGGCGCTGCATCTCCCAGGTTTCGAGCAGGGACATCTCCAAGGAAAAAGCCGCCCGATCCAGCGGCATGCGACCGCTCTCCAGCCGGTCAATGTCCAAGATCGCGTTGACTAACTTAGTCATCCGTTCCGTGCTGTTGATGCTGATCTCTAGTACTTCCATCTGTTCAGGACTCAAGGATTCATTAGCGTATTGGGTCATAAATTGCAAGGCGCTATGAATATTCGTCAGGGGATTCCGTAGATCGTGAACCATCGTGTGAGTCAAGTCCTCGCGCATCTGCTCCAGGATATGCTCCTCTGTCACATCGCGCAAGACTAATAAGCGCCCAAATGGCTTGCCGGAGGAGCGATCCGACGCAGGTGAGGAAAAGACGCCGGTCGCCGGGAGGTTGAGCCAGTGAAGGACGCGATTCCCCGCACTAAATTCGCCCTCACTGAGCTGCGCCTCACTGGTTTGGAAGCGACGCAGCTCTGTAATCGTAGTCCGCACCAGTTCGGGCGTCTGAGAGCGCGCCTTCCATAGGTAATCTAAGAGATTGTGGCCTACCCACTCGTCCGGCGCTCCCGCCAACGACATCAGTTCCAACGCGGCCTGGTTGAGGATCAAAATCTCGCCCTCCAGGCTGAGCAAGATCACGCCATCGCGGCTGGAGGCGAGAACGGCCTGGAGCCGCCGCTGTTCCGTGGCGATGGTCTGGAATAGTTGCGCGTTGTAGAGCGCCACCGATACCTGCGAGGCCATCGCCATCATCAGATCAACGTCCTTCTGCGTGAAATCGCGCTGGGTGAGGTTGTTGATCGCCGTCATCACGCCGACCGGCTCGCCCTGGACGATCAACGGAACGGTGATGACGGAACCGGCGTTCATCTCCGCGCGGAATTTCTGGACTGCTGGAGATTCTCGGGGATCGGCTTCGCCTTTCTTCGATAGCGCGGGGATGCCCTCGCGGATGACCCACCCGCCGAGACCTTCCATCAGAGCCTCAAAATCGATAGGCACAGCTTCCCCGACGCCCGGCCCGCCGATCATAAAGTCCAGGATGCGTTCGCGCTCCAGATCGACCGTGATCAGCATCACGCGATCCGCGCCCAACGCAGCGACCACCTCCTCTACGGCGGCGTTGAGCACATCGGAGAGCTTCTGTGAGCCGATGAGGAGCGCGCGGCTGATGCGATAGAGCGCATCGGTCTTGCGCACCGTCATCCACAAGCGATCCTCGACGTGTTGCCGCTCCCGCAACTCCTTCTGCAATCCCGTGTAGAAGCGCGCGCTCTTGCGCGCTAAGTTGAGCACCTCGCGCAGCGATTCCGCGAGAAGATGGGCCTCCGCGTCGAAGGCCCACGGCTCGTCGCTGGCGATGCAGAGCATCACCCCAATCTGGTCGCTCTCGCTCAGCGGCACGATCAGGAGGCTGCGCGCCTCCAATTCTGGGAGCGCCGCCGGCGCTTCGCGCAGATCCGGCACATATTGCGTCTCGCGCGTGCGCCACGCTTCCCCCACTGCGCCGGCGTAGAGCGAGGTGCGCCAATCCGGCGGCAGGGACATCTCCCCGGCGGCGGCCTCGATCTGCACGGCGCTCCCCGTTCGATCCGGCGCCAGCAGCGCGACCAGGGGCCAGCCGGTCAGTCGCGCGATGGCGCGCGCGGCCAGTTCAGAGACCAGCGTGACTTGTTGTGCGTGTTGCAATGTGCGCAGCACCTCGTACAACGTCGTCTGTTGATCCGCCAGGCGCCGCTGCTCCTCATAGATTTGGGCGTTGCGAATAGCCAGCGCGATCTGCGGCGCAATGGTGCGCATCACTTTTGCATCGTCCGCGCCGAAGTGCCCGACGTCCGAATGCCGCAACACCAGGACGCCCAAAGTGCGTCCCTCTTGGATTAACGGCGCGCCCAGCGCAGAACGTATGGGGCGCGCGTCATAGGCCGGATATATCAAATCGATCCAGCGCTCATCCTCGCGCGTGTCCGGGATCGCGATTACTTTATTCTCACGCAAGACCCAGTACTGAAGACCCTCCGCTATCGCGCGTTGAAAGACCTTTTCGATCAACTCCGGTGAAATCTCGCCCGCAGACGAAAATCCGTGCGTGATTTGATGCTCTGCATCTATCAGGAATAAGTAGCCCTCGTCGGCCCCGGTCAGCGGGATGATGACATCGACAACGTTTTGCAGCGTCGCATCTAAGGTGGGGGTCTGGGAGGTTGACCGGGCGACGGTGAGCAACAGCTCTGTGCGCTGCATCTGCTCCTTGAGGGAACTTTCCAACTGGCGCTGCTCCGTGATATCGCGCAGCGTGATCGCGCGCCCGCGCAGTTGGCCGCGCCGGTCGTGCAGCGCCGCGATGCGCAGATCGTAATAGCGGTTGCGATGCTCCATCAGTACGCCCCCATTGCCGTGCTCCGCTACTGCATCTTGATGGCGGCGAAAGGCTTCGAGATACTGGGGCAAAAAATGAGCTACGCCAACGCCAAGTACTTGGGAAAGCGGCTGCTCGATTAGCTCTTGCGCGGCGACGTTCATATCCACGATGCAGTGTTGGGCATCTAAGATGATCACCACATCCGAAAGACGCTCGACCACGCCATAGCGCGCGATGGGGACAACGTCCAACAATCGATATCGAAACGCCGCCCATCCGAATAAGACGCCGCTCACGACGAACGAGAGCGGCGTCATATCCAAGTAAAAGTCGGCGGGCCACCCTAGAACGTAGGCTATATTTAGCAGGATGGCGACGGACGCGCCTAATACCATAATCACCAACGAGCGGTGATAAGATAATTTGGTCACCGCCAAGAACCTCAACATTACCCCCAGGCCAACTATCACCAGAGCGTAGGCCTGGACGACGTGCAGCCAAAACCACGCGCCTCGGGTGAATCTCAGGAACAATAGCCCCCCCGAGGAGATGAGAGCGATCTCTTGCCATATCAGGCGATGCAGCGGATTGGTGAAGATCAGCAACACGGTGAGGATCGGGATCACGAAGAGGCCAGCTTGATAATGAAACGGAACTTTATCTAACTGATCGGTGTAGGAGAGTGCGAACAAGAACCAGAAGACTGGAAGGGTGACGATGCCTAAGTATTGGAGATTGACCCAGATGAGTTTGGCTTCTAAGGCTGGATTGAGGAGTTCGAAGGCGTAGGTGAACGCCCACCAGCCCGCCGCTACCATCAGGCCGAAAAAGGTCTTCGCGCCCCGGCTTTGCCGTCGGCTCCAGGCGAGCACCGCCGTGCCCCAAGCAATACCGGTCGCCAAGAATAGAATGAGCGGGTATAAAATCTGCGCTTCAATCATAATGGCCCTCTATTAAACGTATCATCTCAGGTCGTCAGCCGCGCTTCTTCTTCTATTATAGCGCATAAGCCGCTGAGCTGGAAAATGTTGGAGACGTTCATAGTCGCGTAAGCGGAGTAGCGTCTTTTTGGAGGGCGAGGAATATTTTGTCCGGGATGGATACGGCACTTCACTGCGTTTCGTGCCTGACTACGAACGGAGCGGGGCTTACGGGCGCACGGTGATGTGCACGGCCTCCGAGGCGACGCGCTCGCCCGCCGCGTCCACGCCGATGGCGGTGAAGGTATGTTCGCCGGGCGCGAGTTGCCACAGCGTGCTGTACGGCGGCGCGTCGAAGCTGGCCAGCGGCTCGCCGTTGATGTGGAGATGCACCGTCGCGAACGGCCGGCCCGCCGCCGCCGCGATGACGATCTGCTGCGCCGCGTGCGCGACGCCGGGATCGATCTGGTAGCTGGCGCCTTGACCGGGCGCGGTGATCTGGAGGGGGATCGCGTCTGTCTGAATTTCCGGCTGGGGGATGTGGCGCTCGCGCGCCCAGGCCTGCGCTTCTGGCGGGAGGATGGTGTAGAGCACGCTATCGATGCGCCGGTGCATGTCGCACGTCCGCGCGGGCGCCGTTCCCACGATGAACAACTCGCGCACGCGATGGGGGCAATCCGGCCCGGGGCGCAGCCCGGAGAGCGCGCAGACCTCCGCCGCGACGAGGCCATCGGGGCGGGGGAACGCTCGCGAGGGCGCGCCTTTGATCGCCGCCGTCATAAAATCGTGCCAGATGGGCGCGGCCCCGCTGATGCCGGTGACCTGTCGCATCGCCTCGTTATCCGCGTTGCCCACCCACACCCCGGCGACCAACTCCGGCGTGTAGCCCACCGTCCAGTTATCGCGAAAATCGGTGGTGGTGCCGGTCTTGACCGCCGCCGGACGCCCGGCCAAATTGAGCGCGCTGCCCTCCCCGAAGGTCGGGACGCGCGCGAGGTCGTCGCTGAGGATGTCGGTGATGAGGTAGGCCACGCGCGGATCCAACACCCGCTCACCCAGGCCGCCGCGCGCCGACCAGATGACCTCGCCCTCGGCGTTCTCCACGCGGCGCACCGTCACGGGCGCGATGCGCTGTCCGCCGTTGGCGAAGGCCGCGTAGGCGCTCGCCAACTCCAGCAGGCGCACCTCGCCGCCGCCCAATGTCACAGCCAGGCCCATCCGGTCGGGATCATCGAAGGTGGTGATGCCCATCCGGCGCGCCAGTGAGGTCATCCTCTCGATACCGATGGCGTCCAACACCTTGACGGCGATGAGGTTGTAGGATGAAGCCAGCGCCTCGCGCAGGCGCACCGGGCCGCGAAAGGTCAGGTCGTAGTTGAGCGGCACGTAGGGCGCGCCCTCGCGCGTGACGAAGCTCGTGCGCACGTCCAACATCATCGTCGCGGGCGTGAAATCGCCCGTCGCGAAGGCGGCAGCATAGGTGATGGGCTTGATGGAAGATCCGGGCTGGCGCAGGGCCGTCGCGCCGTTGACGGCGCCGTCGATGCGGGCGGAGAAGTAGTCGGGGCTGCCGACCATGGCCAGCACCTCGCCCGTCTGTGGATCAAGCGCCAGCAGCGCGGCGTTGCGCACGTTGTGACCGCCGGGCGGACAATCATCTTGTTGGGGACAGGCGGCCAACTGGGCCAGACGATGCTGCATCAGCGCGCGGGCGGTGTCGTTGAGGTCAAGGTCCAAGGTGGTGTGAATGGACAAACCGCCTGCCTGTAACGTCGCCAGGCCCAGCTCGCGCTCCAGCAGGCCGCGCACGTACATCACAAAGTGGGGCGCGCGGATGGGGAAATGCGCAGCGGCGAAGGATAGCGGCTCTTCTTTGGCCAGCGCCGCCTCGTCCGCCGTGATGTACTGCTGCTTGACCATCAGATCCAACACCACGGCCTGGCGCTCCCTGGCCGCCTTCGGGTTTTCCAGGGGATTATAGATCGCGGGCGCTTGCGGCAATCCGGCCAACATCGCGCACTCCGCCAGGTCCAGGTCGCGGACGTGTTTGCCGTAGTAGGTCTGCGCCGCCGCCTCGACGCCGTAGGCGAGGTGGCCGTAGTAGCTCTCATTGAGGTAGAGCGTTAGAATCTCATCCTTGGTGTAGCGGCGCGTGATGCGCACGGCCAGCACCAACTCGCGCAATTTGCGACGCAACGTGCGCTCCACACGCTCTTCGGGATCGAAGAGCACTGTGCGCACCAACTGCTGCGTGATCGTGCTGCCGCCGGCCAGCACCTCGCCGCCGCGCAGGTTGATCCACAGCGCGCGGAGGATGCCGACCGCGTCCATGCCGGGGTTCTGGTAGAAGGTCGCGTCCTCGGTGGCGATGGCAGCCCAGATCATCGCCGGGGGGATCTCCTCCAGGGGGACGGGGGTGTGGCGCCCGGTATACGGCGGCGGGATTTCGAAGAGCAAGCGCCCGTGGCGATCCAGGATTTTGCTGCTGGGCGCGCTGGTGTAAGCTTCTAAGTCCTCCGGCGACGGCAGATCGTGCCCGATCCACAGCCACAATCCCAGGCCGAGGAGGAGCAGCAAGCCCAGGAGGCTCAGGCCGATCCTCGCGAGGGGAGAATGCAAGCTCCGCTGGAACATAACCTATCTCCAGATCATCGCTCGCCTGCCACGACGCGATTCACCACCGTCGCGCCGGCGGGCACGCGCGCGCCGCGCAGGAGCAGGGCGTCGTGGATCGTCGCGCCGTCGTCGATGCGACATCCGCGCTCGATGACGACGTGGGGGCCGATGGCGCAGCGCGCGCCGATAATTGTCCCGCCTTCGATGTACAGCGGCGGGGTCAGGCGCGTCTCCGCGCCGACGGCTTGCGGCATCACGAGGTCGCAGAGCTTCTGCAAGTAGTCCAGATTGATCGCCAACAGGTCGGCGGCGTTGGTCACCGTGGCGCGCTGCGAAATCATCAGGCCCCCGACGCGCCCGGCGCGGTCGATCAGCCGTTGGATGGCGTCCTGGATTTCGTATTCGCCGCGCGGGGAGAGGGGAATCTTGTCGAGATGGTCTAAAATCTGGCGGGAGAAGATGTAGAGCGGCAGGCTGGAGATGTTCGAGGGCGCCTCATCGAGCGGGGGCTTCTCGACGATGCGCTTGATCCACGGCCCGGCCTGCTCCACGATGCCGACGTTGCCCCGGCGCTCCGGCTCCACGGGCATCAGGGTCAGCAGCGCGTTGAGGGTGGCGTCATCTTGCCAGCGAGCCAGCAAGCGCCCCACATCCCTGGCGGGCACGAGGTTGTCGCAGGCGGCGAGCACGAAATCCCCCTGGATAAGCGGCGCCGCGCATCGCAGAGCGTGCGCCATCCCCATCTGCTCTTCTTGATAGGTGAAGCGAATCTGGCCCAGAGGGCCGGGACGGCGGAAGTGGCGGACGATCTCACGGTCGTTGGGGCTGACGACCAAGATGAAGTCATCGATGCCGTGGCGGGCCAGGCGGTACATCACGCGCTCGACGATGGGCCGGCCCAGGATGGGGAGCATGGCCTTGGAGCGCGCCTCGGTGATGGGGTGGAGGCGCGAGCCTGCGCCCGCTGCTAAGATAATGGCCGGAATCATCTGATAGCCTCCTCGCGCAGACCCTGCCGCGCCACGTTCAGCGCGTAGGCCTGCGCCTCGGCGAGGCCGGCCTCCTCGGCGGCGCGCCGCCAGGTCGCCAGCATCTCTTTCTCTTCGCCGGGGCGCACCAGCGCGAAGACCGATCCGCCGCCGCCCGCGCCGGTGAGCTTCGCGCCCAGCGCGCCATGCTCCAACGCCGTCTCGATGAGGAGGTTGTTGGCCCATCCGGCGCCCTCGGTGAAGCCGCAGTAGGTCATCATCTGATCGACCCGGCGGTGGTTCTCGTTCATCAACGCGCCGAAGGTCGCCCAATCGCCGTGCAGGAGCGCGATCTTGCCGCGCCACGCGGTCTCCCAGACGCCGTGCATAAAGCGCACCATCGGGGGCATCGGGCCGCCGGAGCGCGTCCAGGCGGCGTGCTCCTCCAGGTAGCGCGGGCGCATCCGCCCGTGCACGTCGCCGGAATCGCGTTGGATGCCGGTGGTGATTGCCACGAGCGCCAGCCCGTCTCCCCAGGGATCAAGGCGCTCGTACGCGGCGTAGGGTTCGTGGCCGAGTTCGTCCTGGTGCAGCTTGCCGCGATAATCCACGTAGGCCAGGCCGCCGAAGAGCGGGACGTAGCGGTCGGCGTAGCCGCAGGTGATGCCCAGCTCTTTCGCCTCAACGCGCTGGGTCAGCTCGGCGAGGACGTAGTCGTTGTGCGCGCGGCGATCCAGATCGAAGAAAGCGCGCAGGCCCGCCAGCGTGAGCAGGACGAAGAGCGAGGAGCCGCCCAGCCCGCTTTGGCGCGGCGCCTCGGTCCAGGCGGCGATGCGCGCGCCGCGTGGGGCGATTTTGGCGCGGAACTCCTCGCTGTAGGCGAAGAGGCGATTCACGGCGCCCTTGACCAGGTCGAGATCGCCGGTGTAGGGGAAGGGGATGTCGCCGGCGCGCAGATCTAATGTGCGGATGGGTTGCTCGATGGCCGAGGCGTCCGGCATCATTCCCTGCTCCTCTAATGGCCCGATCCAGGCGTGGGCGTAGCGGTCGACGGCGGCGGAGAGGGTGGCGAAATCGCCCTCGTTGGCATCCGAGGGATTGCCTAAGATGTTGATGCGGGCCGGGATGGTCAGTCGATAGGTGGTCAAATTGTCCTCCTCCTCTTTTTCACTCAGCACTTAGCACTCAGCACTCAGCGGATGAAGCAGATTTTAGCAGATGGGACGCTACTCCATTCACTATGTTCATTTCGTAGCTTACTACGAACAAATTTTTTATTCTTGCTGCTACGAACAAAAATCCCCCCAGGAATCTCTTGGGGGGATAGGTTATCATGCTTGACACAAATGTCACGTCAATTTGAACCAGCGGTAGCCGTAGCGATCCAGGTGGAGGGTGCAGGTGTGATCTGCGTCCAGTTCGATGGTTTCGTCGGTGAAGAGATCGACGAGTTGGCTGGTGGCGTTTTCGGGGAGCGCCAACTGAAAATCCTGCGGCGAATCGGAGAGGTTGTTGACGACGACCAGCTCCTCCTGGAGATAGGAGCGCACGTAGGCCAGGATGGCGGGGTTCTTCGGGGCGAGGAGGTCGAGGTCGCCGCGCCCAAAGGCGGGATGCTCTTTGCGCACGTGGATGACCTTCTTCATCCAATTGAGCAGGGAGTCGGGGTCGTCCAATTGGGCCTGGACGTTGAGCTGCTGGTAGCCGTAGGTCTCGTCGTCGATGACCTTTTCGTAGAGCTTGTCCTCCGGCGCGGTGGAGAATCCGGCGTTTGCCGCATCCGACCACTGCATCGGTGTGCGGACGCCGTCGCGATCCTCCAGCCAGATGTCGTCGCCCATCCCGATCTCGTCGCCGTAGTAGATGACGGGCGAGCCGATGAAGGTCAGCAGGATGGAGTTGGCGACCTGGATGCGCTCCATGTCGTTATCCAACAGGGGCGCGAGGCGGCGGCGGATGCCCAGGTTGAGGCGCATGCGCGGCTCCGGCGCGTAGGTGTCCCACATAAATTCGCGCTCCTCCGGTGTGACCATCTCCAGCGTCAACTCGTCGTGGCAGCGGAGGAAGGTGGCCCACTGACAAGGCGCGGGCAGATCGGGCGTGCGGGCCATGATGTGCTCGATGGGCGAGCGATCCGCCTTTGCCAGCGCCATAAAGATGCGCGGCATCAGCGGGAAGTGGAAATTCATGTGGAACTCGTCGCCATCGCCGAAGTAGGGCAGGACATCCTCCGGCCACTGATTGGCCTCGGAGAGCAACATCGTGCTCGGCTGATAGCCATCCGCGAAGGAGCGCAGGCGCTTGAGGTAAGCGTGCGTCTCCGGCAGATTCTCGCAGTTGGTGCCCTCACGCTCGTAGAGATAGGGCGTCGCATCGACGCGGAAGCCGTCGGCGCCGGCATCGATCCAGTACTCCAGAATTTTCATCATCTCGCGTTGAACGGCGACGTTATCGTAGTTGAGATCGGGCTGATGATGGAAGAAGCGATGCCAGAAGTACTCGCCGCGCTTCTCGTCCAACGTCCAATTCGATGCCTCGTAATCCAAGAAGATGATCCGCGCCTCGTCGTACGTCTCGTCGGTCT
The DNA here is from genome assembly GCA_964496595.1 of uncultured Anaerolineales bacterium. Classification (GTDB taxonomy): domain Bacteria; phylum Chloroflexota; class Anaerolineae; order B4-G1; family SLSP01; genus JAAAOZ01. The sequence goes on from CAZCAI010000029.1 coordinate 28,366, forward strand.
CGCTCCAGACGTACCAATCGCGGTAGGTCGCGTGATCGGGATGATGGGGATCGCGCGAGGCCTGGAACCACTCGTTCTGGTCGGAGGTGTGGTTGGGGACCAGCTCGATAATGACGCGCAGGTCGCGCTCGTGCGCCGCATCGATCAGGGCTTTAAGGTCCTCCCGCGTGCCGTAATCGGGATGAATGGCGTAGTAATCGGCGACATCGTAGCCGTCGTCGCGCAGGGGCGAGGGGAAGATCGGCAGCATCCAGATGGCGTCCACGCCCAGCTCTTTGAGATAATCTAACTTGGAGATCAACCCCTCCAGATCACCGATCCCGTCGCCGTCGCCATCGGCGTACGCGCGCACGAAAACTTCGTAGAAAACAGCATCTTTGTACCACTCTGTAGCCATAGGTTCCTCCAGGTGTTTCTATGTTTTAAGGGGGTATTGTGACGGATATGCTACTGCCTGGTACATTGCGTGAGCCAATGAGGTAGTCTATTCGGGGTTGGCTTTATCAATCCAGGCTTCGAAATGTTTTTTTACCGGCACTAGCAGCTTACGTAGATTCTTGTAGGGAACTAATTCTTCATAGTGGAGTCGCCCTAATACAATGCCAGGATGACGTCCTTGGCTTTCTGCAAAGGCGCGAATTTCTTTTTCGGAGAAATAAGGTTCGACTCTGCTCTTAAATGCATCGAACGCCTCCGGGTGAATTAGCCAATCCCGCGCCATTTGATTAGCCTCTATTTCCACCTGGCTGTCCGCTTCTTTTGATAGATCATCCAGGTAACCGCCCTCATGATTCGCGATGATGTGAGCTAGTTCGTGCAATAGCGTGAACCAGAAATTGTCGATTCGATCATAACGTAACGTGAGCGCCACGATAGGATGACCATGCATTGTGAAAGCAGCGCCATCAATGTACGTCTTGGAAAGATGGGGCACAATGACAAAATGAACGCCCAATTGGTGCAAGAAAGTTGGAACTTGGCTTACATCCTCCGCATGGTGGGCGTAAGTCAGCAAATCTGGTATAGCAGATCGCAGATGCTCACGATCAAACTCGCCCACAGTTTGCTTCTGTGCTAGATACTCTACGCGCTTGACCCATGCAATCTCTCCAGCGATCTCAGGATCTCCAATATCGGACTGCCGAAAACTAACAGCTAATTGGGGTATTGCATTGGGCGTTGTGATATTCAGAAAACCGCACACGGCTTTTTCTATTTCGTCTAAGGTGTCGCCACACTTGATCCAGCCTAGCCTGCGTATTTCGGTAAGCGGTACCAAAGAATAGAGACGACTCTTACGAGCAATGTCAGGATTGTCTTGTTCTTTGCGCGCTTGGTACAGTTGATAGCTGGCTTCCAGATTGAGCCAAAGATCTGCCGAGGTGCCAAAGGCTGCCGCCAATTCCAACGCCGTCTTTGGGGTAATACGCTTCTTACCATTAACGATCTCGCTGATGGTCTGCTCTGGACGATCCATAATATGGGCTAACTCTTTTTGATTCCACCCTCGCGCGTCCAATTCTCGATGGATGATGCGCCCCGGTGGCGGGACCCTTGCCGGTCTTAGATTAGCGCTCATCTTTTCCTCCCTCGTGTAATGTATGCAATTTTCAGTGATAATCCTCAATGCTGATGATCCACAAGAACCTACCGCGTTTGTCTTCATCTTTCTCAATGATCAGGCGAAATTGGCGATTAAGTCGAAGAGATCGTTGGTGATTTCGTTCTCCTCTGAGTTTCTCATAGTGAAGGCTCTTAAGATTGTGGAGATCTCGTTCGTCAGGGGCGTTGGCTATAATTGCCATGACGTCGAAGAAAGCGTCGACTACGCCCGCTGGATACTTATGTGCGCCTTTTTCCTCGGTGTAGAGTTTCTTAACGTGACCTTTGCCCCACCGAGCACAAAACGCATAATTGGAACCTTGGTAGGGGCGACGCTCCACTGAGGAAATGAAAACGTCGCTTTTTAGGGAAATGAGGTCATTTTCAAGCCACCTTTGATGGTGCTTGCCCCACAAAGTGTCCTCATTCAGCTCTAATTGTGCGGTTATCATAGCGCGGTCAAAGGTCACGTTAAGTTTGTTATCGGCGAAGGCAAATCGCAAAGGTTGCTCCTGTGTAAAACGCGAGAATCGATTCTTTGATTCACCTTATCGGTGAATTGATTATACCAGACTTAAAGGGCAAAATCAAGGATAGCTTGCGCGCGGGATAGCAGATTTGCTATCCCGCGAGAGAGTTTCAGAGCTGGAATTCTATTCTCAAGCACAATCAATCGTTCGGGGCGTAGCCATCAATCTTATCGTAGATTTTCTGGCGGTCGATTTTATCGGGCAAGGGGCCGACGCGGGTGAGCTTCATCCCGACGATCTCGCGGGCGAAGAGGGCGCAGCGCCGCAGCGGCTCTTCATCCAGCAGGGCAGCGATGAAGCCGGCCCAGAAGGAATCGCCGGCCCCGGTGGCGTCGACCGCGTCGATTTCCTGGGCGGGGATGTGTTGGATGTCGCTCCCGCTGCCTTCGGAGAGGAGAAGGCCCTCTTTGCCCATCGTCAGCACGACGATCTCCGCGCCCATCTCGTGATAGCGGGAGATGTAGGTCTCCGGCGGCAGGTCGTCCTCAAAAAAGCGATGCGCGTCATCTAAAGAGGGTTTCGTGATCGTCGCGAGTTTCAGCAGGCGCGGGATCACTTCCAGCGCCTCGCGGTGATCGGGCCAGATGCGGTTGCTGTAGTTGGGATCGAAGGAGATGATCTTGCCTGCCTCGTGCGCGATGTGGAACGCGCGTTCCATCGCCGAGCGCGACGGCTCGCGGGAGATGGGCCAGATCGAGGTGTGGACGACTTTGGCGTTGCGGACGGCCGCCTCGTTCAACTCCTTCGGCTCCAGGCGATAGTCGCCATCGCGGAACGCCTCGAAGTCCGGCGTGCCCTGCGTCCGCGAGACGAAGATGACGCTGGTATGTACGCGATGATCCATAATCATGTAGTCGGTGATGACGCCCGCGCGGCGCAGTTCGCTCTTGATGAAGGTACCGAAGGCGCCGATGCCGGTCTTCCCGATGAAGGCGCTGGTGCGGTCTAACTTGGCGATATTGACGGCGATGTTCGCCGGCGATCCGCCCTGATGCTTCTCGAATTGGTGTGCCCCGTACAGAGATTCGACCCGTTCGACGGAGATCAGATCGATCAGGGCCTCGCCCATTGCCAGCAGGTCAATCTCTCCGGTTGGAATTTGCATAGTTTTCTCCTTTCTTCACCTGCTCTATTCGGCGTCTTTTGTCCTCCCGTATTTCGTAATGAAATAGTTGCGAGATTCGATTGGTAGGAGTACAAGTATACACAACATAATTACGCAATACGCTTTACGGAATACTCCCTTCGGCTTCTAACCGTTCGTAGATGGCCTCGCGATGGATCATGTTCTGCACGTGGCCGACGACCTGGAGATTCATCGCCGCGACTTGATGGGCGAAGCGGACGCAGGTGGCCCAGGGTTTGCCGTCCAAGTGGGCGACCAACAGCGCGCCTAAGAAGGCGTCGCCGCCGCTGGTGACGTCGTCCACCTCGACCATCGGCAGCGGCCCGATGTGCTCGACGCTCTCGCCATCCGAGATCGTGACGATGCCGCCGCTGCGCGTGAAGATCACCACCTCGGCGCCTAAGTCGTGGAAGGTCGCCAGGCTCTCGGCCTCCAGATCCTCATCTTCCATATTGTAATCGAAGAGTTGGCGGGCATCCTCCAGCGAGGGCTTGACGATGGTCACGTAGGGCATAATTTGGGCCAGCACCTCCCAGGCCTCGTCCTTGTCCGGCCAGACGCGCGGGTTATAGTTGGGATCGAAGCTCACGATTTTGCCGGCGCGCTGGGCCAATCGCAACGCCCGGCGGATCGCGGCGCGCTGTGGTTCCCTGGAGAGCGCGAAGCAGGAGGTGTGGACGATCTGGGCGCGATCAACCAGCGCCTCGGGGACCTCACGGAAATTGAGCAGTGCATCCGCGCCGCGATTAAGTTGGAAATCGGGGACGCTGATCGTCCGGCTGATGAAGACCGTCGTGGTGGGCAGCTCCGCGGTTTTGGAGAGCGCTTCGGTGCTGACGCCGTGATGCTGGAGCTTCCCTTCCAGGAATTCGCCGAAGCGATCCTCGCCGACTTTGGTGAGCACCGCCGACCGGCGCCCCAATTTCGCGACGTAGAGCGCCACGTTCGCGGGCTGGCCGCCCAGATAGCGACGGAACTCCTCGGCGGTCCGTAACGAATTGACCCTGGCATGGGAGATAAAATCCACCACCGTCTCGCCCACGGCTAACACATCTAACTTGAAGTAGAAATCATCCAATTCTTCTACCGTGATTTCTTTTTCCGGCGTCCCTTCCTGGAAATAGGGATGGATGGGCAAGAAGTATCGGGACTCAGCGGCGAGGCATGGCTCGTCTTCGCCCGCTTCGAGACCGGAGCAGCGCTCCTTGATGGCGTGCAGGTAGCCTTCCGCCGTGCGCTGCCAGGTGTAGCGCGAAAGGACGCGCTGATAGCCCGCCTCCGCGTAGTGCTCCCACGTCTCCTCGTCGCTCACCAGCTTGTACAGCCCCGCGCTGACCTCCTGCGGGTCGGTCGGATCGACTAAGACGCCGTACTCCTCGTCGCCCTCGCGGAGGCTCTCGGTCGGCCCGCCGAACTTGGTGACGACGGCGGGTAGCCCGGCGGCGATGGCTTCCAAGGGCGCCAGTCCAAATGGCTCGTAGAGCGCAGTCAGGCAGAAGACGGAGCGCAACTCAGAGAAGAAGCGATAGCCGGCGGCTAAGGCGCCTTGTCCCGTCAGCGCGAAGATCGAGATCTCGCCGCGCAGTTCTTTCTGCTCCACCACTTCCATGATGTTAGCTAAGACCGCGCGCTCGCCCTCGCCGGCCTTCTGATAGCCAGCCAGCGGATTATCTAAATAAGCCGTGACAATCACCAGATTGGCGCGCTGACGCAACTCTGGGCTGCTGGCGAATGCCTTCACCAAACCCAGGTGATTCTTCTTGGGATCGAGGCGGCTGGAGGCGACGATGCAGGGCAAGTCGCGGCGGTCGGGATCGAGGTCGCGCGCCAACATCTCGCGGATGTGGCGATGGATCGCGTCTTCCTGCTCGTAGGTCGCGTCCCGATCAAAGATGTGCATCGCGACGCCGGGCGGCACGACGGCGAAGCGCTCATCATCGGTCGGATCGACCGCGCCGCGATAGGCGTTGTGTGAGTATTGGCTGTAGCGCTCCTGCGAGGTGCTGGTTATGTTGACCAGCGAGCGGTTCATCGCCAGGCGCTCGGCCACGATGCGGCGCGCGAAGTGATAGTGCTCGTCGAATTCTGCGATGTTCTCGCGCGTGATGTGGAGCTTGTCCATCTTCTGCGCGCCGAGCGAGTGGGCCGTGAACGTGAAGGGAATGCCGGACGCATCCGAGATCAAGACGGCGCACAGGCCGCCATCGCCGTAGTGGGCGGTCAGCGCGTCGGGATAGCGGCCTTCATCCTGGTAAAACTCCAGGATGTTGGGCGCCCACTCGCGCACCAGATGCGGCCACAACAACTCCTTGCGCAGGAATTCTTTCGGGCCGGCCGGCAAGCGGACGATGCGGACATTCTCCACGCCGGGGTAGGCGTCGAACGGCTCGGCAAACTCCGGCCATTGCGGATCGATGATCTGTCGGGTGAGAATATCGACTGTGTGGCCCATCTCGGCCATCGCGATGGCTAACTGCTTCACATAGACCAACTGCCCGCCGAAGTCCGGGTGCGCGGTCAGGTAACTATCCTGGGGATCAAAGTTGCCTTGAGGGTTCAAAAATGCGATGTGCATATCGAGGCCTCCTCTTTGGGGAATTTAGAATTAAGAATTTAGAATTAAGAATTTAGAATTAAGAATTTAGAATTGGGTATCCTTGCAAAGGTTGCGTCGTAGAGTTGTAAGATTTTG
>CAZCAI010000030.1:0-23988 GCA_964496595.1 uncultured Anaerolineales bacterium
TTGCACTGTGCCCTACCTTAACATGGGCAAGTCATACCGGCCTTACAATGATCTATGGCGGGGTTCCTTCGATGAAATAGATCAGCCCGTCGACGATGCCGCGAGCGACGACCTCTGGACGTTCGGTGAGAATCTCGCGGTCGTCTAACATAAAGCCGATCTCAATAATAGCGGCGGGCGTGCTCGGATCAATCTCATAAAAGGCGTGATAGCGGGTCATATCATACGTGATCGTGTGCGGATCAAATTCCAGTCCCGTCCGCGCCTGATAAGCCGCGCTGATACGCTCCACCATATCGGACTCGGGGCCGGGCACATAGCCGGATTCCACCCGCGCGACTTTGAAGCCGCTCTTACCGGGGACGTTGCACGAGTCCGCGTGGATCGAAAGCAGCGCATCCGCCTTGTAACCATGGAGTCGAATATCGAACTCCTCTAACAGATCCACCTGCCAGCCATGCTGATCCAACAGCGCCACCACGCGCCGGGCGACATCCCGATTGACATCGACCTCCTGAAGGCCATCGGGACAAATCGCGCCGCTATCACTGCCGGCATGGCCCGCGATGATCCCCACGTGCGGGACCGCCGGCACGGCGGTCGCGACGGGGATGCCGGTGGGCGTCGGCTGCGAGGGAAGCAAGGGGATAATAATCGGCTCGTTTCGCGCCTGCGAAGCGGCCTCGCCTTCTGCGGCGGTCACCGCGATGATGGGCACGAAGCCCAGCGGCACGGCAAAGGCCGCGAGGAATGCGATCAAGACTAACGCTCGAATCGTCCATCCCACGGCCCACTGATCTAAATCAGAAGATGTCTCTCGTTTCATAAATAAGTTTACCGAAAAAATCGGAGAAATAATTCAAAATTTTACGCTTAAGAATAATGGTGCACCGTTTTCATCCTGACGCACAGCTCCTGACGGGTAGAGCCGGCCCTCACAAACTCTGATCTATCGGATTGAGGGGCCAGGCTCTACCGCATACGACGTTTCCACTCGTCTTTCACCTCGATGGCGTCCCAATTATCTTGATTGATCAAGAAGTCGCGCAGGAGACGATTGAACTTGCTGGTCTCTTCCAACATCGGATAGTGCTGCGAATTATTGAAGATAAAGGAATAGACATTGTAATCTAAATCCTCTAAAATTGATTCGTCCGGTGTCTGAATAATTGGATCTTCACGCCCATACACCAGCAAAATCGGCAGATCCATCTCATAAAAGAGATCGATGAGATCTAAGTCTTTCACGGACTGCACGCTTTTCGCGACGGCTGTACCATCCGTCTTTGCGGCCTCCATATCCACCTCTTCGTAGGATTTGAGGCGCCGGCCCAGAATCGCTTTAGCGGGATTTTCACCGCCGCTGAAGCCGCTCAGCGAGCGGGCGATATCACTGCCCATCAGCGGCATATTGACCGTTAAGAGTTGCTCCACGCGGTCGGCATGGGTCAGAGCAAAGTTTACGCCCACAATGCCACCCAGGCCATGCCCAATGACGGGCACTTTGCCAATCCCCATTTGATCCATGAACATCTCAAGTTGGGCCACATACCCACTGATGCTATAGCGCGTCGTGATCTTATCTGAATCTCCAAATCCCCAGAAATCCAAAGCATAGGCTCGATACGAAGACGACATATCGACCATCGTAGGCACCCAGTATCGCCACGATCCTAGCCAATCGTGGAGGAACAACAAGGGCTTACCGCGCCCTAATGCCTCGTAGTGAACCAGACTACTTTCGAGGATAATAGCACTCATAGGCTAAACTCCCCCCTTGCTTATTTAGGCTTTTCCCAATTCTTTTAAAATCTTCTTTACTTGTGCTGTCAATTCATCGGGCGCAAATGGCTTGAGGATGTAATCCATCGCGCCAGCTTCTAACCCTTCTTGAATCTCGCTCTCTTGGCCCTTGGCAGAAAGAAACACGACCGGAATATCCTCAGTTTCGGGCAGCTTCTTCAGAGCGTCGCAAGCTTGATAGCCCGTCATACGGGGCATTCGCACATCCATCAAGATGAGATCCGGCTGCATCTGAGGGGCCTTCTTCACAGCATCTTCCCCATTGCTGGCCAGTTCCACATCGAAGCCTGCAAAGCGCAATGTGAAAGCGATCAATTCTCGAATATCTCGTTCGTCTTCAGCAACCAGGATCTTAATCATTCGCCTACTACTCCTTAACTTACATCATTGCCGTTATAAACTAAATGCGCTAACCTCGCGGCTAATTCATCCGCAGGCAGCGGTTGAGCTAAAAGTTGCGAAATCTCCAGCGTGTCTCCTGGGGTCGCCATCCCCGGCCCTGCAATGTGGTGCGCCGTGAAGACGACCGGAATGTCAGAAGTCTCTGGATCGCGTCTCAAATGCTCTAAAATTTGATACCCATCCATATCAGATAACTCGAGTCCCAAAACCACCAGGGCGGGATGTAAGTTCTGCGCCAATTTGAGGGCCTGCATCCCCCCGGTGGCCGTCCGCACCCGCATACCTTGCGAGTGCAGCGCCAGGCGAAGTTTACGCAACGTCTCTTGATCATCATCCACCACTAAGATGGTATCCTCAGCCTTTTTCAACGTGCGCTTGACGACGCGGATCAATTTTTCCTCATCGATGGGCTTGGTCAAGTACTCGACGGCCCCAAAGCGCATCCCGCGCGCCTCGTCCGAGATGACGGAGACCACGACAACGGGAATATCCGCCGTCTCTGGCTGCGCTCGCAGTTGCCGCAATACCTCGAAGCCGTTGGTGTCCGGCAGCCGAATATCCAGCGAGATCAAATCCGGCGTCAACTCCTGGGCGAGGCGCACTGCCTCCTCACCGGATGTCGCGAGCTTGACCCGAAATCCTTCATGCCCCAGCGTCATACACAGCAGATTACCAATATCGGGGTCATCTTCCACCACCAACACGGTGAAGGCCCGAGGCTTCTCCGTCAACCAATCATCGGGGGTCTTGCCGACGTCCTCCGTCGGCTCGCCCTCAGCCAGCGGCATTGTGAAGGTGAAGATGCTCCCCTCACCCAACTCGCTCTCCAGAAAGATCTCCCCGCCGTGCAATTGAATGAGCGAGACGGTGATCGCCAGCCCCAAGCCGGTGCCGGTGACCTCCTCCGTCAGGGTGCTTTCCTCGCGGAAGAAGCGCTCGAAGATGCGGCGCTGGTTCGCCAGCGCGATACCGATCCCCGTATCCGCAACGGCCACGTGCATCATCGCATCGCGCACGTAGGCGTACACGCAAATCTCACCTTTGGGAGTGTATTTATAGGCGTTCCCCACCAGGTTGACCAAAATCTGGGTGAGCCGATTGCGATCTGCCTGAACCTTCGGCAACGATTCTGGTATCACACTGCGCAGCGCCAGCCCCTTTTCTTGCACTTTGGGGAGCAACATCTCTAACACTTCTTCGATCCGCTCCGCCATCGACAACGGCTCGCGCTCCAACTCGAAGCGCCCGGTCTCGATCCGCGAGATGTCCAACAGGTCATTGACCAGGTTGGTCAGCCGATCGGCGTTCGATTGCACTTTCTTCAAGAAGTTTTCTTGCTGCGGCTCGAGCGCTCCGACCGCGCCCATCAACAACAGATCGACGTATCCCTTGACCGACGTCATCGGTGTGCGCAACTCGTGCGAGACGGTAGAGACAAACTCGTTCTTCGCCCGCTCCGCCTCGACCTCGCGGGTGATGTCGCGGAAGACCGAGACCACGCCCAAAAACTCTATCGAGGGTGAGACGACGGGCGAAAGGTGGACGCTGACGATACGCTTCCCGATCTCCAACTGCTGCGCCATAAATTCGTCCGACCCACAGCTCTCTGGGTTCTGCTTCCACGCCTGGATCTGAGCGAGCCACGCCCGCGCCGAACTGCCATACAATCCCAAAATTTCATCCTGGAAACGGCCCAAAGCTTGTGTTCTCGGTAGTGAGAAGATGCGTTCCGCCGCCGCGTTGAAGAGCGTTACTCGACCGTTGGCATCCGCCATCATCACGCCGTCCGCGATGCCTTCCAGGATCGCCTGATTCTTCGCGGCCTCGATCTGCTGGGTGCGCAACATCACGCCCAAGCGCTCGGCCTGCTCGCGGATGTAACGATGGAGTTCGGCGTTGTTGAGCGCGTTGTGGGTCTGCATCGCGGCGGCTTCCACCAGCCGCACGCCGTGTTCATCAAACGCGCCCGTTTCCGCCGATTGCAACATAATCACGCCTAACGGCTCATCTTCGCTGCCGATGATGGGGACGACGATGACCGAACGGACGTCGCCGTTCAAAGCCGGGTCCCAACGCTCATCCTTCAAGACGTCCGCGATCACCACCGGCTCCTGATGCTCCAGAACCCATCCCACCACGCCGGTCCGGGGCGAGAAGGGCGCCAACTTGCCGCCGGGCGGGATGGGTTCCGTCTCGCCAATCGCGGCTTGATACGATAATTGCGTGCGGCTCTCATTCAACAGCATCACCGAGCTTTTGGAAGCCTTGACCGCCCGCTGGAGCAAGGCCAATGCCTGGCTCAACACCCGGTCGATATCCAGGCTGGAGACCAACTCAGAGGCGATCTGATAGAGCACATTAGAACGATCCCGCTGCAAGCGTAAATCCTCCAGCGCCTCCGCCAATTCCTCCGTGCGCTCCTCGACGCGCACCTCCAGCTCCTCGCTGAAGCGATTGACCTGATCGAAGAGGCGCGCATTCTCCACCGCCACGGAGACTTGATCGGCCAGCGCGGTCAGCGTCGCGACCTCCGTCGGAGAGAAATCCCCCTTCTTTTCACGATCCGCGGTCAATACGCCGACGGTCCGCTCCTCCACCTGAAGCGGCACCATGATGCACGCGCCCACGGCCATCGGCCCCGCCCGGAAGCGGGGGTCGGATGCCGTGTCCTCGATCACCAATGGCATCCCCGTCTGCGCCACCGTCCCGACCAATCCGCCCTCCTCGCCGAAGGCGACAGTGTCGAGTTCCTCCACATCGTAGCCGCCGGCGGCCAGGGGGATGAATAGTTTTCCACTCTCATTCCGCAAGAAGATAGTCGCGTAATCGTATCCCAACACATCGGTCACGGAGTCCACGACCGTCTCCAGTACCAGCGACAAATCCAACTTGGTCGTGATGGAACGGTTCAGCTCGTTGAACAACCGCAACGTCGCTACCTGCCGGCGTAAATCCTGCACCAGGCGATGGTTCTCGATAGCCAAGGCTACTTGCCCGGCGAAGATCTCGGCCACCTCCGCTTTACGCGCCGTCGGCGCGCGCCCGTTCCGGGGCTTATCGAGCGACATAATGCCTACAATGTCGCCGCGACTACCGAGCAGCGGCACGACGAACGCATCTAATTTGTGCCACATTCCGTTGAGATCGGTCGCTTCGACATCCTCCGGCACAAAGATGTCTAAGTCATCGATCAAATGAGATTGCTCGGCGGGGATATAGTAGCTGCGCCCTAGCTTGAACTCCTCTTGGAAAAGGGTTTTGACCACCGACCAGGGCTGGCGCACCGTCTTCATCCGCTCTAGCTCGGCCAGGGGAATGCCGGCGCCGGCTACGCGCCGCAAAGCGTCCCCCTCCAACACACTGATCAGGACAATATCGAAACCTGTGCCTTCCTGAACCGCGTAGGCCACATCCAGCAAGGTGTCTTCCAAGGGCCGATCGGAGCGCATCGTGCGGCTGGCCTCCAACAGGAGCGACATCTGTTCGGCGCGTTGCCGCATCAATTCCCCGCGTCGCACCTGATCCTGGAAATTCCGCGCGTTCCCCACAGCAATGGACGTCTGGGTCGAAAGTCCCTCGACGAACTCTAACACGACCGGGGGGAAGGCGTACGGCTGATTGCTGCGCAGGACAATCGCCGCTGCCATGCGCTTCTCGTAGAAGACGGGGGCCGCCAGTACAGAGCGCGCCTGCGCGGGGAAACTATCCGCGTCCTCTCGTGTCTTCACATCTGGCAGATAAACGGTCTCTTGACGTTCCTCAAAACGTGCAAAGAGGGCATCTGGCGCGGGATTTTGAATAATCCCCAGCACTTGATCTAAGGTGGCGGTGTCGTAGCCCTGCGAGGTGCGCAACTGAGGCTGCTCCCCCTCCCAGACGACGATAAATCCGGTGTCCGCCCCCGAAAATTGAACGGCTTCCTCTAACACGACGCGAAGTATGTAATCCAAGTCGACGGTCGATGTGATTTCTCGCGTCACCCGTTGCAGCGACTCCAACGCCTCCAGGCGGCGGTGCAATTCTACATCCGTCTGGGTATACAAGCGTGCATTCTCAATCGCGATGGCGGCCTGCTCGGCTAAGATGCGCAACAAGTTCAACTCATCATCGGTGAAGGTATGCGGCTCGATAAATTGCACCGAGAGCATCCCCAGCGCCTGGTTCCCCCGCCGGAGCGGCAGATCGGCAAAAGCCCGGAAGCCCTCAATAACGGCCATCGGCGCCACGCCCGAAGATTCCGGTTCTTTCTGGACATCAAATGAGACGTACATCTCATTCGCGGCCACGACGTGCCCGCGCCCGCCGCGCGCAACCGGCAAGTCGCGCGACTCCTCCCAGTAGCGCTCCGACACGCCCTCCGCCGCCGCTAAACTCAACGACTCGCGCTCTGGATCAAGCACAAAGATGGCCGTGCGCTGACATGCCAATATCTCCGATACGGTCGCGACAATCGTGTTGAGCACGGCGTCCACATCCAACGAAGCGCCCATCGTGGAGGCCACGGAGACCAGCGAGCGTAGTTGCTCCGTGCGCTCCTGCATCTGGGCCACCAACTGCGAGCTATGCACCATCCCCGAAATTTGGGAGGCCAACATCGCTAAGAGGTGCGCGTCCTCTGATGTGAAGTCCTGTTTATCCTGGGGATTGCCAACAAGGATAAAGCCGACGTGCTCGCCGCCGGTTTCCAGCGCGACGACCAACATCTGATGGATATCGCATGCCCGGGCCGTCTCATCCAATCCTAACGCCGCGATCGTTGCGTCTGTTTGTGCATCGTCGACCAGCCAATAAAAGCGGTCGCCCCATTTTTGATCCCAACGTTGTTCCCCCGGATAGGGAACGATCAAGCGCTCGCGACATGCTTCTGGCAGGCCTAAGAGCGGCGCGCGCGCTACCATCGCAGATCGTTCCGCATCGTACACCAGGATGCCCGCGACCTCGGCGGCGGTGACCTCCGCCACGCGCTTCACAATCTCGGCGAAGAACGCATCCGGATCGCTGGCCCGGCCCACGGCCCGCACAATGTGCCGTAGGCGCTCCAGCATCTCCACGCGATTCTGAGAAGATTCATATAGCCGCGCGTTCTCGATGGCGGTCGCTGCCTGTCCGGCGAATAATTCCGCTAACCTTTGATCATGCGCGGAGAAGCGCCCGACGTCGGTCGCGGCAATTTCCAGCGTCCCGACCAATTCACCTCTGGAAATCAACGGAACGCCCAAGAAGGACCGTAACCCTGGTCCCAACGTATCGTTCTTAGGTCGCACAGCCTCAAAATCAGCGATGTCATCGATGCGCAAGGCCCGACGCTCCCGCGCCAGCCAACCGCTCAATCCCTCATCCAATTCGTAGACGGCTCCTCGCAGATCGATTTCTTGCCACGCGGGAGAGTTCGCAAATTGAGCTTGCCCGATCAACACATTGCGCTTCGCATCGAAAAGCGTAATTTCCCCCACATCGTAAGGAACCAGGTTAGCGAGCGAGGTCAGCACGACGTTCAGGGTCGATTCTAATTCTAAATTCTCACCCAACCGCTGGCCCATCGCGTGCAACGTGGCCATCTCTTGGACCTGATCATCCGCCGCTTCCATTGAGGCCGCATCAGAAAAGGCCCTGGCGAGCGCGGCTGTGGAGATTTCCCCGGCAAGGAAGCGCTGTCGATACTCGCCACGCACCATCCATGCCGCCCCCGCGATTAAGACAGAGGCGAACAGAGCGTCCGGCCACAATCGAACGTCCGCGATCACCGCCGGCAGCATGCAGAGCATGCTCACGCCGAGAGCGATCCGCCCGCCCGGCCATCGCCAGCGCAGCGTAGCCAGTATGGTGGGAATGACGAACGCATAAAATCCCAGTGGAGCCATAGCGCCCAGATAGATAGCAGCGAGCGCTAAAACGCCACTCAGGAACGTTCCCCATCCCAGATATTGCAGGGAAATACGCTTCTTCTTCATAACTCCCAGGATTAGGCTATCGTCAAGACCCAGTCGATGAGCACAGAGCTAATACAACGCCTCCTCAGAGGCCACTGAAATTAGCTCGTCTGGCGTCGCGCTTCGGCTGCCGCCTCTGTGATCTCCCGAATATCAGCAAACGGGCCATCTTCAGCGGTGAGGGTCCCAATGGATAAGCTCATCAAGGACACCTTCTTATCACTGCCATCGTCGGCCTTCACCACGATGTACCCTTGTTGACGGGCCATAAAATCGTAGTGAGTTCCCACGTTCTGTGAGAAGCGCTCTTGCAGCTCTTCTTTAATCGGTTCGATCAAATCCTTGCGCGTGATGATCCAGAAATCATCACCGCCGATATGCCCGACGAAATCGTCTGCTGTGCCCAACTCGTCGATGACGTCGTTCAAGAGCATGCCCGTAAAGCGCAGAACCTCTTCGCCGGCCACGAAGCCATACACCTCATTAAAGGCGTTCAGGCCATGGATGCCGATGTAGAGAATTCCCCAATCCTCTTGGCGCATAATCTCGCGTAGTTGCTCCTCGATCAGCCGGCCACTGGGTAACCCGGTGCTCGGACTGGTAAGGCTCGCGATTTCGGCGCTCTTGATTGTGTTGCGCACACGCAAGCGCAGCTCTTCCACATCGAAGGGCTTAGTGATGTAGTCATCGGCGCCTAATTCCAACCCATGGATCTTGTCACTACGTTCATCTTTCTGGGTTAGGAAGATGATGGGGATGTGACTGGTGCGCAGGTTCGTGCGCAACTGCCGACAAACTTCGTACCCGTCGATATCGGGCAGCATGATGTCCAACACGATCACGTTGGGCATCTTCTGTCGGGTCATCTCCAATGCCACACCACCTCTAGGCGCTACGTAGACTTCATATCCTTGTGATTTGAAGTAAAGCTGCAACATATTAGAGATGTCAAAATCATCCTCTACGACTAGAATGCGGCCTTCACTCATTCTTTACCTCCTACCAACCGTCAAGAGACATAAGTATTGCTTGCAGCTCTCGCTTTGATTTGCTGAATCAGCGATTCGTCCAATTTGTGTTCAAAACTACGCAAAGCGGCCAACTCGAAGCCGTGCTTAGCCGCTAAAGCATCGATCCGCTGAATTTTTTCCAATGGAAGATGCTTTCCTATCGAATAATTCTCAAACCTACCTTCCAACGCTAAGGTCATGATCTCCGCAAAACAACCATAAGTCAAATCCGGCGGCAGACCATAATCAAATCCAAACGCCACCTCGCCCGGCACCCGCACCAGTCCGCCATCGATGACCAACACATCGTCCCGCGCCTGAGCCACCTTCAAGGAAACGTCCCGGGGACGTGAGACATCGCAGACAACTGCGCCGCGTCGCAACATCTCCGGTTGGATTAAGTTGCCGCCGGCGCTGGTCACCGTAACGACGACGCCCGCCGAGCGGATGTCCGTCACATCGGTCGAAATCAGCACATCCTCACATCCCGCCGCTTTGATCTCCTCGGCCAGCGGGATCAAGCGCTCCCGTTCCCGTGCGATGAGCGAGATATGAGGCACATCGCGCGCCAACATCCGCACCACGGCCGCGCCAATCGCTCCGGAGGCACCGACCACGGCCACCTCGGTCGCTGCTAAATCGATGCCCATCTTGCCGGCGGCCATCCGGGTGGCGCGCACCGAAATGGCGGCCGTGTAGCTATCGCCGGAGGAGACGGCGATGTTCAAATTGCGGGCAATCGTCGCCCCCCCATCCCCCACGACGGAGGTGTAGGCGCCTAATCCCAGGATTTGGGCACCCAATCGCTCCGCCAGGCGTCCGGCAGCGATAATTTTTCGATAGACCTCCTTTACAGGCAGGTGCAACATCCGCTGAGCTGTGTAAGGCACTGCGATCAGCCAGCCTTCGATTTCCTTCCCGGTGGCCTGGGATCGAATGCCGGTCACGTGCGAGAGTTGGACTGGCGGCCAAAATCGCGAGAGGAAGTGAATGGCGGGTGCGGGTAAAACATGGCCTAAAAAAGGATATTTACGAGCTACATCCCGCTTGGGATCAAGTGGATGAATAATAAATGCGAAAGAATCCATTCAATACCTTATTGCATTAATCACGAGGATAATACTGGGGATGTAGCCGTTCACCATCCCTTATCTTAAGATGATCACTATCCTCATAATAGACATTTCTGGCAATCACCCGCCGTTCTGGCGAAGCGAACAAGATCACATCCGATTCAATCATCCGCGCCGGATAGATGATCAACCCAGAGCCAATCCGAACGTTATGGCCGACCGCGCTGCCCAACGCCGTCATTCCCGTCTCCTCCAGCTTGCCGCCGAAGTGCGCGCGGATCGACTTCCCCACGAGGTTGAAGTCGGTGAAGGTGTTTCCCGCACCCACAAACGAATCGCGTCCCACCACACACATTTGGAGACAGGTGTTCTGCGCAACCATGCAATTATCCATCAATACAGTGCGATAGAGTGCCGCCCGAAAGGGCAAAAAGGTGCCGCTGCCAACGACGCTCAGCATCAACTGGCACCCCTGATCAATCGTTACATTATCTCCCAGGATGCAATTCCGCACCACCACCCCCGGGCCAATATCCACGTTATTGCCGATGATGGTCGGGCCTTGGATGATGGCCGTGGGATCGATGGTGCAGTTCTTTCCCGTCTGAATCAGCTCCGAGGAGGTCAGCACCTGTTTCCGCTCCAACATCGCCCGCCAGAGCAGTTTGAGGCTGAGGCCCACATCGCGTTCCAGCGCCTGCTCGAATTGCGCGCCCATCGCGAAGATACCGAAATCGATGTTGGCGTGCAACACGTGCATCCAGTGCTCGAGGGAGAGGAAAGGTTTGGTGGGTAGATTATAGACCAAATCCCCATAAGCATCGGACATATGGGTGGGAACGTGGTAGAAGCCGACTTCACGCGGTTCGGTATTAACCACCAACGGGCGGACGACCGGTTCGACGCCATAGGGATAGTACCAGAGATCGGCAACGAAGTAGTTGCCCTCGCGTCGGATGCCGCGCTGGAGGTAGACGGCTTGCCCTTCGATGGCCGGGTCATCCAGGTCGAAGGCGACGCGACACGCCTTGCCCAATTTCTGCGCCCGCCCAATGAACTCCTCGATGAACCGCTCATCAAAATAGAGGTTATCGCGATAGACTAACGTCTCGACGCGATCACTTGCCAACTCGGAGAGCGAGTTGATCTCGCGTTCCTCGGTAGTGTACCGCGCCAACAAATCCCGCTGATAGAGCCACAGCGGCTTGCCCTGCACGCTCAATTCGCGCGCAGGTTCGTTAAACGGGGGTATTTTGCGTCTCTCACGTAAGATAATTTTTCGCACGGCTCTCTATCCCCACAGATTCTCATCCGAACCCAGTATTCCAAGGCCACGCCATCAGCGTACCGGCGTCTTCTCCACGCGCAAGGTACACGAAGCGTCGCCTTGCGCAATGCACGCCGTCTCTTCCACACTAAAATGTCGTCCTCGGCTGACCCAATATAAAATCTCCTCCACAATCCCGATCAGCAAGAAGCAAACCGGATCGGATGCATGGCGCCCCCAGCAGACGCCACAAGGAACAACCTTAAAGTAATAGCTCTCGTCATCCGCATCTACGACCACGCGTTGATCCGAGTAGCGATTGAGGATTTCGCTCAAGACCTCCAGGCCAATCCGGGCGCGCAAGGACATAGGCAAGATGCGCAGCATAAAGTCCATAAAACCGATCATAGCGCCAAAACCTTCGATGCCGAATTGAAAGCAGATGCGGCCCGATTGCCGGGCTAATCGGCGGCCAGCACGCTGCCCAAACATGCCCTCGACAGCTTCAAACAGGCGTCCGGTCTCCTCAAAGGTCATCCCAGGCGAAAAATCGGCGGGGGGATAGGAATCGATATAATGAGACAAACGCGCCGTATTCAAAACCGCGTTCAACCCATTTTTCCCTAGCACCTCCTGCATTGCGAGGAGGATCACGCGAGAAATTTTATTCGAGAATGTATAAGTAGGGGCTATGGATTCACCGTTCATTCAGTATCATTTAAGAATTCGTAAATTTTCTCATGAAAACGGACCGTCTCATCCAACATCGGGAAATGTCCAGAGCCTTCAAAATAATGCACCACGTGATTATCCACACCTTGCCTCAATACTTCGCCCTGCTTAGGCGTGACGATGTTATCTTTACGACCGAAGATGCCCATAGCAGGGATTTGTAACTCGTGCAATCGAGGACGGAGGTCAGTCTCGCGCAAATCACGAATGCTGTCGGAGAAAGATTCCATCGTGGTGCGGCTCAGATCGCGCTCGAACATGCCCATCAATGTGCGCCAATCTTTGGCATAGGAGAGAGCGAGCACTTTCATAAGCAGAGGCAATAGGCCGGTGGAATACAGCAGCCATCCGACCTGGCGATAGCCGGATATTTTCAGCAACAAGCTCAAGCCCGATCCAACGATGGGTGAGCCGATAATGGCTAATTTAGAGACGCGCTGCGGGTAGGTCAGCGCCAGGCTAAGCGTGACAGTGCCGCCCATGGAGTGTCCCATCACCGGCGCGCGCGCTAAGCCCATCCGCTCCATAAACTGGTTCACCATCTCGACGTACTCTGAAACGGTGAAGGAGCCTTGTTTAGCCGAATCGCCAAATCCCCAAAAATCCAGCGCGTAGGTTTTGTATCCCCGCGCGCCTAGAAATTCCATTGTTGAATACCAATAACTCCACGATCCCATCCAACAATGCAACAACACAACCGGCTGGCCTCGGCTGTAGGTTTCGTAATGGACAATTCCACGATCTGTGACAATAGAACTCATAATTTCACTCCGGCCCCGCATTCATTTATTACAATCATATCACATAGCGCATAGGGGTGACACAAAGGGGCCGTTGCGACTTAGTTAAAATCAGGTTACTCTTCATCCATCAATTCGAGGATTGAGTAGAGCAACTCTAACAATACCTCCTTCACACTCTCTTTATCCAGCGCGATGCACGGAACAACTTTGACCTCCGGCTCGATGCGCAGGACGATGCGCAAATCCTCGGGCGGCCAGGCATCATCCAGATCCTGCTTGTTGGCCGCCACGATGTAAGGCACCGGCGAGTAGCTGCGGAAAGTATCCAGGATCCGCCGCGCTTCGCGGAAGGTCTCCGGGCGGGTGCTATCGACCAGAACAATGAAGCCCAGCATGCCCTCGGAGAGGATTTCCCACATAAAGTCGAACCGCTTTTGACCCGGCGTTCCGAATAGATAAAGGATCAAATCCTCATCGATAGTAATCCGCCCAAAGTCCATCGCCACGGTGGTCTGATGCTTGATACGCTCGGCGTCCCGCGTGATCTTGCGATCCGTGGAGACCACATCAATTTCACTGACAGATTGAATAAGTTCTGTTTTGCCCGAAGAGAAAGGCCCGGTTACGACAATCTTTAAAGTCTGCATGGATTATAACTCCCGAATCCGACCAATTAAGCGTTGAACGATGCCCCGTTTCACGTCGGGGCGACGCATCTCCGCAGATTTCCCCGCGGCGGCCTCTTTCCCGCCGGCCCGCGCTCGACTGGGCGTCGCGGCAGGACGCGGCGGACGGATGACTTCCACCACCCCGGCCTGGAGCAGGCTGTACACGATCTTCCGAATCTGCAATTCGCCCATGTTGTTATTTTGAGCAATTTGCCGGATGGTATTCCTAGGGTTAATGAAAGAAATCACCCGCCATTCCTCAACGCTGAGGTTGATGTCCCGCAGCGGCGTCGTCGGACGCTCCGCGAATTTCAACGCCACATCTAAGTCTGGAAGTTCATCTTGGAGACGTTCCCACTCTTTCAAGCGGCGGCTGCCTTCCATAATGACATTTTCCAGAGCGATGGAGGTGGTGATCTTGCCCTTCACCATCAGTTTCGAAGGCTCGAACCTAAAGGTGCCATCATACCAGGAGAAGACCTGATACACGATGTCTAAGACGTGACTCCGCACGCTTTCGACGACCCGCTGTTGTTGCAAGCGGCCGCTGGTGATCAAAACTTGGGCAATCTCGCGATCCGATTTGCCGGACATATTGGATTGGATCATCCGCACCTGATCCGCAGTGAAGACGCCGCTGCGCTGCAAGATCACAGGGAGATCATCATCCATCCCTTCCAGCGTCGCGTAGATCAGCTTCCCCTCTCGGAAACAAAGGTACGAGCTGGTATCGCTCGCCGTGTTCTGCAAATAGAGGGTCCCCGTCTTGCGCGCAAGATTAATGAGGTTCAACAATTGTGTGATGCCAAAATCTTCCAGTCTACCTTTTAGCGCCATTTCCGACCGTCCTTAAATCTGTGGAATAATTAATGAGTGGGCGTCTCGCAGGAAATTCCAGGCTTAAAGCTTTCCCCCGCCAAATCCTTGCGCGTTGCCCGCGAATTTGATGGCGTAGGATCCAAATCAATCAGACTCTCTTTAACTCTTTCCTCAATAAAACCCGGAATAAAACCTGGAACTACGCCTATCTTTCAACGCAGCCCCCGACACGCCTAACATAACATACTATTTACAAACCTCAATCACTGTCTGGATATTATAGCCGTCTTCTAAGATAGAGCAAATACTATCCGCTTGGATGCTGTTGTTTCTGTTTCAACTCCTCGGCTTGCGAGAGGATTTCCAGCGCGCCCTGCTGCGCCGCATCCCCGCGCGTGCCCAACATCTGCCCCAGCTCGGCGACGCGCTCCGCCCGATCCAGGCGCGTGACGCGCGTGATCGTCCGACCTTCGACGATGTGCTTCTGAACACGGAAATGGGTATCGCCAAAGCCGGCCAGTTGCGGCAAATGCGTGATGCACAGCACTTGACGATGTTCAACGCCGGCGGCGCCATCCACATCGCCATCGCCGTGCTCGGTCAACTGCCACAGCTTCGTCCCCACCACCGCGCCGATCCGTCCGCCGATGCCCTGGTCGATCTCATCGAAGATCAGCGTCGGCGTCTGATCCGCGCGGGAAAGCACGGTTTTGAGCGCTAACATCAAGCGCGCGGTCTCGCCGCCGGAGGCGACGTGCACCATGGGTTTCAGGCCCTCGCCCACATTGGGCGCGATCAGGAATTCCACGCGATCCATGCCGGTGACATCGAAGGCCGCGCGCGCGACGAGCGACTCATCTTCCACCGTGGACGCTCCTTTAGTATCGGCATGACCGGTCACCGCGACGCGCGCGGGGAACGCCTCCGTGAGCGGCAGACCATCCTCATCCGCGCGCCGCTGGAACGCCACGCCGAAGTGCGCGCCCGCCATCCGCAGATGCTCCAACTCGGCCTCGACGCGGGCAGACAACGTGGCGGCCGCCGCCTGGCGCTGGCGCGAGAGACGCTCGCTCAACACCGTGCATTCGCCCAACAAGCGTGTCTCCTCTTCGACCAGCGCCTCGATGCGCTCATCGCTGCTTTCCAGCTTGGTCAACTCCTGCTCGGCCTGCTCGACGTAGGTCAACACCGCTGCCAGATCCTCGCCGTATTTCCGCTCTAACTGACGCAATCGCAGCAGGCGCGCGGAGACCTGCTGGAGTCGCTGGGGGTTGAACTCCACCTCGTCCGCGTAATCGCGCAGCGAACGCGAGATGTCCTCCAGTTGATAGCTCACCTCATCCAACGTCTCGGCCAGCGGCGCCAACGTCGTATCGATGCGCGCCAGCGAGGTCATGTCCCGTTGCGCGAAGCCCACCAGGTCCAGCGCCGAGGGCGCCTCGTCCTGCGCCTCCTCCAGCACGGCGAGCACCTCCGCCACCAGCGAGACCAACTCCTCCGCGTTCGAGAGCCGCACCTGCTCCGAGGTCAGCGCCTGGATTTCGCCCGGCTTCGGATCGGTCGCGCGGATTTCTTCAATCTGGAAGCGCAGCAGATCGATGCGCTGCATGCGCGTGCGCTCATTCTCACGTATGTCGTGGAGCGTGCGCCGCACCGCTTGCAACTCGCGCACCTTCGCGGCCACCTCGGCCCGCAGCGATTCCAGACCGGCGAAGCGATCCAACAAGTTAAGGTGCTCCGTCACCCGCATCAGGCTGACGTGCTCGCTCTGCCCGTGGATATCGATCAGGCTCTGAGCAATCTCCCGCATCAGCGCGACGGAGACGACGCTGCCGTTGACGCGCGCCACCGAGCGCCCGCTGCTGCGCAGCTCCCGACTCAACCAGAGCGCGTCGGGCGATTCGCCCTCCAGCCCCTCGCGCCCCAGGATAGGCTTCGCGCGCTGCTGCTGGGCCGGCTCCAGAATAAACAGCCCCTCCACGCGGGCGCGCTCGCACCCGTGCCGGATGGCGCTCGTATCCGCGCGCTCGCCCAACAACAACTCCACCGCATCGATCAGAATCGATTTACCGGCGCCGGTCTCGCCCGTCAGGATCGTAAATCCCGCATCGAAGCGCAGATGTACGTCCTCTATAATCGCAAAGTCTTTGATATGCAATTCACGCAGCACAACATCACCTCAAACCTGATTGCCTGATCCCTATGATCACACTCCTGATGCACCCATCTCACGTTCTGAGGATATACCAACTTCCAAAAGAAATCAAGCAAAGATTCTTCAACATGTTTCTCAAGGTTTTTCAAGGAAAGTTACCTGATAATCCAAAAGAAGTAACCTCCTTATCGATTTTCGAAGATCTTCGGGATGAATTTCGCTCGATAGTCCAAATTTGATAGGTTTTGGGAGAGTATCTGTGATATGATAGAAGTCAGATCGAGGTTAGATAAGAGTTAGAGGGCTGGGAGAGTATTAATTAAGGGAGCCATTGTGGAAAACAAAGCGACATCACGCTTGCCGGGCTTCTACAATCGACCGTTAGCCGAGCGACTGGAGCAAATCGCTCAGCAGGCCAATTTGACGGCGGAGGAGCAACAGATTCTCCAGGGCGAGATGGGCCTCTCGCTGGAGCGCGCCGATCACATGATCGAGAACACGGTGGGACGTCACAGCCTCCCCCTGGGCATCGCCACGAACTTCATCGTGAATGGGCGCGAGGTGCTCGCGCCGATGGTCATCGAGGAGCCGTCCGTCGTCGCCGGGGCCTCGTACGCGGCCAAGCTGGCGCGCGCGGGCGGCGGCTTCGTCGCCACGACGGACGATCCGGTAATGATCGGGCAGATTCAGGTCGTCGGCGCGCCCGACCCGTGGGCCGCCAGGGTCGATGTGCTCGCCCGGCGCAAGGAGCTGTTAGCTCTCGCCAACGAGGTCGATCCCGTGTTGCGCAAGTTGGGCGGCGGCGCCCGGCGGCTCGAGGCGCGCGTCTTCGAGACCACGCCCACCGGGCCGATGCTCGTGCTTTACCTGCACTACGATGTGCGCGACGCGATGGGCGCCAACGCGATCAACACCGCCTGCGAGCGGCTGGCGCCCCACGTCGAGGAGATCACGGGCGGCGACGTCTTCCTGCGCATCCTCACTAACCTGGCGGATCAGCGCCTGGCCCGCGCCCGCGTGGTCATCCCGGAGACGGCCCTGGCCTTCGCGGGCTTTGAGGGCGCGGAAGTCGCGCGCGGCATCGAACAGGCGTGGGCCTTCGCCGCCGTCGATCCTTATCGCGCGACGACGCACAACAAGGGGATTATGAACGGCGTGGACGCCGTCGTGTTGGCGACGGGCAACGACTGGCGCGCTATCGAGGCGGGGGCGCACGCCTACGCGGCCCGCACAGGTCGCTACGCTCCGCTGAGCACGTGGCGGCGCGACGGCGCGGGCCATCTCGTCGGCGCGATAGAGATGCCGATGGCGCTGGGCATCGTGGGCGGCGCGACGCGCGTCCATCCGACGGTCAAGGTCGCGCTCAAGATCTTGGGCGCAGCCACCGCGCAGGAGTTGGCCGAGATCGTCGTCAGCGTGGGACTGGCGCAGAACCTGGCCGCCCTCCGCGCCTTAGCCACCGAGGGCATCCAGAAGGGCCACATGACCCTGCACGCCCGCCAGGTCGCGCTCGCTGCCGGGGCCACCGGGGCGCAGATCCCGCGCATCGCCGAGCTTATGGCCCGTGAGCAGCAAATCCGCATCGACAGGGCGGAGGCGCTGCTGGCGAAGGTGGAAGGCAGTGAGAAGTAACTTATACAAAAATTCGTATTTCGTATTGCGTATTACGTAATACGAAGTACGCAATACGTTTCACACCCAACCAGTCGTCTCTTGTTTTAGATTACAAGATCATTAGCAGCGAGAACTAAGCACTATTCGAGGAGGGTCTATGAATCATCATCGAGTTATGAAACCACAGCGAGCCGTGGGGATTATCGGCTATGGGTCTTACGTCCCGATGTATCGCGTGCCGAACGCGGAGATTGCCCGCGTGTGGCAGGGCGGGGGGCGCGGCCCGGTGAAGGAGAAATCGGTCGCCGGCTTAGATGAGGACACAGTGACCATCGCCATCGAGGCCGCCCGCAACGCCATCGCGCGCGCGGAGATCGCGCCGGAGCAGTTGCGCGCTATCTGGGTGGGCAGCGAATCGCATCCCTACGCCGTCAAGCCCTCGGCCACCCTCGTGGCCGAGGCGCTGGGCGCGACGCCCTATCTGCTGGCGGCGGATTACGAGTTCGCGTGCAAGGCCGGCACCGAGGCGCTGCAAGCCGCGATGGGCCTGGTCGGCTCACAGATGGGCGAGTATGCCTTAGCCATCGGCGCGGACACGGCGCAGGGCCGGCCCGGCGATGCCTTGGAATATACCGCTTCCAGCGGGGGGACAGCCTTCGTCATCGGCCCGGCGGAGGAGTCTGTGGCGATTTGTACCGGCTCCCTCTCCTACATCACCGACACGCCCGATTTCTGGCGTCGCGCCTACCGGCATTATCCCAGCCACGGCGCGCGCTTCACGGGCGAGCCGGCCTACTTCCACCACATCCAATCGGCGACCCAGGAGATTTTGGATCAACTGGAGATGCAGCCGGAGGAGTTCACCTACGCCATCTTCCACCAGCCGAATGTAAAGTTCCCGCAGCGCGTGGCTAAGCGCGTGGGCTTCACCGCCGAGCAACTGGGGCCGGGATTGCTGAGCAACGAGATCGGCAACACCTACGCCGCCGCCGCCATCACAGGCTTCTCCGCCGCCTTAGACATCGCGCAGCCGGGCGACCGCATCCTCATCACGAGCTTCGGCTCCGGCGCCGGCTCCGACGCCTTCGTTTGGGAGGTCACGGAGGCCATCGATGAGCGGCGCGAGCGCGCCCCCAAGGTCGCCGATTATATTCAACGGCGCACGGAAATCGATTACGCCTTGTACGCCCGCTATCGCGGCAAGTTATTGATGAAGTAGTGTGAACGGAGAGTGAACTTATGCGAGATGTAGCCATTATTGGAGTTGGACAGACGCCGGTCGATGAGCACTGGACGACCAGTTTGCGACACCTGGCCTTGGACGCCGGACTCAAGGCCCTGAAGGACGCCAACGTGGAGCGCGTCGACGCTGTCTACGTGGGCAATATGCTCTCCGGCACGACGACGGGCCAGGAGCACTTGGGCGGCTTAGTTGTCGATTTTCTGGGGATGACCGGCACGGAGGCGATGAAGATCGAGGCCGCGTGCGCCTCTGGCGCCGCCGCCGTGCGGGTGGGGATGATGGCAGTCGCCAGCGGGATGAGCGATCTGGTGCTGGCGATGGGCGTGGAGAAGATGACGGACACGGTCGGCGAGCAGACCACGGCCGCGCTGGCGATGGCCGCCGACGCGGAGTATGAGGTCAATCAGGGCGTGACCTTCGTCACGCTGAACGGCCTCTTGATGCAACGGTATATGTACGAGTACGGATGGGAGCGGAAGGATTTCGCCAACTTCGTCATCAACGCGCACGCGAACGGCAAACACAACCCCAACGCCATGTTCCAAAGGGAGATCTCACAGGCGGCCTACGAGCGCTCGGCGATGATCTCCAGTCCCATCGGGCTGTTCGACGCCTCGCCCATCTGCGACGGCGCGGCCGCCGTGGTATTGGCGCCGATGGAGTATGCGCGCACGCTCAGCCCGGCGCCCGTGCGGATCAAAGCGTCGGCGGTGGCGACATCGCCCCTGGCCGTCCACAGCCGCAAGGATCCTTTGGCGTTGGAGGCCGCGCGGATCTCGGCCCAGCGCGCCTATGAGCAGGCGGGGATCACGCCCGCCGACTTAGACTTCTTCGAGTTGCACGACGCCTTCGCGATTATGTCGGCGCTCAGCCTGGAAGCGACGGGCTTCGCCGAGCGTGGACAAGCTGTCCGCATGGCGTTGGATGGCGAAATCGCGCTGGACGGTCGCATCCCGGTCTCCACGATGGGCGGCCTGAAATCACGCGGCCATCCCGTCGGCGCGACAGGGGTCTATCAGATCGTCGAGTCCGTCCTCCAACTGCGCGGACTGGCCGGCGAGACCCAAATCCCCAACGCGCGGCTCGGTATGGCGCAGAACATCGGGGGCAGCGGCGCGACGATTATCACGCATATTTTGGAAGCGATGGGATGAAGTTAGAATTGCGAATGATGAATTGCGAATTTCGAATATCGAAATAAGTTAAGATCAGAGTTTAGAGAAAGGAGATATTACGATGGGGGTTAAAGTAGCACATAATTGGCGTTTACGAGGACAGCGGTATCGGCTAGAGGGTGAAATCTGTGATCATTGTGATGCGGTCATCTTCCCGCCGCGCGATATTTGCCCGGAATGTCATCAGCCGGCGAAGACAGAGTACACGTTGAGCGGTCGCGGCGAGGTCTACACCTACAGCACCGTCCAGAACGCGCCGGAGGGGTTCGAGCAGTATGTCCCCTACACGGTCGCGCTGGTGAAGTTGGAGGAAGGCCCGATGATCACCGCGCAGCTTACGGACGTGGCACCGGATGAGGTGCAGATCGGCATGCCGGTGGAGATGGTCACGCGGCGCTTGCGCGTCCAGGGAGATGAAGGGACGATTTCCTATGGCTACAAGTTCCGGCCGGTGTTGCAAAGCGCGTAAAAATCGCGGCCACAAGGATAAAATAGCGGGGCGGATGAAGATCCGCTCCGCTTTTTTTCATGGGCAACGCCTCAAGATCAATTTGACAGAAAGCGCGTTCTAAAGCAAAATATCCCAACCCCCACCCCCCTCTCCTGGATATTGGTATCGGCATCGATCAATAGATATAGTCACTTGGGAGGCCTGACATGTTGAAGAAGCGTAAAGTGTTGTGGACTGTTGTAATCTTATTGGGAATTGTGGGCATCGGCAAATGGATTTTCGATGCCGGGGAACTGTCGGCGTCGGATGCCATCCCGGCCCCGTTGACCTTCGACAGCCCGATTGGCAATCCGGTGCTGACGTTGGACAAGACGGTGAATAACGCGGCGCCCAAGCCCGGCGACTTCGTCACCTACGAATTGACCTATGCCAACATCGTGCCGGGCAGTCAAGGATTCAATCTCCGGCTGTATGAATTTTTGCCCGCCGGCGTGGAGTACCTGGGAGCTTCCCCTACCCCAGCATCGAATATGAACGGGATCTTGCTCTTCACCGCGCCGAATACAGATCAGAATACCGTGATGGTCTACGCTCGCGTCCGCGAGGGCTACACCGAGCTGAATAACCGCGCCTTGGTCCTCGCCGATGGGGTCGATCCGGTCACTGCGACGCTCTCGATTCCCGTCACGCCGCTTATCGACCAGATCGATTTGACGGTGGACGGTTACACGGCGGCGCTCATCGGCGGCGAGGTCGTCCACCGGATTCGTTGCGAGAACACGGGGGAATCCACGCTGGAGCAGGTGATCTTAGTCAATTTCCTGCCCGACGAGGTGACATTGCCAACTGTGATCCCTGCACCTGATCTGGACGACTTCCCGATGGCGCAGTGGGACATCGGGACGCTGACGCCGGGTGAGATGTGGGAAGGCGTCATCACCTCCACCGCGCCGTCCTCGCCCACGCTGTTGCACAATCGCACGCTGCTCTACAGCGCCCAAACGGGGATGATGCAAGAGTTATATGCGACGCAGGTGGTTACCGAGGGCGCCATCCTCCAGATCGACAAGCGCGGGCCGCAAACGGTGAATGTGGGGGATGTGTTGCGCTATCGGCTGGATTACTGGAATATGGGCAACCTCACCGCCACGAATGTGACCGTGACCGACACCTTTCCCGCCAACATCCAGATTGTAGATTACCATCCCACCGGAGATGTCAACACCACGCGCGGCATCTGGGAGATCAGCGCCGTAGCGCCCAACGCATCCGGGCGGGTGATCATCACCGCAACGGTCGGTCTGCCGGGGGATCGGACGCTACTGAATGGGGCGGAGATCGGCAGCCCGGGAAGTTGGGGCGACGAGGATGAGTTTACGACGGAGGTACAGCCGTTGACGATTTATCTACCGGTCGTCACGCGCAATTTTTAGGGGTTGATGTTGTCGCTCCAGGCGTGGATCTGGCGATCCACGCCAAAGCACCAGAGGTGCAACGCACTTTTGTGCTTAGAGCACTCTCCGCATTACAGACCGCTTCGGCTTTTAAGCGCGTTGTATCTCTCTTGCGTAACTAAGATGGATGCCCAAAAAAACACCGGAGGGGCGATCGCATCTCGCCCCTCCGGTTAAATGACGTGCGTCCCTATTGAGTCTTGTTGAGATTGGCTCAGACCCGCTCGAAGGGATCGAACATCTTGGCGTGCTCCTGAAGGGCGTAACGGTCGGTCATCCCCGCGAGGTAATCGCAGACCGTCCGGTGCAGCGAGCGCGACTCCAGCCTGGCCTGCTCCTCCCACGGGAGCTGGCGCGGCTCGGCGATGTAGACCTCGAAGAGCGCCGTGATGATGCGCTCGGCCTTCATCTGCATCCGCATCACGCGCGGGTGGCGATAGAGACGCTCGTAGAGGAAGTGCTTCAGCTCGCGCGTCATCGTGTGCATCTCGGCCGAGAGCGCGACGACGTTCTCCGGCAGGCCCTGCAATTCCGCCACCGACTCAATCTCCGCCGCATCCAGGCGGCGCGAGGTCTCCATCACCACGTCGCGCACCAGGACGCCGATCAGCCGGCGCACGATGCGATGGCGCCACATCTGGCTGAAGTCCGCGCCATCCCAGCCCACGCTCTCCTTGACGTGCTCCCACAGCGCCAGGCCATCCAAATCCGCCGACTTGATCAGGCCGGAGCGCAATCCGTCGTCGAGGTCGTGCGCCGTGTAGGCCAGCTCATCCGCCGGGTTGGCGAGTTGGGCGGCCAAGGCGCCGCGCAGCTCCGGCCCGAAGCGTCGCGCGTCCGAGGCATCGTACTCCGTCTCGTGCTTGACCATCCCCTCGCGCACCTCCCAGGTCAAATTGAGGCCGGGGAACTCGGGGTAGCGCCGCTCCAACCTCTCCACGATCCGCAGCGACTGTTTGTTGTGCTCGAAGCCGCCATGCTCGGCCATCAACTGGTTGAGCATCGCCTCGCCCGCGTGTCCAAAGGGCGGATGGCCCAGATCGTGCGCCAGGCAGATCGCCTCCACCAGATCCTCGTTCGCGCCCAACGCGCGCGCCAACGTCCGGCCGATCTGGGCCACCTCCAGGGTATGCGTCAGCCGGGTGCGGTAGTAATCGCCTTCGTAGTTGACGAAGACCTGGGTCTTGTACTCCAGGCGCCGGAAGGCAGTCGTGTGCAAAATGCGGTCGCGATCCCGCTGGAAGCGCGTGCGATAGGCCGGCTCGTCCTCGGGATACTCGCGCCCGCGCGAGTCGCGGCTCCGAAAGCCATAGGGCGCCAGCGACCGATCCTCGGCCTGCTCGATGATCTGACGTGTGTACAGCATGGGTTTGCCTCCTGTTTGTGGGTGTGCTTCGTTTTGAGTTGATGGATGTGCAAAGCGTATTGCGTAAAACGTATTGCGTAAAA
>CAZCAI010000030.1:24088-34140 GCA_964496595.1 uncultured Anaerolineales bacterium
CATCTTGCATCAATGATAGTGTAAAATCGCGGAGGCGTCAATGAGACATTTCGCGATAAGCAAAATGCCCTGGGATGTTTTGGCCTAAGTCAAAACGTCATCTTTGAGGCCGCCGGGCAGTAGACTACCCATCTGAAAACCCGCGATTTATCTGCGGGCTGTGGACAATAGAGCGTTTGTCAAAATGAAGAAGCATGGTAAAATAATCACCGTTAGAGACAGTTTTATACCATTGGGGGCTCGTCTAACGGTAGGACAGCGGACTCTGAATCCGTGAGTGGGGGTTCGAATCCTCCGCCCCCAGTCTTTGACCCAAACCCCCGTTCAGAGCGGGGGTTTTTGCTTTGGGAGGCGCGTATGCTGATACAGATTGCAGTGATCGGGTTGCTGTTGGTTGCGTTGGGGCTGGTGGCCGTGCTCGTCAGCCGCCAATTGCAGCAACGCGAGTATCAAAAGATCAAGGAGCAATGGACGGGCACGCTGGACGCGCTGCGCGCCCAGGGCTACACGGTGACCGCCTCGCAGTTCCACGGGGCAGATCTCCACTTGATGCGCGGAGGCGAGATCGCGCTGGCGAAGATCGAGACGCGCGCCACGCCCGCCGCCGTCCGCGAGTTGGCCGAGGTCGTGGACAAATCGGGGCATCCGCGCGGTCTCATCATCGCCGAGACGTTTCCCCGGGAAGCGCTGGAGGAGATCCATCAGCATCCCAAGATCGAGGCGTTGCAGGCCCACAAAAAGCAACAGAACGATCCAGGAGGCAAAAAATGACCAACGCAGATCAAAATGCCCAAGTTGCCTATCGGCAAGCACGAAAATACTGGACGATCATAAGAATGAATGTAGGGAAAGATAATTGAGGAGTGGATTCGAGAAACGCATCGGAGGTAGGTATGGGGTTACAGAACATTCAGATCCAAGATTTGATTCAAGCGCAACTCTACGAAAGCGAAGAGGAGGTGATGCAAGAGGCCCTGCGTCATCTACTCCTAGATCGACCTGATCTCCGCATCCAAGTTGGCATTCATCGTTACCGCACCGATCCAGAACTGTCTTTGGCGCAGGCCGCTGCCCTTGCCGGAGTGAGTTTTGAGCGGATGAAGGAGCTTCTCGAACAGCACGGCGTTTCGTTGCGGCTGGGGCCTGCAAACATAGAAGAGGCAAGAGCTGAAGTAGCCGCGCTAGAGACCTGGTTCAATGCCGATTCTGATTAACACCACCGTACTTTCCAACCTGGCCGTCGTCAATCGCTTAGATTTGCTCACCTTCTACAGCAGAAGCGGAAAGATGCCCGACATAATAACAAACGCCCTCGAAGAGTGAGGGCGCTTGGGTATTGATGGGCCTTAATTCGATTGATTTCGCATCGACAAGGGCAAGAATTGATACCACTCATCCATGGGTATGGGCGTAGGGGTTGGTGTGGGAACAAATGCCGTTGTCGGCGTGTTGGTTGGCGTCATCGTGGGCGTGTTGGTGGGAGTTGATGTAGGCGTAGGTGTCAAAGTAGGCACCAGGCCAATTGGAAATTCAAGCGCGTGCTCTTCGTTTTTCTCAACGTAGCGTAACCGGATACGATCCTCAAGCGCGACAAGCCATGATTGAAGTGTGCTATTGAGAGGAGATAACCGAGTATAGACAATCTGATCCGCATACTTCACGAGAAAGCGAGTTGATATTTTTATCGGTTGCAGCGCATCGGGGAATTCGATTTCTACAACCGCATCAGCTCCCGTCAATGTAATACTATCGCGATTAGACTTAGCTTCTGTTGGAGAAATCAGGTAAGTGATGAAGATGATCATCAGCAGCAAAGCCCAAGCGATACCTAAGATACTTTTAAGGTGTCGCATTGGGATCTCGATAAACAAGAACAAGACCAGTGAAAGAATCTTTTATATACGAACCGACAGAGACAGATACTTGATGCTCAAGATCTGGCAAGAGTTGTCCCTCCGTCAATACTCCACGATCCCACTTCCAGCCGCCAGACCCATAGTGACTCCCCAGGACAACTCCGTCTATCTTAAAGCTCATCGCACCGGCCCCAAAATCAAACAAACCAGAAAACATCCAGCTTCGTTCATAAAAAACAAAGCTATTGGGGACATTAATGTAATACGTACCTTTGTTCTTTTTAATCCACATCATATGAGTCGCTTCGGGATAGCGAAAGTCGTAGAAGTTCACCTCGGACAATTCAAGGCCATCTTTACTCAAGACCTTAGTAATCGCTTGCTCCAATAAAGTAGAGGAAAAGCTTCGGTCTTTCCAATCAAAAATTTTACTCACGGGATCATCTTGAGCATAGTAAGCTACTACCCATCCATCACTTCTTACATAGACTTGCACATCAAACGAAATATCATAATCTGGGGGGTGTACCCATCCAATGATGTACTCATCCGTTTGATCCTCGATGGTCCGAAATGCGCTGGCTACATAATCCAAACGAATGGTAGTGGAGAGGTTGGTATAAGCCGTTATACCAGCCTCATCGTGCAGAAAGGTCGTGTCTGTCGCTGGGGGACGCAAAGGAACCGCAGCCTGAGCTTTTGGAGAGTCCTGCCACTGAGGAAAATACAACAAGATAAACCCAACCAGCAGAAGAGAACTTAACACCATCACGACTTGATATCGCCGCATACACCCTCCTGATATAAAGACATCGGTCAAGTTGCGGAATTATTAACCACACAGAAACTATAGCATACAATTCATTGAGCACAAATCAACGCATCGCAAGTCACATCATAATATGCTATGATATACATCCAAAAGTTTCGCAAATCACCACTGCAAAGGAGAGCCAAATGCACCCCTAACTCATCGATAAGATCATCGCCCTGGCGCAGGCGGACGACGAGATTCGCGCCGTGATCTTGGAAGGCTCAGTGGCCGCCGGGGCTTACACGGACGATCTCTCCGACTACGACGTCAACATCTACGCGCGCGATTACGGTCCCTACTTAATCGAGCATCCCGCGCGCGTGGATCGCGATATGCTCGCTTTCGTGCATGACCTGAGAGATCGATATGGATGAGAGTCCGCAATGAATCCCCATCTGACGTCCCAAGCGCCCTCGAAGGTGAGGGCGCTTAGATGTTTATATACTGTTTAAACAAAGAGAGGATTGGAAACCGCTATCTGATCAGCTTATCGTAGTCCGCATGGGAGCCAATCCAAAACCAAATAGGACCTTCGGGGCCATCCACGGCCAGAACACGATAATCTAAGCCTACACGAGCAGACCAAAAGCGTCCCACACGCTTGAAGTGCAGAGAGGGATAACTGGGATCTTGTTTGAGAAGCTCAAAATTCTTGTCGGCTAATCGACGTATATTCTCAGGTAACTGATGATAGTGCTCCCAAAACTGGGGATGAGTGAAATGCTTCATAGCGTAGAGCAACGCCCAGCTTCAAAATCCGTCAACACCGTTTCGGCGATATCATCTAGCTTTCCTGCCTGAACGTCCTCTTCGATCTGTTTATCCCACCGTTGGGCTGCCGCAGCATCCGCGAGAGCACTCACCAAATCCTGGACAAGCTTTGCCTGCTCCTCAAGAGGAAGCTGCTCGGCCAATTTACGTACTTTAGTGTAAGTTAAGGTCATCATTCACCTCCACACCTATTATACCGCATTTTGTCATCAAACTTATACTGACTGACGTCTCAAGCCCCCCGAATGTGAGGGCGCTTGTATGTATGCCCCCCTTACCCGGTTGACGTCAGTCCACTTGACGGTAAACTATCAACATCCAGGAAGTTTGAAATCCATCATGAAAACAAACGAGCGCGTTAAATAACCAACAAGGAGTACAATATGAACCAAAAACGCAAATATGAATTCTCGTGGGATCTAATCGGCGACCTCGAATTAGGTCGCCCGAACCTCGGCCCATCCACGCGCCTCGAGGTCTATCGGCTGATGCAGTTCTGTTTCCGTGACGTATTGGAACGCAATTTCAGCACAGAAGAAGCTGACCGCCTCTTCTACGAGGCTGGGTATCTGGCCGGCAGCAAATTTTATACCCACGCGATGGAAAAACCGGAGAACTTCGACGCCTTCGTGCGCGAGCTGCAGACCGTGCTCAAAGAGATGGGGATCGGCATTCTGCGCATCGAGAAAGCGGATTTGGAGCAAGGTAGTTTTGTCCTCACCGTCTCCGAGGATTTGGATTGCTCCGGCTTACCGGAGCTTGATTATGAGATCTGCGTCTACGACGAGGGCTTCATCGCCGGGCTGATGGAGAGCTTCACCGGCAAACCCTTCAAGGTCAAAGAGGTAGATTGTTGGTGTACGGGCGACCGTACCTGCCGTTTTACGGCTGAGGTTATCGAACCTGCGTGAGATATACCTTTGAATCACGACGCACTGCTCCAACTCCGAGATAGTCTCGAGGCTATGATAGATCAGCCCAGCCCGCAGGCAGAGGCGGCGTTCAGGGCCTGCTTCGAGGCGGTGCGCGACGATCTCGATGCTGCGGCCTCCAATGATTTGGAGACCGCGCTCCAGGTCGTCCAACAGACATTCCACCGAGGCCAACCGTCCACGCTGCCCGCGCCGTTGGCGCAGCACGAGGGCTGGCAAGCGCTCCTCGCCGAGATCGAAGCGCTGCAAAAGTTTGTCTTGGCTCTGGGCAAAGGCGACCTCGACCAGACGCTCGCGTCGCGCGGGCTGCTGGCGGGCGGCTTGAAGGCGCTCCAAGCCAACCTGCGCCATCTCACGTGGCAGACCCAGCAGATCGCCAAGGGAGATTTCGAACAGCACGTGGACTTCATGGGCAAGTTCTCCGAGGCGTTCAACGCGATGGTGGTGGCTTTGCGCGAGAGTCAGGCCAGCCTGCAACGGCGTGAACAGGAACTCTCGCGCATCAACGCTGACCTGCGGCGCGAAATTGCCGAGCGCGAAGTGGCCGAAATGGCGCTCCGCGAGAGCGAGGAGAAATATCGCTTGCTGGCCGAGCATGCCAACGATGTGATTTGGACGATGGATTTGGAGGGCAACTTCACCTATGTCAGCCCTTCGGTTTATCAACTGCGCGGCTACACGCCCGAAGAGGTGTTGCAACAATCAGTGGAGGAAGCCATCTGCCCCAGTTCTCTGGAGGCTGTGCAAGCCGGCTTCCGTATGGCGTTCAAGACGTTAGAAACCGGGCAACGGAGCGCCCCGGCCTACTTCGAGATCGAGCAACCATGCCGTGACGGGACGACTGTGTGGACGGAGGCTACCGCCCGGCTGATGTACGATGCCGATGATCGCCCAGTCGGCCTGGTGGGTGTCTCGCGCGACATCACCGAGCGTCGCCGCACCGAACAGCAGATCCAACAGGCCAACGAGGATTTACAACGCCGCGTGACCGAGCTATCCACCTTGAATCGCATCACCCAGGCGATAGCGACCCAAACCCATCTTGAGGAAACGTTAGCCATCGTCGTGCGGGAGACCGCGCAGATCTTCGACGCGATGACCGGAGCCGTAGGACTCTTGGACGAGGAACGTCAGGGGCAAGCGCTGGTAGCTATTTACAACCGCGATCCCCACGGCCCGCCCGAGGACCCGGTGTATATCCCGCTGGCGGACGATCCGCCCGCCCGCCAGGTGATTGAGACCGGGGAACCGCTCATCATCGCCGATCTATCCACAGATCCCCGCAATGAGATTAACCGCGGTCTGGCCCGCGAGCATGATATCCAATCCAACATGACGACGCCCTTGTGGGCGCGCGGCGAAGTGATCGGCACCTACACCGTGGCGCGGCACAAGAGCGCGCCAGTATTCACCGCGGAAGAGGCGAAACTGGCGCAGACCATCGCCGGGCAGATCGCGGGCGCGATTGCCAACGCGCAATACTTGAATAAGCTGCGCCAGGCGCGCGACGAGGCAGAAGAAGCACGCTGTGCGGCAGAAGAAGCACGCTGTGCGGCAGAAGAAGCACGCCGCGCGGCAGAAGAAGCCAATCGGGCCAAGAGCACGTTCTTGGCCAATATGAGCCACGAACTGCGCACCCCGATGAACGCCGTCTTGGGCTTCGCCGAACTGATGGCCAGAGATGCCAACCTCACCCCGACGCAACGCCAGAACTTAGCCATCATTCAGCGCAGCGGCGATCACCTGCTGGCGCTCATCAACGACGTCTTGGACCTCTCCAAAATCGAGGCCGGCCAGATGGAGCTTCGGCCCACCGTCTTCGATCTCCACCTGATGCTCCAGGGCCTCAGAGAGATGTTCAGCCTGCGCGCCGAGAAGAAGGGCCTGCCCCTCACCTTCGATCTCGCGCCGGACACGCCGCGCCGCATCCGCGCCGACGAGGGGAAACTGCGCCAGGTGCTCATCAACCTGCTGGGGAATGCGGTCAAGTTCACAGCCAGCGGCAGAATCACGATGAATGTAGCCCCCCATCAAGCCGCAGACGCTGTGCTCCTGCACTTCGAGGTCGTGGACACCGGCGTGGGCATCGCGCCGGAGGAGATAGACCAGGTCTTCGCGACCTTCGTGCAGACCGCGAGCGGGCGCCAGGCCCAGACGGGCACCGGCCTGGGGCTGCCCATCAGCCGGGAGTACGCGCGCATGATGGGCGGGGATCTCACGGTGGAAAGCGAAGTCGGCGTGGGGAGCAAATTCGAGTTCGATATTCCCGTCGAGATCATCAAAGCCACGACCGTCGAACGCCAACGCCGGCAGCGCGTCGTGGGCTTAGCGGAGGGGCAGCCCGCCTACAAAATCCTCATCGCGGAGGATCGCGCCGCCAGCCAGAAACTTATGCGCAAATTATTGGCGCCGGCGGGCTTCGACGTGCAGATCGCCGCCGACGGCCAGGAGGCCGTCGCCCGCTGGCAGACGTGGCGCCCCGACCTCATCTTTATGGACATTCGGATGCCGGAGCAAGACGGCCTCGCGGCCACCCGGCAGATCAAATCGCTGCCGGGCGGCGACGCGACTGTGATCGTGGCCGTGACCGCCAGCGCCTTCGGGGAGGAGCGCGCCACCATCTTGACCGAAGGCTGCGACGATTTCCTCCGCAAACCCTATCGCGAGGCCGACATCTTCGACATCATCGCGCGCCACTTAGATGTGAGCTACATCTACGAGCCGCGATCAGATCGACTGGCCGGCCCAGCGCGTGCGACGCAAGCATCGGACGTGAAGGCCGTGGACTTCACCCTGACCGATCTCCCAGACGACTGGCGCGCAGCTCTCCAACAGGCGACCATCGAAGGCGATCTGGCGTGGATGTGCGATCTCGCCGAAGATATCCGAGCGAGCCATCCACGACTCGCCCACCAACTATCACAATGGATCGACAACTTTCAACACGAAGAGATTCTCGCTTTTCTTGAAAAATTTCCACAACTTGAACACGCCGATGAACAGGGCGCCCCATTATGAACATAGGACAATGTAGCATCTTAGTCGTCGATGATACAGTGGAGAACCTTCGCCTGATCGCGCGGATCTTGAAGGAGCAGACCTACCGCGTCCGCGTCGCCAACAACGGCGAGCGCGCGTTAGAATCCGCGCGGGCCAATCCCCCCGACCTGATCCTGCTCGACATCATGCTGCCCGACATCAGCGGCTATGAGGTCTGCCGCCGCCTGAAGGCCGCCGAGCAGACCCGCGACATCCCCATCATCTTTATCAGCGCGCTAAATGAAGTCTTCGACAAAATCACCGCCTTCGACGTGGGCGGCGTCGATTACATCACCAAACCCTTTCAACGTGCGGAGGTCCTGGCCCGCATCCAGACCCACCTCACCCTCCAGAAGATTCATCATCAACTCCAGGAGAAAAACGAGCAACTGGAACGCCAGAACCAGGAGCTGGACGCCTTCGCCCACACCGTCGCCCACGATCTTAAAAATCCCCTCGCGGTCATCAGCGGCTATGCGGACGTCCTGGCCCAAGGGACCGCCGATTTAAGTCCAGAGGAACTGACAAAAATCGGTCAGGCCGTCAAGACGATGAGCCGCAAAGCTATCAGCATCACCGAGGGTCTGCTCTTGCTGGCCAGCGTGCGCAAGGAAGAGATTCAGCTCCAACCGCTCGATATGGCTGCTATTTTGGAGCAGGTTCTCGCGCGGCTCGATCAGATGATCGCCCAAACCCAAGCGGAGGTCATCGCCCCGGCGAGCTGGCCGGCGGCCCTGGGCTACGCCCCGTGGGTCGAGGAAATCTGGATCAACTACCTCAGCAATGGCCTCAAATACGGCGGGCGCCCGCCGCGCCTGGAACTCGGCGCCGCCCGCCGGCCCGCCGGCGTCATCCGCTTCTGGGCGCAGGATTATGGGGATGGCATCCCGCCGGAGGCGCAGGCCACCCTCTTCACCGAGTTCACCCGCCTGAGCGAAATCAATGTGAAGGGTCACGGCCTGGGCCTCTCCATCGTCCAGCGCATCGCGGAGAAATTAGGCGGCGAAGTCGGCGTCGCAAGCCCAGGCAAGCCGGGCCACGGCAGCCGCTTCTACTTCACCCTCCCCGCGACGGATGCCGAGCCGCGCGGCAAAGATCAAATCCCAACCTAGAGGTCCCGAACGAGCGCTGTCTCCTACAGTATTATGCCTGGCAACAAGCTCAAAAGTGCGTTGCACCTCAAGACCAAACGATAGGGCTTTCCCATTCTCGCTCCGTACTAGTTTAGTCTTATGAGTAACGCTCCAAGCCCTCGTCCCCGAGGGCGTCTTAGCAGTTCAAAGTTGCTTTTTAAACGTCCCCGTCCCCGGGGACTGAGAGCTTTTTTGAAGTTCCGGGACATCCACTCACGAAACCAAACAGATACCTCGTTCCAAGGGGATCGCCAGATCCCCGTTTTGCTTGCACAAGCCATAAACACGTTCAAAATATACCCCAGACGCGCGGACTTAGCAATCCACTTGGAGCGAATGGGGTGTAATTGCAATTACAAAATGGAAAAACCTTATTTGTGTTTAGATAAGCATTGGCATCAGATACAATCTATGTTACCATGAATCTTGAGTCCATGCTCCAAGGAGGTGTTTTGTGATTTTGATTATCCGTGAGCCGGCCACACCCGAACAATTGACCCAACTGGGCGAGGTCTTTGGCGAGACTTTCATTAAACTGGCGGTAGATGTTGATCGAGAAATCCTGGCTGGCGGGGGAGAACTCAACGCAGATTGTGAAGCAGCATTGCTTGAAGATGGTAGCCAACAACAAGCTATTTGGGGCGCCGATTGGTATCCCCTAGATCATCAAGTTGGATTTGAGTCGCTGATCAACATTCGCCCCCGGCAATACAATCGGACGCTAGAGGTACAAGACCCTGAGCTACGCAATCGCATTGAACAGATTACACGTCGCTTACTGGAGGTGGCCTAATGCCCACCACGCCGCAATTTTATGAACGCTTTTCTCAATTACCATGGCCCCAACAAATCGGGAACCTGGCTTCAACCCTCGGACACATTGCCTCCCGGGCGACGGCGCCACAGTCAGAGGCGCTGGTCAGCCGGTGGTTGCGAGAAGCGGCAGTCTTGATCGAAATAAGCGCCCCGCATGTTCCCCCAGCGCTGCTATTGGAATTAGCTCCTTTGCAGCGTGAGTTGTTAGTCTGGCACGCCCTCTGGCCGGAACAAGCCCCACGTGCATTGTTGGCTTTGCAAGCACGCCATATCTCTGATCGTTTACTACAGGCTGCGGAATTAGCGTAAACCGTCACGCCGTTCTGTATGGGCGAGGATGCTTAGAGTGTACCGGGGAATTATGCAGATTTCGCGCAGGTCGAGTTGAGAAGTGATGCAGGTATGTAAAACGGGATGCGTGAGGATGTTTGTTCACGCATCCCGTTTCATTTAGGTGAGGCGTTTTGGCGTTTAAGGCGCTAGTATCTGTTCGGTTTTACGAGCAGATCAAGGTGCAACGCACTTGGACTGAAGGATGAGCAACGCCTCATGCAGCATAAGCCTGGCGATAAGCCCATAAGTGCGTTGCACCTCACAAGACTAAACGGTTACCTAATTTGCAAGGCCCTTGTTGGTTTCCCGGACTGAAGTCCTGAGACAGGCGCTAACGCGCCAAGCGACCGCCTACGCG
>CAZCAI010000031.1:0-19631 GCA_964496595.1 uncultured Anaerolineales bacterium
TCAAGCTCGCACAACAGCTTTTTGAAATCATTGCGAGGCTCCCTCTAGACCATTTCGTGAGTGGATGTCCCGGCACTTAAAAAAAGCTCTCAGTCCCCGTCCCCGGGACGTTTAAAAAGCACCTTTGAATTGCTAAGACCCCCTCGGGGACGAGGGCTTGGAGCGTTACTAGTACAGCGCGGCATAAATGGCTCCCCAGTTAAATTTGCTCCAAGGGGATCGTCAGATCCCCGTTCCGACGTAGCGTCGCGGATCTGACGATCCCCTTCGAGCGTAGCTAACTGGGGAGGAATTTCCGCCGAGGTGTACTAGCACAATTGCACCCGGCGAATTCCTGAAGAGCCGAACTTCAAACGTCAATATCCAACCGGGACTACCACAGCTCGATGGCTGACTCACCCTTTAGAAAGACAATCATCTTCTATTCTATTCGTATTTTAGCCTAAATATGGTAAAATGAGGGATGTGGAAAGAAGAAATGCTACGCGAGAAGAACCTCAAGAACCCAAGGGCGTCATAGCCTGCCTCGCGGCGGGCTTTGAGGTGGTCGCCCATCACCCTGCCCTGGTCGTCGTGCCTCTACTGTTGGACATGTTCCTCTGGTTAGGGCCGCGTCTCTCCATCGCACCGGTATTGATGCGCGCGGGGGAGTTGTTGACCACGGCATTGACCGCCGAAGGAACGGGGATAGAGATCAGCCAGATCCAATGGATCAAGCTGTGGCTGGATCAGATGATGGAGCAATTCAACCTCTTTGTGGCGCTGCGACCGGGACCGGTGATCGGCGTTCCCACGCTGATGAGCAGCCCGATGCTGTTGGTGGAAGAGGGCGGCGCCTCCTGGCCCCTACCCTACGCGCGCCCGGAGATCATCGTCTCCTCGGCGCCGGCGACGCTGGGATGGGGCCTGGGGCTGGCCGCACTCGGCTTAGGTTTGACCGCCATCTACACGCGCGCGGTCGGGATCGCCGTCATCGATGACCTTGAGTACCCAATCGACGGGCCGGATGGGTGGATCGCCGTGTGGCAGCGACTGCTGGGATTTGTGCTAACGCTGCTCTTGTTCTTCATCCCGGCCAGCGGCATTACGGGCCTCTTCATTGGGGTTGTTGGGTTGGTCAATGGATACATCGCGCAGGTCTTGTTGATGACGCTTATCTCCTTCGCCTTCTTCTTCCTCTTTCACCTGCTCTTCGTCGTGCCGGGCATCGTTCAATTGCGCCGGCCCCCTCTCCAAGCCATCCGCGAGAGCATCTTGTTAACGCAGGGCAATATCCTGAGCGTCGCCGGCCTGATCTTGCTGATTTTGGTCGTCTCGGATGGACTGAATGTCGTGTGGCGGCTGCCGGCGCCATCCTCCTGGACGATGGCGGTGGGGATTATCGGGCACGCCTTCATCAGCGCCGCCCTCACCGCGACGCTCTTCGTCTTCTATCACGAACGTTTGGGGTTCTTGAAGATGATTCAGAACCTTTATCAGAAGCATCAGAAAGAAATCAAAGAAATCGGCGCGCAATCGGGCACAGAAGTATAAGAAGCCTCTACCAATGCGCAATCGAAAATTCCCCCGTGCGAATGCTATCATTTTAAATCGATAGAAAGCACCCAAATCTTCGCGCGGGATGTTGTTAAAAAGGGGAAAGTATGGCAGAACGAAAACAACAACCGACGTTGAAATATGATGCGTCAACGATTCAAGTCTTAGAGGGATTAGAGGCCGTCCGGCGCCGACCGGGTATGTACGTCGGCGGGACGGATGTGCGAGCCTTGCATCACCTGATCTACGAGGTGGTGGACAACTCCATCGACGAGGCGCTGGCCGGCGCGTGCGATCACATCCGGGTGATTATCGAGCCGGATCGCACCGTCACCGTCATCGATAACGGGCGCGGCATCCCCGTGGGCATTCACCCGGAGAAGGGAATCTCGGCGCTCCAGTTGGTCATGACGACGCTGCACGCCGGCGGGAAGTTCGACGGCGGCGGCTACAAAGTCTCCGGCGGCCTCCACGGCGTCGGCGTCTCCGCCGTCAACGCGCTCTCCGAGTGGATGGAGGTCACCGTCAGGGTCGATGGGAAAAAATACCGCCAGCGCTATGAGTGCGGCATCCCCGTCACCGGCGTCGAGGAGATCGGCAAGGCCCACAAGGGCGATACGGGAACTACCGTCGCCTTCCATTACGACACGAGCATCTTCGGCGATAGCGAAGAGATGGATTTCAACTTCGACACGCTGACGCAGCGCTTCCGCGAGATGGCCTTCATCACGCGCGATGTCACCGTCGATCTCATCGACCGACGCCCGGAGGATTTCCCGCGCCGGATGACCTTCTACTTCGAGGGCGGCATCCTCTCCTTCGTGCGCTACATCAACCGCAACCGCTCGCCGCTGCACGATCCGATCTACGTGGAGCGCGAGGAGGACAACGTCACCGTCGAGGTGGCGATGCAGTACACGGAGGGCTTCAACGAGACGATGCTGGCATTCGCCAACACGATCAACACGGTGGACGGCGGCGCCCATCTGACCGGTTTCCGCTCGGCGCTGACCCGCACCATCAACGATATGGGACGCAAATTGGGCGCGCTGAAGGACAAGGACCCCAATCTCAGCGGCGACGACGTGCGCGAGGGGCTGACCGCCGTGGTCAGCGTCAAGATCCCCGAACCGCAGTTCGAGAGCCAGACCAAGGTCAAACTGATGAACCCGGAGGTCAAATCGGTGGTCGAATCCGCCGTCGCCGATGCGATCAGCGAATTCTGCGAGGCTAACTCGCGGGCCGCCCGGCGGATCGTCAACAAGGGCTTGACGGCGCTGAAGGCGCGCGCGGCCGCCCGCAAGGCGCGCGATCTGGTGATCCGCAAGAGCGCGCTGGAAAGCATGACACTCCCCGGCAAGCTGGCGGATTGCTCCAGTCGCAACGCCGCCAATTCCGAGATCTTCATCGTCGAGGGCGACTCGGCTGGCGGTTCCGCCAAGCAGGGGCGCGACCGTCACTTCCAGGCAATCCTGCCGCTGCGCGGCAAGATTCTCAACACGGAGCGCGCCGGGATCAATCGCATCCTGAACAACAACGAGATTAAGGCGATGATCTCGGCCCTGGGTTGCGGCGTGGGCCGCCAATTCGATTTGGAGAACCTGCGCTATAGCCGCGTCATCATTATGAACGACGCGGACGTGGACGGCGCGCACATCACCACGCTGGAGCTGACCTTCTTCTTCCGCTATATGCAGGGCCTCATCGACGCCGGGCACCTCTACATCGCCCAGCCGCCGCTCTACCTGGTCAAGGCCGGCCGGGAGCGACAGTACGTCTACACCGAGCAGGGCCTGCAGGGCGTGTTGAAGGATCTGGACGGGCGCAAGTACTCGATCCAGCGATACAAGGGGTTGGGCGAAATGAACCCCGAACAGCTCTGGGACACGACGATGGACCCCGAAAATCGCACGCTGGTGCAGGTCACCATCGAGGACGCCGCCGAGGCCGATCAGGTCTTCTCGATGTTGATGGGCCGCAAGGTACCGCCGCGCCGC
This sequence comes from uncultured Anaerolineales bacterium, assembly GCA_964496595.1. Classification (GTDB taxonomy): domain Bacteria; phylum Chloroflexota; class Anaerolineae; order B4-G1; family SLSP01; genus JAAAOZ01. The sequence continues at coordinate 3,534 of CAZCAI010000031.1, forward strand.
CGCTTCATTCAGAGCCACGCCCGCGAGGTGCAGAATCTGGATGTGTAGCGTTTTCAACTATTGAGGAGGGCGCCGATGAATACACCAGCCAACGTCAGTCCAACCATCAATACAAGAGTTCTGGAAATTGCGCAGCAGTTGGAGCCAGAGACGGATGTCGACACCGCCCTACGCCAGCTATTGATCAACGAAGTTCGTCGCCGTCTGGCAGCCTATGAGTTGATGGTGCGTAATTTCCAACACAAGTACAATATGACCCTGGCAGAGTTCGAGGCCAGTGATATGGTTGAACAACAAGGATATTCCTTCGAGGTGGAAAATGATCACCAGGATTGGGATCAAGCCATCGACGCGCTGCCGAGCCTGCGAGCGTTACTGCACGAACTCGCGGGATAGAAGAAAATTACAGAGCGATTAAGCATCGTCACGAAAAAATCGCTGATCCCAGGCCAGACAATCCAGATGTCTGGCCTTTTGCATTGCCCCCAACCCGCGACTTGGCGAATTTGGGTCTCGCTGATACAATCACTGAAGAGCCACGCAGACAAGCAACGGATAGAATGGACCTGGGCCATGCTATCTATTTAATCCCTAAGACGGTCATCCATCAAGCAAATATCTAAGGAGAATACTATGACACAATACGAACCCCAACCCGAACATAAGTTCACCTTCGGCCTGTGGACGGTGGGCAACACCGGCGGTGATCCCTTCGGCGCGGACGTGCGCGCGTCGCGCTCCCCCGCCGATCTCGTCTATCTGCTGGCCGACGTCGGGGCCTACGGCGTCAACTTCCACGACAACGACCTGATCCCCATCGACGCGACGCGGGCCGAGCGCGACGCGATCATCAAAGAGTTCCGCACGGCCTTAGACAAGACCGGACTCCAGGTCCCGATGGCGACCACCAACCTCTTCTCCGATCCCATCTTCAAAGACGGCGCCTTCACCGCCAACGATCCCCAGGTCCGCGCCTACGCGCTGCAAAAGACGATGCGCGCCATCGATCTGGGCGTCTCCCTCGGCGCCGAGGTCTACGTCTTCTGGGGCGGACGCGAGGGTGTGGAATCCGACGCCGCCAAAGACCCGCTGGCAGGCATCCAGCGCTTCCGCGAGGCGCTGAACTATCTCACCGAGTACGCCATTGACCGGGGCTACGCCGAGGCCGACGGCAGCCAGCTCAAGTTCGCGCTGGAGGCCAAGCCCAACGAACCGCGCGGCGACATCTACTTCCCCACCACAGGCGCTTACCTCGGCTTCATCGAGACCTTGGAACACCCAAAGATGGTAGGCGTCAACCCGGAGGTGGCCCACGAACACATGGCAGGGCTGAACTTCCTGCACGCGGTGGCCCAAGCCTGGGACGCGGGCAAGCTCTTCCACATCGATCTCAACGATCAGAACTACGCCCGCTTCGATCAGGACTGGCGCTTTGGGATGCAGAATCTCAAGCAGGCCTTCTTCTTAGTCAAATTCCTGGAGGATGTGGGCTACGAGGGTATGCGCCACTTCGACGCGCACGCGATGCGCACTGAGGATTACGAGGGCGTGAAGGACTTCGCGCGCGGCTGCATGCGCACCTACCTGATCCTCAAGGAGAAGGCGGCGCAGTTCAACGCCGACGCGGAAATCCAGGCCCTGCTGGCGGAGATCAACGCCGACCGGGGCGACGCCAGCCGTTACCTCACACCGTACAGCGCGGAGACCGCCACCGCTCTGAAGGCCCACACCTTCGACCGCGAGGCCATCGCCGCGCGCGGCCTGGGCTACGAGAAGTTGGATCAGCTCACCAACGAGTTGTTGTTAGGCGTGCGATAACCCCATCATCGCGGCAAACTCAAATCCAAGGCCAGGCATTTAGGTGTCTGGCCTTTTTCATTTAGACCCGAAGGGTTTGGATCGAATTAGCCCAGGCAATGATTGACTCTCCCGAGAGAAGGGGACGATCTCACGCCAAGACGCAAAGTCGGCAAGATTTTTGTAACCGTTTAGTCTTACGAGGTGCAACGCACTTTTGAGCTTACACCAGGCATATACTGCATGAGGCTGCCTTTCCCTCAATTCAAGTGCGTTGCACCTTTGTCTGCTCATAAAATGGTCTATCGCCCGCGATAGACCGGTGATCCGCATTACGTCACGGTAGCCGCATTGACGTACACTGTGGTGCGCATCACCCTCCAAGATCGACATGGACAATCAATCTATCGAAGGCGTGGAGTGAGGTGAGCGTCTCCAGCGTGAGATGGCCGCGCCACTCGCGCTTCGCCTCCGCCCAGGCGTCGGGATAGGCGTCGCCCCACGTCCAGGTTGGCTCCCACGACCCGGCCTCGGTCTGATGCTCGATGATGTAATCCAGATGTGCTTGCAAGGCGTCGTGAAGTACATCCGCCACGATGCAGTCCGGCGTCGGCGCGATCTTGAGGGGGGTGGGACAGTAGCCCGACCAGGCCGCCGGGTCGCGGCAGACGATCTGATCCGCCACGGCGCGCAGGCGCGGCGTCAGGCGATCCCGGTAGGACGCGGGCAGGGCCGCCGTCTCCGCCAGATCCAAGGCGTAGCGCAGGGTGTCGCCGCCCCCGCCGAAGGCCTCGACGTCGAGCGTCTCGATGGTCGCGACGGTGGCCTCCGTCACGGCGTCGAGCCACTCCGGCGGGACTAACGCGGCGTAGTGGTGCAGCAGTCCCACAATCTGCGCGCGCGGGACGATCAAGAAATCATCGAAGGTCTGGGCCAGGCTGCCGTCTTCATCATGCCACCAGGGCGCGTGCGGCGCATTGTTAGCCTCCGGCGGGATCATGCGCCAGACCAGATTTTCCTCGTCGAAAGTCTCGTGCAGGTAGACCACCGCCTGAGCCGCCATCGGATGCGCGGGCGAGAAGCCCAGCTCCTTGAGCATCGTCAGGCCGTGGCCGGTCGCCAGCGCCGACGAATGCGGCGTGCGCACATCCGGTTCGAGCGCGTGGCCGAAGCCGCCATCGGCGTTCTGGTAGCGCGAGAGCGCCGCGGCGACGCGCTCAGCGGGCGCGTCTTCAAATCGATGCTCGAAGAGCGCGCGATCCACCGGCCGCGCCTGGGTCTTGATGAAATCGCGCGCGCGGTTGAATGCGTCGTAGGTTAGGTGTTTCATTGTAATTTGTTCCTCCTGGGGAATTGTGAATTGCGAATGATGAATGCCAATAAATTGTGATTCTGAGAGCAAATCGGGGCACAAAGCGGCACGGAGAAAGGAGTTTCTCTGTGTATCTCTGTGAAAATCTCTGCGAAACTCTGCATAACTAGACCTTGATTTTTTGTAAGGTTACTTCCTCTGCCACGTCATCGCACAAGCGAAGTGCGCTGGCCCCCAGATAGCGCATAAAGTTCCGCACGCCTTCGGTTATGGCCGCCTGCATCGTCGCGTCGGGCCGGATGTTGGGTTCCCACCACCAGCCTTTGATGCTCAACACGCCCGTCTCTTGATCGAAGGTCGGCTCGAAGCGGGCCACGAAGCGGTCGCCGTAGAGCACGGGCAGCACGTAGTAGCCGTACAGGCGCTCGGCGGCGGGTTTGTAGACCTCCCAAGTATAGCCGAACCCAAACAACGCCTCTATCAGACGGCGATCCCAGAGCAGGTTGTCCAACGGCGCCAAAAAGGTGACGCGGGGCGAGGGCGCCGATGTCGGCGCGTTCAGAATCTCACGCAGGCGCGGCGCATCCTCCCGCCGGAGATAGAAGAGCGGCTTGACGCCCGCGACGCGCGCCTGGATGATCTTCTCTTCTGCGAGCAGCCGGGCCAGAGCCGCGCGCCGCTCCGCACTTTTCACACTTTGATCTCCTAACCATGCCCCGCCGGAGCGATGCCACATCAGCCCCACGCTCCCGATGCGCCGGTGGACGTACCAGTCGTGATAGGCTGCCGGCATCTCGTTAGGATCGGGCGCGGCGAGCAGTTCCGCCGGCAGATGGCGGTGCGCGAAGTCGTACACTTTGCGAGTGTGCACGCGGTGATGGATGATCAGCTCGCCCCAGGCGTACATGCTCTCCAAGGTCGCGCGCGCCAGTCGCGTCGGCGCCCACGACCACTTGATCTTGCGGTCCAGGGCCACATCAATCGAAGAGAGCGGGCCGCGCGCCGCGATCTCCGCTCGGATCTGAGGGAGCGCGGCCTCAACGGCCTCGGGACTTTTGCCGGGATGGCGCCGGGCGGCGTCGCGATATCGCTGGAAGCAGGGCCAATCCTCCACAGGATAGATGGCCGCGTTTTTGTCCCAGCCGTCCACCAGCGCGCGATCCTCGTACAGTAGCTCTTGGAGCATCGCGGGGCGATAGTCGGCGACGCGCGCTTGCAGCACCAGATCGGGATTGCGGCCCACGATGTCGAGCGGATCGAATTGGAGGCAGCCGACGCGCCGGATGTAATCGAGCGCGCCCGCCTTGCCATGCAACTCGTAGGGCGGCCACAGGCCTTGATGGGCCAGGATGGCGCGCCGCGCCTGTTGGTTGGTCAGGGTGATGACTTCTGTTGGGGGCATAGGGCCGGGCTACTCCTTTGGTTTGGGTGTTATTTGATGACTCACCTGAAAGAAGGGGACTATCTCACGCTAAGACGCAAAGTCGCCAAGATTTTTAAGGTTTGGCTTAATTTTATTCATCAAATCGCCGTCTCTGATCACGAAAATTAACCTTTACCTTATTTTTCCTTGGCGTCTTGGCGGCTTTGCGAGCCCCTTTAGCTTTTTTCAGTGGAGTCTTTGACTGATTTAGAAGAACACAAAATATCGGGGGACGCGCTCCATATACGCGCGAAAGTCGTCGCCGTAGTGTTGCAGGCAGGAGCGCTCCTCGGCGCGGATGCGGATGTGGTAGCAGATAGCGGCCAGCGCCAGGAGCAACAGCGCCGCCCAGGAGCCGATGGCGAGGCAGGCGCCGGTGAACATCACGACCAACATCACCCACTGGGGATTGCGGGAGATTTTGTAGAGGCCGGTCGTCGCCGGCTGCCCCGGCGGCGCGGCCTTGAAGTTGAAGAGCGCGACCACCACGCCGATCAGACCCAGCGCGAAGAGCGCGCTGCCGACCACGAAGATCGGCTGGCCGATCCGCAGCGGCGAGAAGGCGATCAGCACGAAGAGGATGCTGGAGAGCGCCTTGCCCACGAGGGTCAGCCGGCGCTGGCGCTCCGTCCAGTGGGATTTATCGTAGAGCCGGGCGACGACCTCTTGAGGGAAGCTCTTCACGACCGCGCCGAAGACGATGCCGTAGATGGCCAGGAGCAGCCAGCCGTTGAGCCAGCCTATGCTCAGTTGGGGAAAGAAACTCATAGGGAACCTCCAGAAGCATCATATTGTTGGATAATGGACAGGAAGTGATTCTACAACGAAGCGGGTGTCTCGTCCAATCGCCTCGCCTCATTTGAACGTTAATGAAATGGAGTGCCGTCATAAAAGACGCCACTCCGCTTACGCTCCGGGGCTAACTACGAACTACCAGGTTTTTGGGATGTGGAAGCCGGTGTCGGTCTGATAGGTGGCGCGGATTTCGTCGAGCGCGTCATCGGCCAGCGTGAGCGCTGCAACGCGATCCATCACCTCCGCCGCCATCGTCGCCGGGGGATGCAGGGGATCGTCATTCTCCTCCCAATCCGCCAGATAGCCCCAGCCATGATCCCAGGGCAAGATCTCGATCTTGTTGTGGGCTAAGAAATCGCGGATGAGGTTGCCGCGCACGAACCAGGCGCCGTGCATATCAAAGATGCCGAATTTCTGCGGATCGATCTCGCCCGCGCGGCACATTTGCCACGCCCGCCCCGCGACGACGAACTGCTCTGGCCCCACGTCCAGCGGATCGAAGGTGATCTTCAGTTGCTTGCGCTGGAAATCGTCCAACTGCGCATCGACCATCACCCAGCGGCCCGCGTCGGCGTCCCAGTACTCGCACGCCCAGTGATCCTCGTAGTGGTCGGGCAGGAAGTAGGCGCCGAAGCCGCAGCGCGCCCGCGCCGGCACGCCCTGATGGCGCAGCATAGCGCACAGCAAGGTCGTATAGTCGCGGCAGGTGCTCACCACGCGCTTCTCCAGGGGCCGCGCTTGGGTCAACAGGCCATCATCCATTGCCAGCAAACGGCTCACGATCTCCGCAACCGGCCGGATGCTGGCCTCCTCCTTGCGCTCGTCCGTCAATGTGACGCCGTAAGCCTCCGCCCAGTGCATGTGCAGCAACATCCCCTGCACCACCTCGACCAGATCGGGCACGGCGGTAGGTAGCGCATCGAAGCGCGCGGCGTGCTCGCCGGGATCGGTCATCGGGCCGGGCGCGGCGTAGTAACTCAACGTGGATTTGTGCATCGCTCTCTCCTTATGCTTTGATCAATCCGCCGTGATAGATCAGCTCGTAGACGCGCACGCCCTCGCGCGTGATCCATTCCCGGCCGGAGAACGAGGCGACGTCGCCCGCGCTGGTATCGACGTAGACGCCGTCGCCCGTGTCGTGCTCGAAGCCGCCGAGGAAGCGCCCTTCCTTGTACATCGCGCTCAGGCTCTGCTTGATGATCTGCCCGGCTTCCGCGGCCTCGATCAGGTCGGGTTCTAAGATGCGGCCGTAGTAGTTCATCGCCCACACCGGCGTATCCTTGTAATAGACGACCTCCTGGCCGATGAAGTCCGCGCCGCCGAAGTAGCTATCCAGGTAGAGAAAGTCGCCCGCGCGAAATTGCAGGTCGTGGGAGGCGGGGCGGCACGAGAGACTCTCTTCCCCGCTGCCGACGTAGGTGGCGGCCTTGGCCTTGACGATGAAGGCCTCCAATTGATGTAGCAAAGTGTTGTTCATCTTGCTTGCACCTCCCGGATTCCGTCGAGCACCATCTTTGATTCCGGTACCTCTGCGAACCACCTGACCAACTGCTGACACCCATCACCATTCACAGGATAGTCATCGCAGCGCGCGCAATTGATCACGCCGCGCCCGATGGCGCAGGGGCGGATGTCGCACATCGCGCAATAGCCGGACTTCCGCCCGTCAGCGATGCAGCCATCGCAGAGAATGCTCTCGGCGGTGATCTCCGGCGCGTTGAACAACTCGCGCCACTCGGCGGCGACGTTCTCCAGCGCCTCCCGGTCGTTCGCCTGCGTGGCGACGTAGGCCGGACAATCGCTGCACATCAGGCCGCAATAGGCTATCATCTGGTTCATTTGGTTGCCTCCTGTAAAAATTAGTTGAAAGTTACAAGTTGCGAGTTGAAAGTTGTTTCTTGTGACTCTAATGTAAACTTAGTGTCTTTGCGCCTTTGCGAGAGATTTTGGTTTTATCTTGCAGCTCTTTTCTGTATCCTCAGCGCCAGGAAGGTGAGCCATGGCGAGGGGGTCTTCTTGTCGGCGAAGGACCAGCCTTTCCACGCGCGATACATCGAGGCGGCGGTGTAGCGCCCCGCGTCGTCGGCCTGCGCGGTGAGCGTCGTCATCATCTCCTGGAAGCGCGGATCGTCGCGCACGAAGGGGAAGCGGCTGAGCACGTCCACCACGTGGAGGATGTCGTACCAGACGAAGGGGTACTTGAGCCGGCGGAAGAAGGCGCCGAGGCCAAAGAGGTAGATTTTGCGCTCGCAGTCCGGCCCCCAATGCCAGAGTAACGCCTCGGCGCCGGCGCGCGTGGCGGGGCTATCGATTAGCTCCGGCGCCTGCGAGAGCGCCTTCAGCGCGTAGACGTTGGCGATGGGGCAGGGATCTTCCCGCTTGCCCGGCCCCTTGAAGCCGCCGAGTTCCGGCGCGGCCGTGCAGCGCCAGCCGTTGTCCTCGGCTAACCCCGCCAGATGAGCCACCGCGCGTTGGATGCGTTCATCCTCCTCTTGCGTCAGCCCGAAGGCCAGCAGCGCGTAGAGTAGCGTCGGCGCGTCGCACGCCATCCACGTCCAGTACTCGCCATCGAGGCCGCCGAAGCGCTTGTAGAGGCGCAGCTTCGTCTGGAACGCGCTTTCCTCCGATTGATGGGCCATCACGGCCTCGACGATGGGCGAGATGCCGGAATCGCTCGCGCGGAGGCCGAAATCGGCCAGCGTGCTCAGGGCGCAGATCGGGTGACTGGCGTCGTTGTGGCGCTTGAGCGCGAAGCCGGGCCAGGTCGCGGCCTGGTCGATAAGTGCCCGCACCTGGGGATGAGCCACCATCGCGGCGCGGGCGGCCTGCACCTCGGCGTCATCGTCCGGCCGGTCGAGCAGATCCACCAGTGTGCGGTAGCGCGTCCACGGTTCGTCGGAGTTCAGCAACCATTCGAGTGGTTCAGCCATCGGCGCTACCTCTGAACATCTCGTAGGCGGCGCAGCCGATCTCCCGCTGTTGGCAGTGCGTGCAGGCGAGCGCTCCTCTGACAAGCCCCGTGCCGACGAAGGCCAGGAGCAACAGCGCGGCCAACAGCACGGCGATCAGCCAGTCCCAGCCCTCCCACACCAGCAGCGCGATGCCGCCGAGCAGCGGCAGGATCGAGACGAGGAAATCGGGAATCATCGCCGCCCAGGAGATTTCGTGCTCGGCAAACCGTTGGGGATCGCCCTGCTTGAATGCCATCGCGCAGAGCTTGCCCTTGCCAAACGCGCAGACTTTGCCGTAATAGGCGCAATCCACACACGCCGTCCTGAGCAGTCGAATCTCAATCCACAGGACGTAGAGCAGGTAGGGCGCGAGCAGCCAGATCCACAGCCGGGCCAGGATGTAGGCGCCGATGGCGTAGATTGACCAGGAGACCAGGTTACTCACGGCGACGATCCACGCTGGAAAATGCTCATAGCGCCGTACTTCGTTCATTTCTCACCTCCGGTGACAATGTCTTGGACGTGGGGCACAGAGATTTGGAAAGTCCTCTGTGCCCCTGCTGCACAAAATCTTACTTCAGCGGGAACACAATCAGCGTCTGTAATGCCTCCGGTGGGGTGTCCTGCGGATCGTTCAGGTACATCTCGTAGGCCACGCCGGTTGGCTCGTAGTCGTGCTCCTGAACCCACTGGGTGAGGGCCGTGTACGGCGCTTCGATCTCCTCGTAGGGGCCGGTGTAGAAGCAGGCAGCCATCTTCCCGCCCGGGATCTCCCCGGCCTGGATGTCGCCCTCGCCGGGCAATTCCTCGGCGACGGGGAACCCCGCCTCGATGTCCAAATCCTCCATATCGTCGTTGTAGTAGGCCACAAACGGCGGCCCGGCGGGATAGACGCCCTTCGCGCCCAGATAGTGCATAATCTGCCCGTAAGCCTCGCCCAGCACCTTGGATAGATCCTGGACGGGCGTTCGCGTGCGGATGCCGATAGTTGCTTGGGGTGCTTGTTCTTTTAGTTCGCATTTGTGAGACATCATTTCCTCCTTGATTTGTTTTCGCTTGTGTGATGAATTTAGAGCATCTGTTTCAAAAACGTCCCTGTGTAACTTTCCTCGATCCGCGCCACCTCCTCCGGCGCGCCTTCGGCCACGATGTACCCGCCCTTGTCGCCGCCCTCCGGCCCCAAATCGATGATCCAATCCGCCGTCTTGATCACGTCCAGGTTGTGCTCGATGACGATGACGCTGTTGCCCGCGTCGGTCAGGCGGTGGAGCACGTCCAGCAGCTTCTGGATGTCGGCGAAGTGCAGGCCCGTGGTCGGTTCATCCAGGATGTAGACCGTGTCGCCCGTCGAGACGCGGGCCAGCTCCCTGGCCAGCTTGACGCGCTGCGCCTCGCCGCCGGAGAGCGTCGGCGCGCTCTGCCCCAGCTTGACGTAGCCCAGCCCCACATCCGAAAGCGTCTGCAAGACGCGCTGGATCTGGGGCACGTTCTCGAAGAAGATCAGCGCCTCGTCCACGTCCATGTCCAACACGTCGGCGATGTTCTTGCCTCCGGCAGCGTGTTGCCGGCCGTAGCGGATCTGGAGCGTCTCGCGATTGAAGCGTTTCCCCTTGCAGACGTTGCACGTCACCCAGACATCGGGCAGGAAGTGCATCTCCACCTTCTTGCGCCCGTAGCCCTTACACGCCTCGCAGCGCCCGCCCTTGACGTTGAAGCTGAAGCGACCCTTGTCGTAGCCGCGCATCTTGGCCTCCGGCGTCTGCGCGAAGAGATCGCGGATGGGCGTCATCACCTTGGCGTAGGTCGCCGGGTTCGAGCGCGGCGTCCGCCCGATGGGGTCCTGCGTGATGCTGATCACCTTGTCGATGTGCTGTAACCCCTCGATGCGGTCGTGATCCCCCGCCTTCTCCGTGGCGTTGTGCAACTCCGCCGCCAGCGCCGGATGGAGCGTCTGCGCCACCAGCGATGACTTGCCGCTGCCGGAGACGCCGGTCACGCACGTGAACAATCCCAGCGGGAAGCGCACGGTCAGATCCTTGAGGTTGTGCTGCCTGGCCCCGGCGATGCTCAACCATTTGCCGTTGGTCGGACGCCGGCCACCATTCTGGTGGTTGCCGTTGGGCGAGGAGACCTCCAAATCTCGCCGGAGATAACGCCCGGTCAGCGAGTCTGGGTGCTGCTCGATGGCCGTCGGCGTGCCCGCCGCCACCAATCGCCCGCCGTTGATCCCGGCGCCCGGCCCCAGATCGACGAGCCAATCGGCGGTGCGCATCGTCTCCTCGTCGTGCTCGATCACGACGACGGTGTTGCCCATATCGCGCAACTGCTCCAGCGTATCCAGCAGGCGGCGATTATCGCGCGCGTGCAGGCCGATGCTCGGCTCGTCCAAAACATAGAGTACGCCCACCAGCCCGCAGCCGATCTGGCTCGCCAGCCGGATGCGCTGCCCCTCGCCGCCGGAGAGCGTCGGCGCCTGGCGATTGAGCGTGAGGTAGTGCAGGCCCACGTTCAGCAGGAACTGGAGCCGCCCTTCGATCTCCTGCATCACCTCCTCGCCGATCTCCAGTTGCTCCACCGAGAGCTTGCCGTTCGCTCGCTCCGCCGCCGCGTCGATGTGCAGGCCCTGCACCCACGCCAGCGCCTCCTCGATGTTCATCGCCGTCACCTGGATGATCGTCCGCCCGCCCAGCGTCACCGCCGCGCTTTCGGGGCGCAGGCGCTCGCCGTGGCACGTCGTGCATGGCTGCTGGCTCATAAAGGTCCGATACCAGCGCCGCATGTGATCCGATTTCGTCTGTTTGTAGCGCCGGCGCGTGGAATTGAGCGTCCCCTCGTATTCCCAGGCGCCCTTCCATTCGCCTCGCTCACTCTCCGATTGCCACTTCACCTCGACCCCGCCGTAGAGGATGGCATCTTGGCATGCCTTGGACAACTCGCGCCAGGGGGTGTCCAGATCATGACCGAACTTCTCCACAATCTGCTTCATAACGTGGTACGTCCCGGTTGACTTCTTCTTGCGCAGCTCGCCGTGGGTGAGCACGCCGCCCTCGTGCAGGCTGCGGTCGGGATCGACGAAGCGGTCGGGATCGAACTCGATGCGCGTGCCCAGGCCGTTGCACTCCGGGCACATCCCCATCGGCGAGTTGAAGCTGAACATCTGCGGCGTCAGCTCCGGGAAGCTGATGTTGCACACGGGGCAGGCATTCCGCTCCGAGAGTAGCCAATCCTCGCCGTTACCCTGGTCGCCCTGGCTGACCTGATCAACAATGAGCAGCCCATCGCTCGCCTCCAGCGCCGTCTCGATGGAGTCCGTGAGCCGGGTGAGGTAGCCATTGCGCGCCTCGTCAGGTTCCGGCGCGACCAGCCGATCCACCACCAGCGCGATATCGTGCTTCTTGTGCTTGTCCAGCACGATCTCCTCGCCCTCCAAGGTGCGCACTTCGCCATCGACGCGCACGCGCAGGAAGCCATCGGCGCGGGCCTGGGCGAAGGTCTCTTGGAACGTGCCCTTGCGATTGCGGGCCAGCGGCGCCAGCAGTTGGAATCGCGTCCCTTCTGGCAGCGCGGCCACCTGCTCCACAATCTCCTGCGCCGACTGGGCGTGCACCTCGCGCCCGCATTCGGGGCAGTGGGGCGTGCCCACGCGCGCGAAGAGCACGCGCAGGTAGTCGTAGATCTCGGTCACCGTGCCCACCGTCGAGCGCGGATTCTTGCTCACCGTCTTCTGCTCGATGGCGATGGCGGGGCTGAGGCCCGTGATGTGGTCGACCTTGGGCTTTTCCATCTGGCCGATGAACTGGCGCGCGTAGGAGGAGAGCGATTCGACGTAGCGGCGCTGCCCCTCGGCGTAGAGCGTGTCGAGCGCCAGCGAGGATTTCCCGCTGCCGGAGACGCCCGTGATCACGATAAATTTGAAGCGCGGCAGGGTCACATCGATGTTCTGGAGATTGTGCTCCTTCGCGCCCCGGATATAGATTTCGTTGGGTTGCATTAAAGTTACGCTCCTTCGGGAGATCAGTTGAAAGTTATTAGTTGCAAGTTGAAAGTTGTGTGAAGTCGAACGTCAAAGGTCGGAAAGTCTAAAACTTTGCGTCCTTGCGGCTTTGCGTTGAGAATTATCTTTCTCAGTGTTCAATTATAGCACAAATGTTCTTAACCGTTCTTAAGTATACGTTAGATACCTGTCAATATGCGTCATATTCATACGAGAAAAACCCAGGAATTCGACCATGTCCTGCGATTTACTCGATCAGACCGCCCTATTCTAACACACTTTGCCTATGATAATTTTCTCAGTCCGACCAGAGCATCACAAAGCCCCGACAGATCGTAAAAACCTGTCGGGGCTGCTTAAATGTGATGGCTTCGCGCCGCGCCGGACTTTACTCCTCGAGGCCCAGGCCCTCCTCCGGCAGCCACGCGGGCCACTCGGCGGCCCACTCGGCGACCCGCGCATCCTTCACCCGGTCGCAGCTTGGAAAGTAGGCCTTCAGGTCCAGGATCGGCGTGCCATCGAAGGCGTCGATGTCGTTGATCTCGACTTGCCCGGCCTCGTGATCGATGTTCAGGATCTTGGCCGTGGTCAGGCCGATGGGGTTGGGGCGCACGGGGGAGCGGCAGGCGAAGACGCCCAACACAGGCGCATCGTAGGGCGCGTGCTCGCTCTGGGTGACCTGCCGATACATCTCGTCCTGGAACTGGCTGAACCACCAGAACACCTGCACGTGGCTGAAGCGCTCCAACTCCTTGAGGGCCGGCGCGTAGGCCGGCAGGATCTCCAAAACGGTGCGATCCTCTTCCCGCCGCACGTAGCCCACGGGGAAAATCTCGTAGCGCTCTGCTTGATTCATCTCGTCTCTCCTTCTGTGTTGGCTTATAGATTACGGTCGCGCATCGTGATGCTATGATAACCCAGAAGGCGACGAGCGTCTTGATCTCATTTGCCCACTTCGGCGGGGAAGCGGCGGGGGGCGGGCCGCGCTTTGACGATTATTGCGGAGCGCGAGCCGGGCGCAGCGATTGGATGGGGATGAGGATCTCCCACGGGCCTGCCTCGTGAGCCGAGGGCGGCGCATCGCGCCCGTGATATTCGATTTCCATTTCCATCTCCAACGGGGCCAACGCCACGTCGGATTGGGGCAGCCAGGTGTGGTAGATGTAGCCGCGCGTCAGATCCAGGGCGCTACGCGGGCCGCGATGTTCGAAGCGCGCGTAGGTGAGGGGCGGCAGCGTCTTGGCGACCAGACTCGAATAGACTTGATCCGCCGGGAAGGAGGCCTCGATAGCGGCCAGATAGAAGCATGTATCTCGTCGCTCCGCGCTCGGATGCCAGGTGACGCCGTAATGTTCGTGGCATGGAGATAGATCGCCGTCCTCCAGATGGATCAACGCCTGGCCGAGAATCTGCCAGAGTTGGGAAATCGTCGCCGTGTCCTTATCTTGGATTAAGGACATCAGCCCGATGAGGTGCAGCGTGTCCTTTTCGATCAGCGTGGGCTTGAGGCCATCACTTTGGTTGATGTGGCGGAGATACGCCAAGGTCAGCCGGGGCATCCAGAGCCGTCGATCCGGCGGCGCGCTTGGCTCGCTGTGCCGCGCTCGATAGTGCGAGGGCGGCACGCCGAACATCCGCTTGAAGGCGCGGGAGTAGGTCTCGTGGCTGTTGAACTGGTACTCGAAGGCGATGTCGATGATCTGCCAGTTGGTCTCCAGCAGCGACCGCGCGGACTGCGAAAGCCGGCGGCGCATCAGGTAATCATAGGGCGTGTGGTGGACAAGGCCGTTGAAGACGCGGCAGAAATGATAGAGCGAGTAGCCGGCCGCGTCGGCCATATCCGCGACGGCGATCTCCTCTTTGAGGTGACGTTCGACGAAGTCGAGCGCCTCACCGACGGCGGTCAGTTGGGACATGGTCAGCCGGCTGGATGGGAATGTAGACGTCCAACACCGAGGCGGCTAAGGCATTCCCCTCCAGCCCCTTGAAGCGGTGATCGTAGCGCTGGACGCCGTAAGGATACGCTGACGTGTAACCCGCGTCGCGCATCCACGTATCGAGGGCCTGGGACCAATCGGAGACGATCTCCTCGCCGTGCAGGGTGAAGACCGCGTAGGTGGCCGCCGGGAGGATCTTGACCAGCAGCTCGACCGGCACGTCATCCAATCGCGTCACCTCCGCGCCGACGAAGACCTCGCGATAGCCCTTGGCGGCCGTCTCCGCGCTCTCGACGTGCACCTCGTAGGCCACATCCTCCTCCGCCACGTGCGGGATGCGATCCCCGTGGGCGGTGACGTAGGCAGTGAAGCGCTGCCAGAGCCGGCCGATCTCGTTCTCCTCCGTCCAGCCCCCGCTTTCGGCGAAGGGATCGCCGAAGAAGCTGAAGCCGACGAGGAGCATCCGATCCTGTTTGATGATTTTCGATTCCACAGCGGGCCTCCTTACAAGTCCCCCTTAACTTAGGCTCGATTGTAGCATGGATTATGGGATTTACATCGGCCTGGAGTTGACTCGAAGCGTTCCAGAATTAGCGTCCCCCGTTCCGTTTGACCCCCTTCGGCAAGTGTGTTACGATGCAGAGGACGTGAGAGTTAATTCGAGTATCGGTAGTTACGGAGGAATGAGGAGGAGTGAGGAGTGAGGAGTAATGAAGAAAGTTAATTTACCCTATGATGAACACGCGATATCAAGATATGCGGCGATCACGCCGGACGCCATCCACAAGATTCAGGAGGATTACTTCGCCGGGCGTGACCTGAGCCGTTCTATCCCAGGCGTAGACGAGACCAGGGCGGCGGTTATTCTCGTCGAATCACTGGAAGCGGATCGTCTCTTGCGTATACTGCCAAAGAAGTTGTTCAGTGGCTCATTTGAGCCTCTGTTCGGACCACTGAGTGACTGGCCCCAGGCCGTGATGGCGAATATCCTCCTTGAGGTGTCGAGTCTTGCGAGAGCCAGGGGAAATAAGGCAAAGCAAAAGGAGTTTTGGGCGCTGGGTTGGGCCATGTTGGAAGAGACTTTGAACTCGCCGGTCGCCAGCCCGATGCTCTGGTATGAGGACATCTTCTTTGACGTGGGGCAGGAGTTGCGTAGGATGGGGGATCGCAGGGCAATTGAATTCTTTAAGCGGTTATTGGCGCATAGCCTGTATGTGAACCAGAACACGGAATTGGTTTCTTCGTTGCGGGATTTGGCCGATACTTATCTTTGGGTTGGAGAATACGAGGAGGGCTTTAGGATATTAGAGGCATTGATCCGCAATGATCCTTCCGATATTTGGAACTACAACGTGATGGCTATCTCTTTCGATCATTTTGGCTTGACCGAGATTGGCGCGGAAGCTACTCGCCGGGGCATCGAATTGGCCGAGGCGACAGGCGATCCCGAAGATCTCCGCAAACAATTGCACGATTGCTTGGATCGTATGAAGCAGAGCGAACATCAGGGGCGTGAGGCTGAGGTCGACCCGGAGGTGCTGGCCGACTTGCGTGCGGCTCTTCATTTAGATTTCGATGCCGGTGAGCAGCGTTCTGATGTCGCGTTGTGTCACGAACTGGTGCCCGATGTGGAGCAGATGCCTCGAAAGCGCCAGCCGGAGAAGCCAGATTTACCGCCGCCGGATGTGGTTCGACGACGTTTTGCAAAGTCGGTGGCCAGGTCCGCCAAGCGCGGCAAGCTTTTCGGGCGTTCAAAGCGCGAAAAACGTGCCCAATCTCGCGCGACCAAGCCGCAGGATCTCGATTTGGGGCGTAACGATCCCTGCTGGTGCGGTAGCGGCAAGAAGTACAAGCATTGTCACATGCGGAGCGATCGGGATAGGTGAGGT
>CAZCAI010000031.1:19731-33991 GCA_964496595.1 uncultured Anaerolineales bacterium
AGCTCGGCGGGCGCCAACACCTCGGCGTGGGGGCCGTGCCACAGCGCGATGCGCGCGGCCCACGCCATGTCCGTCGCGCCGAAGGTGACGATGATCGATCCGTCCGCCTGCTCCTCTATCGTCTCCCACGAGGAGCGTTCTTCCCAGACCTCCGACGCAGCTTCTGGCGCGAATCGCATCCGTACCTGGACCCGCGCGGGAAACCACGTCGTCTGCTCCAGATAGGTCTGCACATCGAAGTTAGCGGGCGCCTCGAAGCGCACTACGCCCACCGACAGCTCGACAAGGCGATCCACCCGAAAGACGCGCAGATCGTCGCGCAGATGACAGTGGCCGATGAGGTACCACCATCCCCAGCGATAGACCAGCGCGTAGGGATCGACGTCGCGCTCCAGCGGCTCCGGTCGGCTCCGGCTCTGATAGACCATCGTCACCCGGCGACGCTCGCGGGCCGCGCGCCGCAGCTTCTTGAGCATTGGCGCCAGTGAGGTGTGATCATCGCGATGCAAGCCCGTCGCTATCAGGGTGCGACGCGCCCAGCCCACCTCGTGGCGCTGCTCGTCGGGGAGTACATTCTCCAGCTTGGCCATCGCACCCTGCGCGGCCTCCTCGTAGAGCGGCCCCCACACCTCGCGCACCATGCTCGATCCCAGGTAGACGGCGACCGCCTCCTCCGGCGTGAAGACCAGCGGCGGCATTTTGTAGCCGCGCACCAGCGAGTAGCCGCCGTGCGGCCCGCGCTCGGCGTAGACGGGAATCCCCATCTCATCCAACATGTTAATGTAGCGATGGATCGTCCGCACCGAGACGCCCAGCGCTTCGGCCAACTCCCCGGCCTTCTGCTGGGATCGACGCTGGAGCAGCATGATCAGCGTGATCAAGCGCGTCGCTGTGGTGGACATTCGCGGGCGCTTACGTGGCGATGAGGACCGCGCGCGCGGGCGCGCCATCCGAGCCGGCGAGCTTCAACGGCAGACAGCACAACTCGTAGGCGCCCGCAGCGATCCCGCTCAGGTTGATGCCCTCCAGGATGATAACGCCGGCCTCCAGCAGGACGCGATGCGTGGGCACGCTCGCCGTGAAGGGCGCGGCGGAGAGATAGTCGATGCCCACGAGCCGGACGCCGTGCTCCACCAGCCAGCGCGCGCCGTCCTCCGTGATAGCGACGAAATCCTTCTGGAAGGTCGCCGCCGTTGCTTCCTGCTCCCACATCTCCGAGTTCTTGGTGTGGAAGAGCACGCGCGTCGTGCCCGCCGGGATCGACATCGCGGCCAGACCTTCCGCCGTGATATGGTCATCGCCAGGATACGCCGCCACCAGCGCCGGCCCGATCAGCACATCTAACGCCAGGGACGCCACGTCATCGCCGCCCAAGATGAAGTGCGCGGGCGCATCGACGTGCGTGCCGGTGTGCGCGCTCATCTCCAGATGCGTCACCGTCGCCACATCCCCGCGCGCCAGGTGCGAGGATTGTTTCATGCGGACGGTCATATCCCCCGGCCAGACGATCAACGACTCCGAGATGGGGACAGAAATATCGTAGATAGTTCGTTCGCTCATAGTTGCCTCCTAGAGATTGATCTAACCTTGCGAAGGTTGCGGCATAGCCGGCTTGGGAATTACATCTTGATGGTGAGGCGTATTTCTACCGAAGTATAGTCGCATAACCTTCGCAAGGATTACGTCATGTGTTGCATGATATCCCAAAAGTGAAACACACCCCAGTATAGCACGCGCGATAGGCAGGTCAATCAATACTTGACAATTCATTCATCCCCAGTATCATTGAGAAAGATTTGGTGGATTTCAGGCTGTTTTAAAGGACAACGGATGATGCTCAGACCAAACAACGTAACGCGCAGCGCTGATGTCTATTACTATGCCGCGCCCCCATCCTGGGGGCGGTCGCTTCGCGCTACGAGGAACGCTATGTAGGATTGATCCTCATCCGAGAAAGTTCTTTCAGCGACGTGGAGCGACCGGCTCCACGTCTTTTTTATTGCCAGATCACGAGGACTTAAGACTTTCGACCATTTTACGAGGAGGCTAGGATGACCAGCGTATTGGATGAATTTAAGTGGCGCGGTTTGCTCTACGATCACACGGAGGGCGCACCGGAGGTGTTGGCCGAGCAGAAAATTACGGCCTACATCGGCTTCGATCCCACGTCGGACAGCTTGCAGATCGGCAATCTGCTGGCCTTGATGGGCCTGGCGCGGATGCAGCGCTTTGGGCACACGCCCATCGCGGTGGCGGGCGGCGGCACCGGCATGATCGGCGATCCGAGCGGCAAGAGCCAGGAGCGCCAGTTGCTCTCGATGGAGCAGGTGGAGGCCAACGTGGCCGCCATCCAGCCCCAATTGGCGCGTTTTTTGGATTTTGATGTCCAGAGCAATCCGGCGAAAGTTCTCAACAACGCCGCGTGGTTGAAGCCGATCACGATGATGGAGTTTCTGCGCGATGTGGGCAAGCACTTCACCATCAATTACATGATGGCGAAGGACTCGGTCAAATCGCGGCTGGATCGCGAGGAAGGCGGCATCTCCTACACCGAGTTCAGCTACATGCTCCTCCAATCCTACGATTTCCTGCATCTCTTCGATCACCACAACTGCGTGCTGCAATCCGGCGGCAGCGACCAGTGGGGGAACATCACGGCGGGCGTCGAGCTGATCCGCCGCGCGCGCGGAAAGCGGGCCTATGGCCTCGTCTATCCCCTCGTCACCAACGCCGACGGGACCAAGTTGGGCAAGACGGAGCGCGGCACCATCTGGCTCGATCCAGAGCGCACCTCGCCCTATCGCTTCTACCAATACTGGTTCAACCAGGACGATGTGGACGTGATCAACCTTCTCAAGTACTTCACCTGGATGACCCAAGGGGAGATCGCGGAGCTGGAGCATAAAGTAGCGACGCGCCCGGAGCGCCGCGAGGCGCAGCGCACGCTCGCGCAGGAGATGACGCGCCTCGTCCACGGCGAGACCGCGCTCACGAAGGCCGAGCAGGCGTCGCACGTCCTCTTCGGCGGCGAGATCGCCGGCCTGGACGCGGCGGACATCGCGGACATCTTCAGCGACGTCCCCTCCAGCGAGCTGCCCAAGTCGGCGCTGGAAGGCGAGGGCTGCTCGCTGGTCGATGTGGTGGCGGATAGCGGCCTCGTCCGCTCCAAGGGCCAGACGCGACGCCTCCTCAAGAGCGGCGGCGTCTACATCAACAACGTCCGCGTCCAAGACACCGACGCGCGTCTCACCCTTGACGACGCCATCGACGGCGAGTTCATCGTCCTGCGCAAGGGAAAGAAGAGCTACCATCTGGTGAAAGTTCAGTCCTGGTCGCTATGAGACCTGTCAGGTTTGCTAAACCTGACAGGTCTGGATGGGGAGCCGACAGCTGATCGTCGGAAAGCATCCTGACGTGTCCCTCGCCGAGAGCCGGGCAGTGAACTACCCGTCTCAAAGCTGAAGTCGGCTGAAAGCCGACTCGACGCCGGGAATGATCGCCCATTTTAGTCGGCTTCGAGCCGACTTGAGCTTGTAGCCCGCGATTTATCTGCGGGCACAGGCGGTGCAAGACCACCTTTTCCGACAATCAATCGTCACACCCGTCTGGATGAAGCGGCTTGGACTTTCCGCGATTTTGTGGTAAAGTTTTTGTGTATATGGATAGGATGAAGGTTTTGGTAGGAAGAAGAGGCTGCCTCTGGCGGCCTCTTTTTTCCGCAAATCAGCGGATTGAGTAGATTTAGCAGATCGCTTACGTTCGATTCCATCTGCTCTCATCTGCTTCATCTGCTGAGAGGAGACGTTTATGTCCAAGCGAAATATCTCGCCCGGCGGGTCCGAAATCGTAGCCTACGATGACGAGCACTCCGACGGCGCGCTTGTGCTCCAGCCGCCGCCGGGATGGCGCCAGGGCTTAGAGCAGCACCTCCTGTACCACCTGGGGGATTTTCAAGTCTACCACGAGATCGTCTCCGATCTGATCCACCTGGATTTGGCCATCTTCGAGCCGAGCGTGGAGCGTCCCTACTACACCGCCATCACGATGGGGGTGAGCGACGCGCCGCTCAACGTCCCGCCCGATCTCCGCGACTATCGCCATCAGGAGTTGATGATCTATCTGCCGCCGAGCTGGGATCTGGATTTTGAGGAGGGCGGCGAGCGCTCATGGTGGCCCTTTCGGATGCTCAAGAAGTTGGGGCGCTTTCTGCACCAGCACGACACCTACTTCGCGCCGGGCCACTCCATCACCGGCGACGACGCCGACCCGTTTATCGCCGGATCGAAACTCTCGGCGGCGCTCTTGCTCCCGCCCTTCGAGTCGGACGCCTTCGACACGCTGGAGATCGCGGGCGCGCCGTGTCGCTTCCTCTGGCTGATGCCCATCACGGCGAGCGAGTGTGAGTACAAGTTGGAGCACGGCGCTAACGCGCTGATGACGCGCTTGCGCCAGGTCGGCGTCTCGCCCCTCATCGATCCGAACCGTTCGAGCGTCGTAGCGGATGCCTCGCCATCGCCTTACAAAAAATGGCTGCGACGGCGAGATAAGAATCTAAAAAACTCAATCAATAATCAACTGTAACTAACAAAAACTAACAAATCAACAAAGGAGCTAATGTAACGATGGACTATCACGTGAAAGATATGGATTTGGCCCCCTCCGGTCGCTTGCGGATGACGTGGGCCGAGCGGGAAATGCCCGTGCTGCGGATGATTCGCGAGCGTTTCGAGCAGGAAAAGCCGTTCAAGGGCGTGCGGATGTCGGCGTGCTTGCACGTCACCACGGAGACCGGGAATCTGGCGCGCACGTTGGCCGCCGGGGGCGCGGATCTGGTGTTGGTCGCCAGCAACCCGCTCAGCACCCAGGACGACGTCGCGGCGGCGCTCGTCTCCTACGACGAGATCCCCGTCTACGCGCTCAAGGGCGAGGACAACGAGACCTACTACGAGCACATCCACGCCGCGATTGATCACAAGCCGCATCTCACGATGGACGACGGCGCGGATCTGGTGAGCATCCTCCACAAGGATCGCCGCGAGGCCTTGGGCAACGTCATCGGCGGCACCGAGGAGACCACCACGGGCGTCATCCGCCTGCGCGCGATGGCCAAAGCTGGCGCGCTCTCCTATCCCATCGTCGCTGTGAACGACGCGCTGACCAAGCACCTCTTCGATAATCGCTACGGGACCGGCCAATCGACGATGGACGGCATCATCCGCGCGACCAACGTCCTCATCGCGGGGAAGACCGTCGTCGTGGCGGGCTACGGCTGGTGCAGCCGAGGCATCTCGATGCGCGCGAAGGGCATGGGCGCCAACGTGATTGTCACCGAGATTGATCCCCTCAAGGCGTTGGAGGCCGTGATGGACGGCTTCCGCGTGATGCCGATGATCGAGGCCGCGCCGATTGGCGACATCTTCGTCACTTCTACCGGCGACATCAATGTGATCGACCAGCATCACTTCGAGGCAATGAAAGGCGGCGCCATCGTCTGCAACTCCGGCCACTTCAACGTCGAGTTGAACCTGGCGGCCCTGGCCGAGATCGCGGTGGAAGCGCCGCGCGTCGTGCGGCCTTACGTCAAGGAGTATCGACTGGCCGATGGCCGTCGCATCAACATCTTAGCCGATGGTCGTCTGGTCAACTTGGGCGCAGCTGAGGGCCATCCCAGCGCCGTGATGGACATGTCCTTTGCCAATCAGGCGTTGAGCGCGGAGTATATGCTCGCCCACGCGGATGAGTTGGAGAACACCGTCTACGCCGTGCCGGAGGACATCGACGAGCGGATCGCTAAGCTGAAGCTCGAGGCAATGGGCGTCGAGATTGACGTGCTTACCGAGGAGCAAAAGGCCTACCTCAATTCGTGGGAGTCCGGCACGTAGGTGCCGTTCGGACACACATTACTCGCAACAAAAAAAACCCCCGGCAATGCCGGGGGTTTTTGGTGTCCCCAAAGGGATTCGAACCCTTGTCGCAGGCTTGAAAGGCCTGTGTCCTGGGCCAGACTAGACGATGGGGACCCATTCACACACAAAAGGATTGTAACATAAAGCCGGAACCTGTCAAGCCAGGGTTTTCCCATTTTGTAATTACATCCTATTCGCTCTAAGCGGATTGTTAAATCCGTGCTCCCTAGGCATATTTTGAACGTATTTCAAGATTTCGCAAGCGAAACGGGGATCTGGCGATCCCCTTGGAGCGAGAATAGGAAAGCCCTACCTGTCAAGCAGGCGCTTGAGCGTTGGCGTAACGTTTGATCGTCGGAAAAGCCAGCTTATGCCGCCTGCGCCTGCGGATGAATCGCAGGCTAAAAGCTGAAGTCGGCTGAAGGCCGACTGTAAGCGGATATTTATAATCCACCACCGCCCGGACGTAAAGATCCAAGCTCAAAGAGCGAAGCCTCCTTCGGAGGCTCAACCCACTAGTACAGCGCGGCATAAATGCTCCCCAGTTAAATTTGCTCCAAGGGGATCGTCAGCTCCCCGTTCCGACGTAGAGTCGCGGATCTGACGATCCACTCCGAGCGTAGCTAACTGGGGAGGAATTTCCGCCGAGGTGTACTAGCCCGCAGGGCTTGGTTCTTTTAGCCCGTGGACTTCCCCCGGCCATTGGGCCTTGGGGCCAAGGTATCCACGGGCGGTGAGGGTAAAACTATTACCGAATTAATTTCTAGAAGCTCATTAATCTTCGGCGAGGTGCGCGGCAAGTCGCTTTCCGACAATCAACCAGCCCTAATCAGCCACGAGATGAAAATGCAGGTGCGGCACATCCTGATAATCGCCCCCATTGACAATCAGCCGATACCCTTTCTCCTCCAACCTATGCCGCCGCACCAATACTTGAACAGTCGCCAGCACATCGCGCAGAAAGTCATCGGCGTCCAACGGCACATCTACCAGGCTGTGGAATGGCCGCTTGGGCACGATCAGAATATGCACGTTGTAGCTGGGATGAGGATGGTAAAATGCCATCAGATTCTCGGTTTCCACCAGCCGCTCGACAGGAATAACGAAACTTATGTGGCTCATCACCCACCCCAGAAAAATCCGGCTCCATCGCCAGCGTGCAACTTTCAACAATCCCTGGCCTATCGCGCCTCGCACAATCACCCTCTCTTAAACAGGCGACGGTACACGCTGCTCAAGCCCGCCACTCAGAAGCCAGAGCATCCATTCACCTTTGCTCGAAACGGCCTAGACCGGGGCCAGCGTCCCTGTGAAGATCAGCCAGCAGAGAACCGACTTGGCCGACAAGCTCAAGATAATGTAGGCCCGCTCCCCATACAGATAATCCTCCCACGGCCCCACCTTCTTGTACTGCAACACCATGTTGATCGCGAAGATGTTGAAGAAGACAAAGAGCGTGGGGACGATGGCGTAGACAAAGTCCGGGGGCTTGGCATCGCCGGATGAAATCGCACCGACGAAGTACAGCATGATCACGATCCACGGCACGATCCCCGCGATGCAGCCATAGATGAAGGCCGTCCAATCCGTCTTCTCGGTGTGCTGATTGTGCTTTTCCATCATGATGCCAAACAGGTTCATCGTGGCGTTGAGCGTAAAGATCAAGAGGAGCGCCCCCAGATCCCACAGCCCGATGAGCATACCGATGAGCACGATCATCAGGGAGGAACTCAAGGCATATTCATAGAAGCGCACGGGATTCATGCCCTTCTTTAGATTCTGCACGTAGCTCTCATAACCGATGGTCGAGAGGTAAAAGTGCGCCACGGCAGAGATGAGCAGGAACATCGCCACAGCCGGCCCAAAACGCAACTCGTAGAGGAGTTGCGGGTTCGGGTTCAGCGAGCGGGTCGCCGTATCAAAATTCAAGTAATAGGTGAAGATGGGATAAGTTGTGTCGTTACTGACCAGGATCATAAACACGCCCTGGATGAGATGCAAGCATCCCATGATCGCATTGAAGCGTCGGAGCTTTTTAAACTTGCTATCCATTGCACTCGATTTACTCATTGGGTCATCTCCTTTTTTGAATTGATTGATCGAAAAGAAAAGGAACAAGCTACACACCTACATCTTCCTCAATTATACATCGAATATCCTCAAATCTGCAAAATTTACCGTTCTCCCGATGATTAATCCTCGCCCCAACGCCGAACCACAAAGAGCACCGCAAGGGCCAGAAAGAGAAACCAGCCCACAATGATCGCCAAGTTCACCTTCATACTGGGTAAGAGCACCCAAATGGCCCAGTTCATCGAGGCGTGACATACCATAGCGGCCAGAACGCTGCCATGCGTATGGTTGTAGATCCAGGTGAAGAGAATGGACGTGAGCATCAGCACGACGGCCAGCGCGGCAAACAGCCCCAGGTGATTCGTCATAAATTTACCGGGGACGAAGACGGCGGGCAGGTGCCACAACCACCAGAAGAAGCCCACCACCAAGCTGGAGGTCAGCGCGCTGTAACGAGATTGCAGGCGCGGCAGCGCATACCCCCGCCAACCGAACTCCTCTTGCAGCGGCCCGCCGGTGAGAAGGATGACGAAAAAGCCGACCAGGGCGTACGGCGGATTGGAGAGCACCGAGAGGTCGCTTTCTGTTGCTCCCAGGAGCATCGAAAATAAAATTCCCCCACCGAAGAGGAGCGGTAACAGCAGCAAAGTTGGCAGGAGCCAGATCTTCTTGAAACGGAGAGCGATGCCCTGCTTCAGCCATCGGCCCACGCCCTTCCAACCCTGCCCCAAGAGGGTGAGGATGAATGCGGCGACGAATGGCCCAAATGCGGCGGGATTGAAGGGGCTGCTCAGAAATGACTCAATCCCTGCCGGGAAATCGACGCCCTGGGCCAGCAAGGCGTTCGGGATCCAGAATACCCAGGAGAACGCAAACGCAATCACGAAAAACCACCCCAGATACTCGCGATCCTCTACTTCGACGTTCATCACGATCTCTCCTCCGTTCTGTCTGGTAGCTGAACTTCCTCCGGCGCCCGCGCGACATCATCCCCCTGGATGAGAAACCGCTAAGCGAGATGTCGCTTTAGCGAATGGATAAGGAACGAGAGAGACCGAAGATGGTCTCTCTCGCTTGACGTTTGGATTTATGTTATTCTTGCAGCGCCCACGCGAGATCCTCGAGCATCGCCGCATGTTGGCGTTCGGCCAATTCTACCCAATCGATGCCAACCGCAGCAATGGTCTCCTCGCGCGACATCTCATCACGCAGATATTGCCCCAAGACATGCTCCCGCCATAACTGGCGCAAGCCAACTTGAAAGGCCATCGTCATAACCTCGGCCTCTGGTTTGTGCATCTCACGGGTCAGAGCTTCCAGATAGGTCATTGTGTCTTCCATAGATTTTCTCCTCCACGGGCATGGCGCAACTCTTCCTCCAACAGATCGGGCGTGTATTGAATGGCCGACACTTCGTACCGGGCCAGCCCGGCCTCGTACCACTTGACCACGGCGGCATACTTCATTTCCTGGACAAACTCCGCCGGGGACTTGCGCAAGGCCGAAAACGCCGATTCCGGCAATTCGATTGGATATGTTTTGAGGCTCATGCGTCGCTCCTTCACCTACCGAGGGCTAATTTTTCGAGAAATCCACTCACCATTGTTGTTCAGTGAGCAATCACAGCCTATGCTGAGGAGGCCTTCGATTGCATCACGCGCTCACTCAGCCACAAGTTAACCAACGTCTGCGTGCTAATATGGCGCTGTGAAGCAATCTGGCGCAATTCTCGCCATAAATCAGGATCGATGTTCACCTGACTACGTCGGGCCGCCGGATCAAACTCCATATCCACCTCGTACGTTTGCTCATCGTAGTCAGCCACGCTGTGGGTCTCCCAAAACTCAGCCATTTCTTCATAGCTGCTGGCTTGTGAGATGGCGATATATTCCCGCACATGTTCGACAACGCGATCTTGGACGCTCTCCGGCAATGTTTCCATCATCTTGACCAACGTCGCAATTTCGGTGGCTGACATATTCACCTCTCTTTTGTGATTTGTGGATGCATGGAGGATCGGTGACAATCCGATCCTTCTGGTTACCTGTCTCCTCTTCAATTATACACCGAATGCCCTCAAATCCGCAAAAATTAAGACCTCGCCGTGGATGGTAAACCGCTGGCGAGGGCAGGTACTTCCCATCTTTGAGGATGAGGCCACTGGGGCTACCGATGGGACGGAGCATCACGTCAGTGTAACGCAAAGCGGGAGAGGCCGAGAATGGTCTCTCCCGCTTGGGGTCTTGATGGTGAATCGAGCTTTTATTCGGTCGGTAGTTGATGCGCCAAGGCATACACCCGCAAAGCCGCCGCTATGTACTGCTGATAGCGATCGCCCTGCGCCTTAAACCACTCCAAAACTTCAGGTTCCACCTCTATCGTAACCTCGACTTTTTGCTGAGGCATTCGCCACCGCGCCGTCGCAAAAAACTCTTCGGTCAACGGCGGAATATCCGAGGTGTCAATCATGTCATCGGTCATAGCGTCAAGTTGCTCCAAATTCGTTACGGTAGGCTTGTTCAAATCGTTTTCGTTCATTACTCGTAGCCTTTCTAAAAGAGATCACCCGAATAGTATCAGGGCGTGGCTCGGTAAACACAATCACCACGACACGCAAATTCAGTAAGCCAATTCCAACCCAACGATCTTCGCCATAGTCTTCACGATCATCCGACCTAACCAACATCGGATATTCGAAAATTAAATGCGCATCGGCGAAATTTAGTCCGTGTTTCTGAACGTTGATCGCGTTCTTTTGTGGGTCCCATTCAAACTTCATAGATATCTACTTCACTTGTTTGACTCATTCCAATTATACACCGAATGCCCTCAAATCCGCAAAACTAAGCCCCTACTCCTCCGGCAACCGATCCCGTCCCAACTGCGCGACCTCATCCCCCGGCACAAGCGGACGCAGCCGCACGCGCTGATGATACCGCGACGCGGTGAGTTGATACGCCGGCAGGACGCCCGGCCCGCACGCCGCCGTCCCCAAGCCCGATTGCGCCGCGTCCACGTTGAACGTGATCTCCTCGCGACGCGGCAACTCGTGCAGGTGATCCGCCGCGTCCAAATCCTGCGCCGTGCAGGGATGCGCGCTCACCTCGAAAGGCGCCCCCCCCAGCGCCGCCACCAACAGCCCCGCGCCCTCGACGTCCCTGAGCGCCGCCCAACGGACGTCCGTCTTGTTGCCGCACGCCTGCGGCCGCACGTAGGGCGTTAGTTCGGCCTCGACCGTGCTGCGCCACACATCGACGCGTCCGCTCGCCTTGCGGTCGGCGTAGGTCTCGTGCGGCCCGCGCCCATACCACGCGAAGCGCTGATGCGTCCCCGCCACGCGCATCGTCATGCCGACGCGCGGCAGCGGCGGCAGGTCCGCCGCCAACTCCAGCGTGCGATCCATCACCACATCACCGCTGCCATAGATGACATACTCGTACGCGCAGGTCGCCAGGAGCGCGCCTTCCGGCGTCACCGCGCGCGTCGAAAGCCACACGTGCACCTGCTGCGGCGCCGCCTGCTCGGCGCGGAGATCCACGACCTCCTCCACCATCCGATCCAAGCCCGCCTCGCGCCAGCGCCCGGCCATCTCCTCGGCGTCATTATCCGTCGGCGCCCGCCATAGATTGAGCCTCGGCCCATCGACTAACACCTCGCGCCCGTGATAGCGCCACTCAGCGATATGGCCCGCCGCATCGCGTCCAAATGTGAGCGCAAAATCCTCCCCCTCGACGCGCGCCTCATCCGCCGAGGTCGACAGCGTCAGCGCGGGCATCTCCTCCAGCGACAACGGCGCGGGCGGCGGTGGATCGGGCAGGCGGAACTGCGCCCAGGCGATCTCGTGGCCCTGCTCGGCCCAGGCCGTATCCGCCGCCAACGTGAAGCGCAACGTCAGCCAGCACGCGGCGCCGGGCGGCGGCGTGATCTCCGGCAGCGGCGGCGTGATCTCCGGCAGCGGCAGCGTGATCTCGTGTCGAACACCGGCCGACATCGCCGCCAGCAGCGCCTCGCCCTCGGCCAACGTCGCCCCATCCGCCTGAATGACCCATCCCATCCGCATGCCTGACAGCATCTGAAACGCATAGCGATTGCCGATCTCGAACACGCCGCCCGCCACATCCACCGGCGTGACCGAGATCGGCTCGTGCATCTTCTTCAACTCCCAATACGCCGGATGCGGCGTCCGATCCGGCCCCACCACCCCGTTGATGCAGAAATTGCCGTCATTAGGCGTGTCGCCGAAATCCCCGCCGTAAGCGTACCACACCTCACCGTTGTTGTGGCCGGCGTCCTCGCCGAGCCGCCGCGCCAGCCCCTGATCCACCCAATCCCACACATAGCCGCCCAACATCCGCGGATACCGCTCGAAGATCTCCCAGTACTCCCGCAGCCCGCCCGGACTGTTGCCCATCGCGTGCGCGTATTCGCAGAGAAAGACCGGGCGCGATTCATCTGGATCGGCCGCCATCCGCTCCAAACGCGCCACCGAGGGGTACATCGGCGAGATAAAGTCCACGCGCACATCATCCTCCGCCGGATTGTAGAAGAGCGGGCGCGTGGGATCGTGCGCGTGCACCCAATCCGCCCCCGCCTCGAAGTTCGGCCCATAGCCCGATTCATTGCCCAGCGACCAGACAATCACGCTCGGATGATTCTTATCGCGGGCCACCATCCGCCGGATGCGCGCCAACATCGCCTCCCGCCACGCCGGATCGCGCGCGGGCCGATCCCACACCCCGTGCGATTCGATGTTCGCCTCATCCAGCACGTACAGCCCGTACTCGTCGCACAGATCGTACCACACATCAACGTTGGGATAGTGCGAGGTGCGCACCGTGTTGATGTTCGCCTGCTTCATCAGCCGGATATCCTCGATCATCGACGCTGCCGAGACCGTGTGCCCCGTCACCGGATCGTGCTCGTGGCGATTGACGCCCCGCAGGCAGATCGGCGCGCCGTTGATGCAGAGCTGCCCGTCCAAAATCTCCACCTCACGAAAGCCCACGCGCGTCCGCTCCACCTGCACAATCCGCCCGGCGGCATCCTTCAGCGTGAGCAGCAGCGTGTAGAGATGCGGCGTCTCAGCCGTCCACTTGGCCGGATTTTCCAGGGGAAGAGAAACCTCGCACGTGGCGGAGCCTTCCGCCGGCACCGTCACCTCCTGGCCGGCCAGCGGGTGAGGTGGTAGCGACGTGGGATCATCCAGATCACTCACCTTGAGTTCAAGCTGATAGCCGTGCGCGGCCGCCGCGCCGGCGTTCCGCAGCGTCGCGCGCACGCCCAACACCGCGTCGCGATAGTCCGCGTCCAACGCCGTCGTGACCGTGAAATCCCACAGATGCACCGTCGGCGCCGACCAGAGCATCACATCCCGGAAAATGCCGCTGAGCCGCCAAAAATCCTGATCCTCCAGATAACTGCCATCCGACCAGCGATAGACCCGCACCGCCAGCAAATTCTGCTCGCCCCAGCGCACCCGCTCCGTGATGTTGAACTCAGCGGGCAGGCGGCTGTCCTGGCTGTAGCCGACGAACGCGCCATTGAGCCACACCTCGCACGCCGAATCGACGCCCTCGAAGCGGAGGAAGAGCTGCCGCCGGAGCGACAGCCCCGTCCACGCCGCCGGAACCCGGAAGCGCCTTCGATACGACCCCGTAGGATTCTCGTCCTCTGGCACACGGAGCGGTATCTCGAACGCCTCTGGCGGCATCCGCAGCGTCAGCAGATCGTCATGATCGCCAGCGGCGTGCATCTTCTCAAAGGCCGCCTCCAGGCGCGGATCGACGGGGAAAGGATAGCGGACATTCGTGTAGATTGGCGTGCCGTAGCCCTCGCATTGCCAGTTACTCGGCGCCGGAATCTCGTCCCAATCCGCCGCATCGAAGTCCAGTCGGTAAAAATCCTCCGGCGCGGCTGCGGGATTCGGCGCCCAATGGAAGGCCCACGGCCCATTGAGCAGGTGAATGTAGGGCGAAGCGCCGGCCTCCAGCGCGGTCACCTCATCCGCGTAGGGCGCCAGCGAGACATGCGCCGGCTCCTTGCCGCGCTCGAACACCTCTGGATTATTCCAATCGGGTAACGGTGGCATCAAATTCCTCCTGGGGATCGCTATAGATCAAGATTTCATCGCAGATACACAAAGAGCACGGAGGTTGTTGCGCTTCCATTCTCCGTGCCCTCCGTCTCTCATAGAACAAACAGCTTTTTCGGGATGGTTCATTTTCCGGGATAATTAGGTTTACACTCTGTCAGCGACTAAAGTCCCTTCGAGAGGCGCTGCG
>CAZCAI010000032.1:0-33561 GCA_964496595.1 uncultured Anaerolineales bacterium
TTTAGTCCTCGCCCGCCCCGAGCCAAATTCATCCCCAATCTTTCACCCAATTCCCTATATGAGCCTAAATGTATTATGTAAAGTTATCTTGACTTTATATATTCCCTGTGTTATGCTCTAGAAGTCTATAAAAATCTATCAAAAGGCGTCTCATCTTGAGGAATTGGTTGATTTGAAATGAGGCGCTCTTTTTATCTCAGAGCTTTTGGGGGTCTAAATGTATTGGGAACGGGTAACGGAAGAAATCTATCTCTTCACCAGCGATCGCTATGCCTTGGTAAACTCTACCGCTATCTTGACCAAAGACGGACTCGTCGTGGTGGATGCTTTACCTTTTCCAAATGAAGCCCGCCAAATCGCGCGCTTTCTCGCCGGGCGCACGGGGTTGGATTTTCACTCGCTGATTCTGACCCATCACCACATGGATCACGTCTATGGGATGGATGCCTTCCCTAAGACACTGGACTTGATCTCGCACGAATTGTGTCGCCAGAAGTTGCTGGAGGTGGGCCAGGCGTCGTTAGAAGAAGCGCGGCGAAATAATCCGGCGTTTGATGATGTGGAACTGCGGATTCCGACCATCACGTACAGTGAAGGGGATTTCCTGATTCGGGCCGGAGAAAAGACGTTTCGGCTCATTCACCTGCCGGGGCACACACTCGATAACACGGGCGTTTTCTACGAAGAAGAACGGGTGTTGATCTCCGGCGATGCCGTGATGGCGATTCCCATCATCGCGCAAGGGGATTGGGACACGGAGATGGCGACGTTGCAGCGCATCAAGGCGTTGGAACCGGAGACGATCATCCAGGGGCACGGCGAGGTCATCTTGCGCGGCGAAATTGACATCGTGATCGACCGCTACATCGATTACCTGATGTGCGTTTACAAGACAGCGGAAAAAGCGCTCGAAAAGAATATGGATCGGCGACAGATCTGGAAAATCCCCCTGGAGGATTGCGGTCTGGAGCGCGTGCCGTTGGGCATCGCCAGCCACCAACTGCATATCGCGAATATCCTCCACGTCCGCGATATGCTGAAGAAGCGACGCGAGGTGGCAGAAGAAGAGGAAATTGTGGAGGAAGCGGTATCCGGGTAGGCAACCTGAACAATTCTAAGCGGCTGCGATGACGATGCAGCCGCTTTTTGTATTGAGATCATGGGGAGGCAGTTGTGCGACGTTGGTTGCAGCAGTATCTCGACGCCTTGGAGCGCGAGGGCGCATCGCCCTATACTGTGAAGAACTACGGAACGGACATCGGGCAATTTTTGGATTATTGCCAGGTGGAGGAGGATGTGACAACGCTGGACGGGTTGACGCGGGAGTTACTGCGCGATTATCTCGCGGAGTTATCGGCGGGCGGCTATGTGCGGGCCAGCATCGCACGGCGGGTCTTCGAGCTGCGCGCGTTCGGCGATTTCCTGGTTCGTTCCAGGGCGTGGTCGCAGAACCTATTCCGTCGCATCCACGCGCCGCGCCTGCCTTCGCGATTGCCGAGCTTCCTCACAGTGGAGGAAGTCAAGCAGTTGCTCTCCGTCCCTTATCCGGCCTCGCCCCAGGGGCTGAGAGATCGCGCCATCTTGGAGACGCTCTACGCTACCGGGATGCGGGTAAGCGAGCTTGCCGGGTTGGATCTGCGCGATATTAATTGGCCGGCCGCTGAGATTCGCGTCACTGGCAAGGGGAACAAGGAGCGGATCGTGCTTTTAGGCCGCGTGGGGCTGACCGTCCTGCGCGCCTACGTCGAGAAGGGGCGCCCCCAACAGATCGGCAAGCGCGCCACCGACGCGGTCTTCCTCAATCGATTCGGGAATCGGCTCTCCGCGCGCTCCGTCAGCGAGATTGTGCGTCAAGCCGGCGAGGCTGCCGGTCTGGATCAGACGGTGACGCCGCACTTGCTGCGTCACTCCTTCGCCACGCATCTGCTGGAGGGCGGCGCGGATCTGCGGGTGGTGCAGGAGCTACTGGGCCACGAGAACCTGGCGACGACGCAGATCTACACGCATATCACCCAGGCCCACGCCCGCGATACTTACACGCACGCCCATCCCCGCTCGGAGGCTGCGCCAGCAGAGGAATGACGCGGCGCGCCATTTTATTTCGCGTTTGACTACGAACGAATGCTAAAAGGGGCCACATCTTGCGATGTGGCCCCTTTGGATGTGAGTTCTGTGTGCTAAAGTTCGATCACCATCTCCGGCTCTTCCGCGTGTTCGAAGACCAACTCCTCGTCCTCGACGTCGATGCGGATCGTATCGCCGGCCTGGAACTCCCCGCTGAGCAGCGCATCGGAGAGCGGCGTCTCGATCTCCTTCTGAATCAGCCGCTTGAGCGGACGCGCGCCGTACTCCTTGCTGTACCCGTGCTCGACGAGCCAATCGCGCGACGCATCGGTCAGCATCAGATCGAGGTCATTCT
This sequence comes from uncultured Anaerolineales bacterium, assembly GCA_964496595.1. GTDB lineage: Bacteria > Chloroflexota > Anaerolineae > B4-G1 > SLSP01 > JAAAOZ01. The sequence goes on from CAZCAI010000032.1 coordinate 2,420, forward strand.
CTTGCACGCGCACTCGAACCTTTGCGAATTCCAGGTTGACGATAGCGCGGATGTCCACCTGGCTCAAGGAGCGGAAAACCATAACCTCGTCGACGCGATTCAGGAATTCGGGCCGGAAGAGCTTGCGCAAGCGCTTCATCAGTTGCGTCTGCATCTCCTTGTAATCGAGCGCCTCGTTATCCATCTGATGACCGGCGAACCCGATCTTCTCCTGCCGCAAGATATCCTCGGCCCCCACGTTGGAGGTGAGGATGATGAGCGTGTTGCGGAAATCGACCTTGCGCCCGCGCGCGTCGGTTAAAATGCCCTCCTCCATGATCTGGAGGAGCATATTGAACGCATCGGGATGCGCCTTCTCGATCTCGTCGAAGACGACGATGGAGTAAGGTCGCCGCCGGACGGCCTCCGTAAGCTGGCCGGCGTCATCGTAGCCCACATATCCCGGCGGCGCGCCGACCAACCGCGCTACCGTGTGCCGCTCCATAAACTCCGACATATCCAGTTGGATCAGCGCGTCCTCACTACCAAAGAGGAACTGCGCCAGCGCCTTCGATAGCTCCGTCTTGCCCACGCCCGTCGGGCCCAAGAAGATGAAGGACCCGATGGGCCGACGTGGGTCTTTGAGTCCCGCGCGCGCGCGCCGCACGGCCTTGGCTATTGCCTTGATAGCCTCGTCCTGACCGACGATGATGCGCTTTAATTCGGATTCCATCTCCAGGAGCCGCTCGGATTCCGCCTCGGCAAGTTGCACGATGGGAATGCCGGTCCACATCGCGATAATCTCGGCCACATCATCCGCCGTGACGATCAAATCCTCATCCTGCTCGTCCTGTGTATTGCGCAACTCAGCCATCTGACTCTCAAGTGTGCGCCGCTCGGCCTTTAGCGGGATCAGCTCCTGGAATTTATTCGCGGCCCGCAGTTGCGCGTGCTTGAGGCGCACGTCCTGTAACTCTTCGAAGACCTCGCGCAGCTTGATCGACGTGGGCGATTTATACATCCGCACGCGCGACGCCGCCTCATCCATCACATCGATGGCTTTGTCGGGCAGGTTGCGCTCGGTGACGTAGCGCGCGGAGAGGCGGGCCGCCGCCTCGATGGCCGCATCGCTAATATGAAGGTTGTGATGTTGCTCGTAAGCGTGCTTGATGCCCCGCAGAATCTTGATGGTCTGCTCCACCGCTGGCTCATTGACCAGCACGGGTTGGAAGCGGCGCTCCAACGCCGCGTCCGATTCGATATGTTTGCGGTATTCGTCCAGCGTCGTCGCCCCGATGCATTGAAGCTCGCCCCGGGCCAACGCGGGCTTAAGGATGTTAGCGGCATCCATGGATGAGCCGGCGGAGCCGGCCCCCACCAGCATGTGCACCTCATCGATGAAGACGATGGTGTTGCTATCCTTTAATTCTTGGAGCACCTTCTTCAAGCGCTCTTCGAACTGGCCGCGATACATCGTGCCTGCGACCAGGGAACCGATGTCCAATTGAATCAGGCGTTTGCCCAGCACCGGGCCGGGCACGCCGCCGGAAATGATGCGTTGCGCTAACCCCTCGACGATGGCCGTCTTGCCGACGCCCGGCTCGCCGATCAAGGCGGGATTGTTCTTGGTGCGTCGCGCGAGGATCTGAATCACGCGCTCGATCTCTTTATAGCGTCCAATAACGGGATCTAACTGTCCCTCCTCGGCCATCTGCGTTAAATCCATCGCCACTTGGGTCAAGATGGTTTCTTTTTTGCGCGTGCTGGCCTGCTTGGATCTCCGCGGTGATGCGCTCGACGCGGAGGACTCTCCGCCGGGATGCACGGGCATAAATCGCTCCAACCGCCGTCGAATCGTCTTAACCGAAAGTCCCGCCTGCGTCAGCACCGCGAGAATGACGCCCTCTTGCTGGCGCAGAAGCGCGAGCAGAAGATGCTGCGTATCCACAGCACTGCTTTCTCGCCGCTGCGATTCCTCTAATGCGATTTGGATCAGGTACTTGGTGCTCTGACGTAGCTCCGGCTCTGAGGCGCGCAGGGGGGGCGAGCTTGAAAGGCGCGCGACGGTCTGTTGCGCCTTGCCGGGACGGAGTCCCATATCGCGCAGGACGCGCCCCGCGATCCCCTCGCCCTCCAGGAGGATGCCCAATAAGATATGCTCAGGCCCAATCGTGGCGTGTCGCATGCGCGAAGCTTCCATCTGCGCAAATCGCAGGACCTCTTGTGCTTCCGGCGTGAATTTGTTCAATGGTACCGCCATAATTTTACCCTCACAGGTCCAACAACATACGTGTTCCAATATCCCATAACGTAACGTCCTATTAACTTTATCATACAATATGATCCACTATTTTGCTATTAATCCAACTGGTGTGACAACGATCAAGCCCGGTACTCCGTCGAATTGGGCCATTGTTGGCATGCCTGATCTAGATGAGCCATCGCAGCATCAAATTCTTGATCATCAATCCTGCTCATAGTTCCTCCCGATAAGGCCGTTCCAAGAAAATAAATCTCCCAACAATAAGTGATTTTTCGAGGAAAAGGCGTCAGGTAGCGTCACATCTACATTATACCGGACTTTCATTATAATTATATCATAAAACGCCATCGCTCTGCGGTAGATGAAAGCGCACGGGGCATTTCACCCCGTGCGCTGTTTGAAGTTGACTTGTTGTTGACTGTCGTTGGTTAACGAACGGCTTCCAAAATCATGCGAGCAAGTTCTTCCCATTCATCTGGAAAGAGGTGATAGGTGGTGTTGCCTAGCTCGATGTGATAGATTTCTTCCTGGTCTGGTTCTTGAGAGACCCACACTGTGTAGTTCTCGGATTCTGCCAATACCTTCATCTTGGATTGTTCTTCCATCTCGATCTATCTCCTTGTGATCTCAATCGCCGGTTAGCGACGGCGCGGGGAATGACCCCCGCGCGAAGAACGCTTCGGCTGATCATCCTCGCGGGCCTCTTCCAACGTCCAGCCGTTGATGACGGCCTTGCGGGAGAGGCGAATCTTATTATCGCGCCCGACGTTGGTGACCATCACCAACACCTCGTCGCCCACGTTGACAACGTCCTCGACGCTGCGTACGTGCTCATCGGAGAGCTGGGAGATGTGCATCAGGCCATCGGTGCCGGGCAAGATTTCCACGAAGGCGCCGAAGTCGGTGATGCGCACGACGCGACCGGTGTAGATCTTACCCACTTCCGGTGGCGTGGTAATGCTGCGGATGTATTCGAGGGCCTCTTGCGCGCCGGCGCCCGACTCGGCGGCCACGAAGACCGTGCCATCTTCCTCAACGTCGATTTTAACGTCGAACTTATCTTGCGTGGCGCGAATGTTCTTGCCGCCAGGCCCAATAATCAAGCCGATCATCTCGGGATCGATCTTGATCGTGAGCATCTTGGGCGCGTAGGTGGAGAGTTCGGCGCGCGGCTCGGGGATCGTCTCTTCGATGACGTCCAAGATCTGTAAGCGGGCTTCCTTGGCCTGCTCCAACGCCTCGGTGAGGATCGCGCGGGTCACGCCCTTGATTTTGATGTCCATCTGGAGGGCGGTGACGCCTTTGCGCGTCCCGGTGACCTTGAAGTCCATATCGCCCAAGTGATCTTCCAACCCCTGGATGTCGGTCAGGACGCGATAACGCTCGCCGTCGCTGACCAGGCCCATCGCGATGCCGCCTACCGGCGCTTTGATCGGCACGCCCGCATCCATCAGCGAGAGCGTGCTGCCGCACACTGAGGCCATCGAGGTGCTGCCGTTCGAGGCCATGACCTCACTGACCACGCGGATGGTGTAGGGGAACTCGTCCTGCGCCGGCAGGACCGGCTCTAACGCCCGTTCGGCTAAAGCGCCGTGCCCGATTTCGCGGCGGCGCGGCCCGCGCAAAAACCAGGTCTCGCCCGTGGAGAATGGCGGGAAGTTGTAGTGGTGAATATAACGCTTGGTTTCTTCTGGAAAGAGATCGTCCAGCATCTGCTCTTCGCCCGGCATACCGAGCGTGGCCAGGCTCAACACCTGCGTCTCGCCACGGGTGAAGAGACCGGTGCCGTGTGGCCGGGGCATCAGCCCCACCTCGGCATCCAGCGCGCGGATGGTGCGTTGATCGCGGCCATCGGGGCGGACGTTATCGTTCAAAATGCGCTCGCGCACAACCTTCTTGAACACGTCGTGGAAAGCGTCGCGGATATCGCCCTCGGTCCATTCATTGGCCTCGGCTTCTTCGGCCAGCGATGCTTTCACATCGGCTTCGACCTCGGCGAGTGCGGTGTCCCGATCTTCTTTGAGTTCCGTCTCTCGCAGCAGAGTGCGCAGACGATCTGTGGTCATCGCCTCGACTTTCTCAACCAAGGCTTCCGGCGTGCCAAAGCGGGGATAATCGTCTTTTTTGGGCTTGCCGACTGCTGCGCGCATCTCGTCCTGCACCTGGATGGCGTCCTGGATCGACTCGTGAGCCAACTCCAACGCATCGATCATCAGCGATTCATCGACCTCTTCCGCGCCGGCCTCGACCATGATGATGGCGTCCTTACTGCCGGCAACGCGCAGATCCAACAAACTCTCCTTCATCTGGCTGATGGTCGGGTTGATGATCAATTCGCCATCTATGTGACCAATCCGCACAGCGGCCACCGGGCCGTCGAAGGGAATGTCGGAGATCATCAGCGCGGCCGAAGAGGCGATCACGCCTAAGACGTCGGCGTGTTCCTCTTCGCCCTGGGAAAGCGGCGTGACGATAATTTGCACCTCGTTGCGCATATCCTTGGGGAACAGCGGGCGCAGCGGGCGATCAATCAATCGGCTGGTCAGAATCGCCTTCTCAGAGGGGCGCCCCTCGCGGCGGAAGAATGAGCCGGGGATCCGGCCGGCGGCGTAGAGCCGTTCTTCGAAGTTCACAGTCAACGGGAAGAAACTGATGCCTTCCCGGGGATCGGACATCGTCGCCGTCGCCAGCAAGACCGTCTCCCCGCTTTTCGCGAGGACGGCGCCGCCGGCCAGACGAGCAATTTTGCCCGTGGAAAGGGTGATCTCTTGATCACCTAACGTCGTACTAAAAGTATGTTCATCAAACACAACTAACCTCCTGTTCGGTCTCGCGTGGCCGGAGGAAGGTTAGAAACTGGGATCTGTTGTGCAAGCGCATCCACATCAACTTGCACCGCAAACACCAATTCCTCACCTTCGCTGCGCGCCAGCTCAACCGGCTAAAGAATAGATATACGGCTATAGATTACAATGCACGCCGCGTTCCTTTTACTGACAAAGGCGCGCGGGCGCTAAATCTCTGTTACAGGCAAACGAGTAGATGGGGGAAATCCCGCATCTACTCGTTTATCATTACATCACTAAAAACAAACGAATCGCGTCGTTACTTACGGAGTCCAAGACGTTGAATCAAAGTGCGATAACGGTTGATATCTTTATTCTGAAGGTAACGAAGCTGTCGCCGTCGCTTGCCCACCATCTTCAACAAACCGAGCCGTGATGTCTCATCATGCTTGTGCGTCTTTAAGTGCTCGGTCAACTGCTTGATGCGGGTCGTCAGAACTGCAACTTGTACCTCGGGCGAGCCCGTATCTCCTGGCGTGCGAGCGTACTCCTCGATAATTTCCTGTTTTTCTGCTCTATCTAACACTCTCTTAACTCCTTTTGTCTCGAAAACCGACCGACCGTAGCATTCGCATCAGTCCGTGATCACCTGATGCGAAGTATACCATAACCAATCATTTTGACAACCTCATCTATAAAAGGTTTGATCAGGCTGTTTTCGCCTTTTGGGTTTCGTGCGTATAATAGGACACAAAGCAAGCGTGAAAGCTTTCGACTTTGGACTTTGGACTTTCGACTTTGGACTGTTTTTTGCGAGGAGGCTTATGGGCGAGCGTTTTGAGATGAAATTGGATGCGATGGCGCACGGGGGCGATGCGATTGGACGCCATGAGGGACGCGCGATCTTCGTGCCGTATGCGATTCCCGGTGAGGTGGTGCGCGTGGAGCTGGTGGAGGATCACAACCACTATGGGCGGGCGCGGCTGTTGGAGGTGATCGCGCCGTCACCCGCGCGTGTCGATCCGCCGTGTCCCTACTTCGGGGCGGGGAAGTGCGGTGGATGTCAGTGGCAGCACATCGATCCGCAGGTGCAGGCGCGCATCAAGGGCCTGGTGGTGATGGATCAGTTGGAGCGCATCGGGAAGTTCGATGCGCCGCCGGTCTATGAGCCGATTCCGGACGAGACGGGCTGGGAATACCGGAACCACGCGCTCTTCCGCACCGACGAGGTCGGGCGGTTGGGCTTTTACGCCAGCAGTAGCCACGACGTCTATCCCGTCGATGATTGCCTGATCTTAGATCCGCTGTTGCGCCAACTGCTCTCGATGTTGGATATGCGCTATCCAGAGCTGGAGTTGATGGAACTGCGCGCCGGCGTCCGCACAGATGACCTGATGATCGCGTTCCAGGCGAAGGAAGAGGAATCGCCCGCGCTGCACGTCGATTATCCCGTCTCGATTGTGCAAATTCGGCACGATGTCGCCATCGCGCCGTTGATCGGGCTGGATTACATCGTCGAGCGCTTCCACGACCGCGAATTCCGCATCTCCGCCACGAGTTTCTACCAGGTGAACACGCCCCAGGCCGAGCGCTTGATCGAGCTGGTGCTGGAGGCGCTTGAGCTGCAAGGACACGAGCGGGTGTTGGACGCCTACTCTGGCATCGGGATGTTCGCCGCCTTTCTCTGTGAGCAGGCCGAGCACGTGATCGCCGTCGAGGCCTATCCCACAGCCGCCGCCGACGCGGAGCACAACCTGGCCGATGCCGACAACGTCGACATCTACGAAGGCCTGGTCGCCGACGTGTTGCCGGATATCGAGGCGCCGCTCGACGCCATCGTCATCGATCCGCCGCGCACGGGCCTGGAGCGCGAGGTGTTGGACGCGATAGCCGCGTACGGCGTGGCGCGCATCGTCTACGTCTCGTGCGATCCCGCCACCTTTGCCCGCGACGCCCAACGGCTGGTGCGCCACGGCTATGCCTTAGCATGGGTGCAGCCGGTGGATATGTTCCCCCAGACCTACCACGTCGAGACGGTGGCGCTTCTCACGCGCTCAACGTAAACTTCACCTTGCGAAGGTTGCGGCAGAGTTTGTGTTGAGAATATTTCTTGAATTGCAGACACACCTCTACCGAAACGATATCGCGTGCCTTCGCAAGGGTTGGGACAAGTCAAATCAGCTTTAAGGGTTGCGCTAGGAGGAAAAATGACCAAGCTACCCCTGTATCAAGTTGATGCTTTTAGCCCTGTGCCCTTCAAGGGCAATCCGGCGGCGGTCTGCCTGCTCCCCCGGCCCTACAACGACGCCACATTGCAGGCCATTGCGGCAGAGATGAATCTCTCCGAGACGGCGTTTCTGTTGCGCAGCGGGCGCCAGCCCTGGGTGGAACACGAGACCTTCCTGCTGCGCTGGTTCACCCCGCAGGTCGAGGTGCGACTCTGCGGCCACGGCACGCTCTCGGCCGCCGCCGTGCTCTTCAACGCGGTCGAAGTTGCCGCGCCGCAGGTGACCTTCCAAACGTTGAGCGGCGATCTCATCGCCCGGCGCACCGACGACGGCGCGATTCTGCTCGACTTCCCGCTAGAGCCGCCGCTCGCGTGCGCGCCCCCGCCCGACGTGCTGGAAGCTCTCGGCATCACCCAGGCGCGGATGGCGGCCTACGGCGCCGGGGATCGTAAGCTGCTGCTCCACTTTGAGCGCGCGGAGGATATTCGCGCGCTCCGGCCCGACTTTGCGGCGCTGCTCCACGCGCCGAGCATGGCCGCCTATCAGGGGCTGATCGTCACCGCGCCCGGCGATCCCGACACGCCCTATGACTTCGTCTCGCGCTTCTTCGCACCCGCCGTCGGCATCGACGAGGACCCCGTCACCGGATCGGCGCACACGCTGCTGGCGCCCTACTGGGCCGAGCGCCTGGACAAGCGCGAGTTGTTCGCCTATCAAGCCTCCGCGCGCGGAGGCGAGCTTCGCATCCGCCTGGGCGAGGGGGAGGCAAAGGATCGCGTCTTCCTGGAGGGGCAGGCCGTTATCGTGCTGGAGGGGAAATTGGTGGTGTGAGCATCCGCTCCCAGCCCCCGTCTCGGGGGCGTCGAAGGCAGAGCATGCCGCTCCATGAGACTCCATGGGGCGCCCCGGGGACGGGACTTGGAGGATTTAATATTGAAAGGCCAACAGACCACAAGGAGTAACCCAATGACCACTCACATCATCGCGATGGGACACGGCGGATTCTCGCTTGATCCCGATGATCCGATTTTAGATCGCTACATTCTCAAGCAGGTGGGGAAAGCGCGGCCCAAGGTCTGCTTCTTGCCGCAGGCCGGCAGCGAATCGATGGAATACCTCGTCAAATTTTACCGTTCCTTCGCGGCGCTGGGCGCGGAGCCGAGCGATCTCTCGCTCTTCCGGCTGCCCACGGCGGATCTCGCCGACTTCCTGCTGGAGAAGGATGTGCTCTATGTGGGCGGCGGCAACACGAAGAGTATGTTAGCCCTGTGGTGCGCCTGGGAGCTGGACGTGATCCTGCGCCAGGCGTGGGAGGCAGGCGTCGTGCTGGCCGGCCTGAGCGCGGGCGCCATCTGCTGGTTCGAAAGCGGCGTCACCGATTCGAGTCCGGGCGCGTTGACTGCGCTGCCCTGCCTGGGATTCCTGCCCGGCAGTTGCTGCCCCCACTATGACACAGAGCCAGATCGCCGCCCCAGCTATCATCGCCTGGTGCGCGAGGAGCACCTCGCCCCCGGCTACGCCTTGGATGACGGCGCGGCGCTTCATTTTGTGGATGGCGAGCTGCACGCTGTCCTCAGCTCGCGCACAGGGGCCACGGCCTATCGCGTCGCCCGCGAGGAGGGCGCCATCCACGAGACCGCGCTCTCCACCACGGATTTAACATCTGCCGACAATTGAGCGCAGCCGGCCGCGCGAAAAATTGTTCTCCGCAGATACGCAAATCATCACAAGCATAACAGTATTATCAGCACTTTAACAGATCCTCCTTTTTATCCTATACTATAAGGTAAGATGTCTAACATCTTGTGGCGTGATGATCACGGATCAACTCTATTCACTTAGCTAAATCCCAGGAGGATCTAAATGTACAAAAAGCTGTTTATTCCCGGTCCGACCCACGTGCGTGACGAGGTTTTAGAGGCGCAAGCGGCCCCCATGATCGGCCATCGGAGCACGGACTACTCTGATCTCCATCGAGAGGTGCGTCTCAAATTGGAGAAGTTGCTCTACACTGATCAGTACGTCTTCCTCATCACCAGCTCCGGCACCGGCGTGATGGAAGGCGCAATCCGCCAGGCTGTCCGCCCCGGGAAGAAGGCGCTGGTCACGACGTGCGGCGCGTTCTCCGACCGCTGGCACAAGATCGCCGTCGTGAATGGCGTCCCCGCCGACCGCATCGACGTGGCATGGGGCGAGGCCATCACCCCGGAGATGGTCGATGAAGCGCTCAGCAAAGACGAGTACGACGCTGTCACCGTCACCTACAACGAGACCTCCACCGGCGTGATGAATCCCCTCAAGGAGATCGCCGCCTTAGTCAATGAGAAGTCTCCTCACACCGTCGTTTTGGTGGATGCCGTCTCCGCGATGGCCGGCGCCAAGATCGAATTCGATGCTTGGGGGCTGGATGTCGCGCTCTCCAGTACACAGAAGTGCTTCGCGCTGCCGCCGGGCTTCGCCGTGGCCGCCGTCAGCGAGCGGATGATCGAGCGCTCCAAGCAAGTGCCCAATCACGGCTACTACTTCGATTTCCTTACCTACCTCAAGAAGTACGATAAAGACCAGACCCCGGCCACGCCGGCCATCAGCCTGCTCCAAGCGCTCAATACGCAGATGGACGCCATCTTGGAGGAAGGACTGGACAACCGCTGGCAGCGCCACATCGATATGGCCAACGTGGTGCGCGCCTGGGCGCGGGAACACTTCGCGCTCTTCCCCAATGAGAACTATCTCTCCAACACCGTCACCACCGTGAAGAACACCCGGGGCATCAGCGTGGTTGATCTCAACGCCGCGTTGGCCGAGCGCGGCGCGATGATCTCCAACGGCTACGGCTCGCAGCTCCGCGAGAAGACCTTCCGCATCGCGCACATGGGCGATCTCCAGGTCGCAGACGTCGAGTGGCTGTTAGATCAGATCGATGACATTTTGGGGTTAAGTTAAAGGTTTAAAGTTCAACGTTGAAAGTTACAAGTTAGATTGCGCGATTGGCGCAGGTCTTCCGGGAGCGAGAGCAAAAACTTGCAACCTGTAACTTTTAACTTGCAACTCACCACAAGGAGAAAATTATGGCAAAACTGCTTATCTGTGATCCTGTTGACGCATCTGCAATTGAGAAAATCCGCGAGTTGGGTGTTGAGGTCGATATCCGCGATACGATCACCGCCGAGGAACTGCCGGAGGTCATCGGGGAGTACGAGGGGATGGTGGTGCGCAGCCGCACGAAGGTTCGCGCGCCCTTGATCGACAAGGCCGACAACCTCAAGGTCATTATGCGTGGAGGCGTGGGGCTCGATAACATCGATGTGGATTACGCGCGCGATCATGGCATCGACGTGCGCAACACCGCCGCCGCCAGCTCCAACGCCGTCGCCGAATTGGCCCTGGGCATGATGTTCGGCCTGGCCCGCCACATCTCCCGCGCCGACGCCTCGATGAAGACCGGGCGCTGGGATAAGAAGCAACTCAAGGGCACTGAGCTGGCCGGCAAGACGCTGGGTATCATCGGCTACGGGCGGATCGGGCAATTGGTCGGCGAGAAGGCCCAAGCGCTGGGCATGACCGTGATTGCCTACGATCCCTACGTCGAGAGCGAGGACACCGCCCCGATGGATGAGCTGTTGGCGCAAGCCGACTACGTCACCCTACACCTGCCCCACACCGAGGAGACCCATCATCTGCTCAGCATCGAGGAATTCGCCCAGATGAAAGAGGGCGCCTACGTAATCGATGCCGCGCGCGGCGGCGTGGTCGATGAGGCCGCGCTCTACGAAGCGTTGGATCGCGGCCATCTGGCCGGCGCCGCGCTGGACGTCTACTCCGAGGAGCCGCCGAAGAGCAAGCTTCTGCGCCAACTCGTCGAGCGCGCCGACGTCATCGCGACGCCCCACATCGGCGCCGCCACCAAGGAATCGCAAGCCCGCATCGGCGACGAATTGGTCAAACTCGCCAAGCACTACCTGACCTGAAGCTGACGGAGAAAATTTCTCACCCTACTCCCTTACTCCCTACTCCTCTAATGCTGATTTGTCCATTTGCTGATTTGTTATTTGCTCATTTGCTAAGGAGAAACAATGGCAAAAATCAAACCCTTCCGTGGATTACGGTACAATCCCCAAAAATTCTGCGACCTCTCTGAGGTCATCACGATGCCGTATGATCGCATCCACGAGGCCGAGCAGGCCGAATATTACGAGCTGAACCCCTACAACTTCTGCCGCATCATCCAGGGCATCCGCACGCCGGACACGCCGGAGAACAACGTCTACACCCGCGCCCGCTGCTATATGGAAACCTGGCAGGCGGAAGAGGCGATGATCCGCGAAGCGAAACCGGTGCTCTACGTGCTGGAGCAGACCTTCAGCACGCCGGACGGCGCCGAGTACACGCGCCGCAGCCTCACCGCCGCCTTGGAATTGACCGGCTTCGATGAGGGCGTTATCCTACCGCACGAGCGCACGCTCAGCGGCCCCAAAATCGACCGGCTCAACCTGACGCGCGCCACCGAGACCGCGTGGGGCCACATCTTCATCCTCTACCCCGACGCCGAAAATCGCGTCAACGCCCTGCTGAAACCCTACCTAGATTCGCATATGCCCGGCCTGCTCCACGAGCAGGTCATCGAGCCGAATGTAGAGCAGGCCTTCTGGGTCATCGACGACGAGGAGATCGTCAACGCCGTGGTCAATGAAATGGCGCCGAAAGTGAACCTCGTCATCGCCGATGGGCACCACCGCTACGAGACGGCTCTCAACTACCGTGACGAGATGCGCGAAAAGCATCCTGACGCGCCGCCCACCGCCGCGTTCAACTACGTGATGGCCACCTTCGTCAGTATGAGCGATCCCGGCCTAGTCATTCTGCCGACCCACCGGCTCATCCATTCGTATCAGCAGCAGGAAAGCGACGAACTGCTGACCGCCCTCCAGCCCTATTTCGAGGTCGAGGCCGTGGCGGATTACGCCGCGCTCCAGGCCAGGCTGGCCGAGGCGACGCCGGAGCATCCCCGCTTCGGCTTCTACGATGGCGACTTCACCCTCCTCACGCTCAAATCCTTGGGGACAATGGACGAACTTACGCCGGATCGAGACGAGAACTGGCGCGCGTTAGATGTCGCTGTGCTCCACGAGGTCATCTTAGAGCACGTGATGGGCCTGAGTAAAGAGAGCATCGCCCAGAAAGAGAACCTCAACTACCTCCGCCAGGCCGAGGAGGGCCTCGAGGCCGTCGACAGCGGCGAAGCCAACTTCCTCTTCCTCCTCAATCCCACCCGCATCGAGCACGTCCGCGCCTGCACCCAGGCCGGCGAGAAGATGCCGCAAAAATCGACCGACTTCTACCCCAAAATCGTCAGCGGCCTGGTCGCCCTGCCGCTCCACGACGAAATCGATTAAGCCGACTCGCATTCAACGCCCAGCACCGAGGCCGTAAGCATGGCCTCGGTGCTTTTTTGTCTCTTGCCGCACTGATGGCAGCGCGGCGGGACGCCAGCCACAAAGGGGAACGTATTTCGTATTCCGTAATGGACTAATCGCAAGATTCGACTAGTAGATGCGCGAGTATACACAATATAATTACGCAATACGCTTTACGGAATATCCACCATAGCTCGGCGGGATGCCGACCACAATAGGCTTCCGGGAAGATGGCCTTACGAAGATTTTATGTTGCGTATTTCGCCTTGGCTTGTAGAATAAGCCCCACGGAGGACAATAAGTGACAATATGACAAAAATTCAGTACATTCTTTTCGATTTAGACGATACGCTCTACAATGACGCTTCGCAGCTCTTCGCGGAAGTGCGCTGCAACATCCAGCAATGGATCCATCAGCGCCTCGATATCTCGCTGGAGGCGGCGAGCGCCCTCAGCCACGAGTATTACACTGCCTATGGCGCCACGATGAGCGGCCTGTTGCGCCATCATCCTCACGTGGACATCGATGATTATTTGGCCGCCGTGCATCGCGTCGATGTGACGCAATACCTCCGCCCGTATCCTGAGCTGGCGGCGATGTTGCGTCGTCTCGAGGCACGCAAGGCCGTCTTCACCAACGGCGTCACGGAGTGGGCCGAGCGGATTCTCACCCAATTGGACGTGCGCCCGCACTTCGAGCACATCATCGACGTGCGAGCGGTCGGCTATCAGGGCAAGCCCTATCCGGTGGCCTACGAGAAGGCGTTGGAGATTCTAGGGACGACGGGCGAGGCTTGCATCTTCATCGAGGATCAGCCCCGCAACCTCCAAACCGCGGCGGAGTTCGGGATGCGGACGATTCTGGTGCGCCGCGACGCAACGCCGGAAGAGAAAGAGAGCGTGGAGTTCGCCGTCGATCATATCTTAGAGACGGAGTCAATCCTCCAGCGCCTCCTCCGCAACGGCTCAGCCGATTCAGATCCGAATCAATGATGAACGTCTGCTACAAGTGCGGTCATTATGACGCCGCCAAAGAGATCGACCTGACTGGCCCCTATGCCATCTGTCCCGCCTGCGGATATCGCCACCCCTTTCGGCGCCTGCCGCTGCTCATCCTCTGCGGCGCCAGCGGCAGCGGGAAATCCACGGTCGGCCATCACCTGCCCCGGATGACGCAACAGGCCGTGGTCTTGGACAGCGATATCCTGTGGAGCGCGGCCTTCGATCAGCCGGAGACCAACTACCGCGACTTTTACGAGACCTGGCTACGGCTCGCCAAGAACATCGCCCAGGCCGGCAAGCCCATCCTGCTGATCAGCGCCGGCGGCATCCCGGAGAACATCGAGCCGTGTGTGGAGCGCCGCTATTTTTCGACCACCCACTACCTGGCGCTCGTCTGCGACGATGCAGCGTTGGCCGCGCGCTTGCGCCAGCGCCCGGCGTGGCGTCAGAGCAGCGAGTCGGCCATCGAGGAGCACGTTGCGTTCAATCGCTGGTTCAAGGCCAATGCGAAGGAGCAGACGCCGCTCATCACCCTGCTGGACACAACCGAGGACGCCATTGAGCGGACGGCAGCGCGCGTCGCCGCGTGGATTGAGGAAATCGCCGAGGGGAGCCATCAAGAGGGACCAAATAAAAAAGAGAACGAACTTTGAAATTCGTCCTCTTTGCATTATAATGCCGAAGGTGGGAGTCGAACCCACATGAGCAAAGCCCGAGCGAGTTTGAGTCGCTTGCGTCTGCCAATTCCGCCACTTCGGCGTAGTGAGAAGTATAACTAATTTCAGAAATTCGTCAAGTCCTTACGTTCAGTTCGACCAAAGGATAGCATGAATAACCAACAGGAAAATTGGGACGAAACCGAGCTGATTGCAGCCGCGCAGCGCGGGAATTTAGATGCCTTCAATGAGCTGGTCTTGCACTACCAGACCCGCGTCTATAACCTTGCCTATCACATTATGAAAGATCCGGCCTCGGCGGATGATGCGACGCAGGAGGCGTTTATCTCCGCTTATCAGGCGTTGGATCAATTTCGGGGCGGCTCCTTTCGCTCATGGCTCCTGCGCATCGTCTCGAATGCGTGCTACGATGAGCTGCGTCGCCGCAAGCGCCGGCCCAGCATCTCGTGGGACGATTTCGGCGATCTGGATGAGGAGGCCAATCCCCACCTGGCCGATGGCGGCGAGCGCCCGGAGCAATCGTTGCAGCGGGATGAGTTGGGCGATTACTTAGCGCAGACGATTGAACAGCTTCCGGAGGAGCAGGCCCACGTGCTGGTGCTAATCGACCGCCTGGGCCTCTCGTATCAGGAAGCCGCCGAGACGATGGACGTCGAGTTGGGAACGATCAAATCGCGTCTTTATCGCGCGCGCCACAAGATGCGCGATCTATTACAGGAACGAGCGGAACTTTTGCCCCCTCGCTATCGTCTAAAGGATAAGACGGGAAATAACGTGGAGGCAAATCTATGAACCATAACGTGCAAGATACACAACAAAAGAGATGGGGCGAGCAACTTTCCGCCTATTTGGATGGCGAACTCACCCCAGCCGAGGCGCGGGCGCTGAAAGCCGAGGTCGATGAGCAATCGCACCTGCGCCAGGAGCTGGAGGAGATGCGCATGACGCGCGAGGTCATGCGCGCCGTACCGCTCCAAACGCCGCCCCGCAACTACCTGCTGACGCCCTCGATGGTCGCCGCCAAGAAACCATCCCAGGCCCCTGCGCTCCGCTCGCGACGTATGCCACTGTTACTGTTGCGTCTGGCGACGTCGCTGACGGCCATCGCCTTTGTCATCACCGTGGGGCTGGGCTACATCCAGAACCCGGCGCGACCCGCCACGGATCTGGCGCGTGAGATGCCTCAACCGGAGGCCGCATCGATAGAGCGGGTGGAGAGCACCGCGCCGGTGGAAATGGAGGCGGAAGAGGAGACATTCGGGGCGACACAATCTGTCACGCCGGCCCCAGAGGCAACCCTCTCGCCTCAAGAAGAGATGGCGCTTTCCGAAGTGCCGGACAAGAGCGAGGAAGGCATGGGCGGCGGCGCCGCACCTATGCCAGAGGCGACGGCCATAACGGCCATAGAGGAGGCCGACACGGAGGAAGCGAACGGCGATATCGCTATCGCAAGCGAGGATGCAACAGAAGAAACAGAAGCCGAAGAAGAAATCGTCCCGCAGGATGACGACGTGCTACCCATCTCTCCTGATGAGCCAGAAGTCGCCGCGCCGGAGACGCCGGAAGACCGGGGGCAACGTGACGCCTTCCCGCCTAAGGGACTCTCGGCGGTGTTGGGCGTTTTGACGCTCATCTTGGCCGCTATCACCTTCTGGTTTTCGCGGCAAGGCTGATACCCACTTTTTGATCCAACAGGGTGACACCCTGTTGGTGATTCATCCTCTCGATTCATCAGAACCGCCCTATCCTTCCCCCGCCTGCTGTGACGTCTGGCGCATCAGGATCGCCTCGCTGGTGCGATAGAACGTGCTCTCCAGTTCCGGCGGCCAATCGGCGGGGCGATGCTGCAAGCGCGCCAGGGTCATCAGATCCCCGATGTAGTAGAGAGCCTCGAGCGCTTTGCGCTGCACGTAGCGCTCCATTTCCCTTTTCTGCTCCCGCTGATAAGCGGTCTCTGTGGCCGTCGGCGGCAGATTCAGGCTATCGAGCTTCCCCAGTGCGATGTCCTCAAAGCGCTCCTTGCTACTCGTATCGTACAGCCAACCCAGGGATTGAATCGCCAGCGCGATCAGCCGAACGTCCGATTGCGATTCCAGCGTGGCGAGCACAAACGCGCGCGCCCGCTCGTTCTGCGTGCGGATCTTGCCGATCATATAGGTGAGGTTGCTGTACCAGTTCTCGCGATGCTCCCACAACTCCGCGCTGAGTCGCCCGGCGGCGATCCGCTTCGCGGCCAGCGCTGGATCGATGAGCGGCAGGATCGCGCGCTCCGTGACGAGGCCCGGATCCAACAGCGTCAAGGCGGTGGAGACGTTGCGGTAGGTCATCTGATCCAGGCCGGGCGTGAGGAAGGTCGAAATCAGCAACTCAATAGTGCGCGGCGATTGGATGTGCCCCAGGATAAAGGCCACCAAGGCCTGTTGGCCGGCGTCGATCTCCCGGCCCTCCGCTTCATCGGGCAGCAGATACGCCTGCAATATTTTCAGATCCCGCGCTTCCCAAGCGAGGAGCAAATCGACCAGCCAGGGCGAGAACTCAACCAGCGCGTCAAAGGGCGGATCGACGATCTCCCGAAGCGCTAACATCCCGGCCAGACGTACGCTGCTATACTCGAACTGCGACCGGTTAGCCTCCGTCTGGCGCACCCTATCCGTGATCAGCCGGACGAGATGCGGCAGGGCGACTTCGGCGCGGAGATGGCCCAGCGCTTCCACGGCCCGCACGCGCCGGAAGACGTTCAGCTCTAATTGATTATCCAACCGCAGGATCAGAGCGTTGATAATGTAGTTACGCAGCGTCTTCGCGACCGGCTTGCGCGGCTGGTTCAAGCTGCTCTCCTGGATGCACTGCGCGGCCAAGAAGACGTACTCGCCCTCGCTCAGCGCGACGCCGCGCAGGACCTGGCTGATCAATTGCGAGGGATCATCCATCAGGCCGCTCAGCCACATCAACGGCTCCCGCCACCACTGATACAGACGATGTCGGCCTAACATCGCCGTGATGTCATCGACCAAACGGACGCGTTCCGGGTGCGTCAAGAGCGCGTGCGCGCAACAGTACGCGCGGATGTTATCCCGGTTAAAGCTCACCCCCTCATCGCCAGAAGTATCTAGCAGGTCGTGCGTGAGCAGTTCCTGATAGAGTGTCTCCAAATTGTAGCCGCGATTGCCGCGCACCTCCTTCATAATTTCAAACGCCTCATCGATAGGCAAACGCTCCCGGCGAGTCGATTGCATCTGCCAGGCCAGCGCGTGGAGCGTCTGCGCGGCCCGCGTGCGCATCCCGCGATCGGTCGCGATATCGGCAATCGCATCATCCACCAAATAACGCAGTACCTGCACGTGGGATTGCGGGAACTCCCCCTGCTGCGCCTGGCTTAGCATCCGCATCAGGAGCCAGGGCATCGCGGCCAAATCGAAGAGCTGCGCGCGCTTCAGGGCCGCGTAGAGCGCCTGCCCGATGGCATTTTGCGCATCGCGCGTCAGGTATGCCTTGATCTTGCGCTGTGTTAACGGCTGGATGATCAAGACGTTGGTGAGACGCAAGCGCTTCGGATCGAAGTTCTCGACATCCAAAGTGATGATGTATTCGTGCTGCGGATTATGCTTCGCGAATTGATCTAACGCCTGCCACGCGCGATCCCGCTGGTTGGCCAACAAGCCCGCGCCGCCATCCACTAAGATACGCAAGTGGATCCCATTGTCCTGGGTCAGAAGTTGAGCCGGGCGCAGCGAGCTGTCCTCCTCCCAAAAAGGCGAAAGTGCATCCAAAATAAGGTTGCTGATCGTAGAAGCGCTGATCCACGTCGCCTGCTCCAGTTCTCGGAGATCGATATGGACAGGAATTGTCGGGGCGCCGTCGGTCGCCAATGAGCGCTGCGCCGTCATGTGACCGATGCGGCGCAGTTGAAAGGACTTCCCCATCCCCGGCCCGCCGATCAGGCCGATGAATTTAACCTCGTGTGGACGACGGGGCCGGGCATCGCCCATCATATTTTCTCCATTGCCCTCTTCTTTGCGTCTCTCCGCGAAGATATCGGCGACGGCGGCCATCATCTCCTGACTGGGCGCCCGTTCCTCCGCCAAATTGGCGAGATCCAAGGAGGTCAGTTGATCGGAGAAATGCAGCACATCCAGGGGAAGATAATCCGCGCCGGGCGGCAGGGGATTGAAAATATCGTCGTGCACCATCGCCCGCAGCGCCGTGCGGATGGGGTCCGGCGTGAAGAGATGGCCCGTCGGCGTCTGCATAAAGAGCGTGGGGATCGCCCACGTCTTGTCTTGGGCCTCATAAAGCGCGCGTCGCGCCTGCGCCAACGCGCGGTCGATGCTCCCGTGCTCCAGTAGATGGCGGTAGAAATCCCGGCTCAGCGTCCGCGCCGCCGTGATAGGAATGAAATCCTGCATCGCGACAACGGCCGGCACGCCGGCGCGCACCAATTTAGGCGCCAACCCCACAAAGGGATTGTGGTTGCCAGGATCGCGGCGGGCGCTCTCGCACGACGCCGTGAAAATCAAATGGGGCAGCGATTCGAGTGGCAGCTTATCGATTAACACCTTATCCTCGACGATCTGAACGTGACCGGCGTCATCCTCCAGCATCAATGCCGCCGTCTTGCGTCGCTTACTGAAACTCCCGTGGCCGAGGAAGTGCAGGATGTGATAGTCCGAAAACGCCAGCGTCTGCGTGAGGCGCTTCAACGTGGTGTTGCTGTCGATGACCTGAATCCCGGCCGCCGTGAGCTGATGGCTTAAGTTGGCCGGGAGCTTCGTCCGGCCCGGCATCATCACCAGCTCGATCTGGCCGGCCTTCTGCAATGGCCCAAGCGCCTCGTAGAGGCTGGCAACCTCGTGAGCCACATCGAGAGGGGCCAGACGGTACGTTTCCAGATCATCGGGGTTGGCGATGGCGAAGAGCATCCGGGTCGGATAGTCGCAAATGGGCGAGGGCGCCGCCGTCTCCAGGCTGATGTAGCGGGAGAGCGGGCGCGCGGCCGTTGTGGTCAGCGGCTTGGGATCGCCCTGGGCCATAAAGTGCATCCGCTCCCAGGCCAGCGCGTGCAACTCAGCGGCCTCGTGAGCGATCCACAAGCGCAGGCGCAGGCGTCCGCCCGTCTGCGCCTCGGCGTACCCGCTGGCCGTATCATACGCCCGTCGAATCGGCCCGTCGATGAGCGCGTAGAAAAGATCCAGGCCGTACTGTTTTGGCTGTCCCTCGAGGGCGCGCAAGGCCGCCAAATCCGGCCGGAACAGCCCGCCGCTGAACATCCCTTGCTCCTGATTGATCTCCGCCTCAACGGGGTAGCCTCCCGCGTTTTCATCCTTGCCTCGAATATGCAACGTGAGCATCGTATACACTTCGCTTCCCATCAACGCCTCCTACACTTGATCCCTTACTTCGCTAAAAAGGTCTATGATCCCCACAAGTATGCACATCCGCGCTGCTTTTAGGGCCACAGAGGGGGATGTCCGGCAAAATCCAAAAGGCCCTCAATCTTATCGTATAACGAGATACAGAATTTGCCAATTGGCAAGCGAGAAACAACGTAAAACGAAAATGACCTGCCGTGTCCAAATTCCGCTTATTTTTTCGGTTGACAAATCTTTTGGTTTGTGTATACTTATGCCTGCGAACGGCGGGAAGAGAGCGACCTTGACCCATCAAGCGGGTGTGTTATAATGCTGAATGCGCCGACGTAGCTCAGACGGCAGAGCATCCGCCTTGTAAGTGGAGGGTCGTGGGTTCGATCCCCACCGTCGGCTTTAAGGGCAGTTGTTCCGAGCGGCAAAGGAGACTGACTGTAAATCAGTTGGCGGAAGCCTTCGGGGGTTCGAGTCCCTCACTGCCCACTTTACCAGCCCACGTAGCTCAGTCGGTAGAGCACATTCTTGGTAAGAATGGGGTCATCAGTTCGAATCTGATCGTGGGCTCAGGTGTGTTGATAATACCTATGAGTTCCAAACACTCTGGAGCTGTTATAATTTAGGCGAGTAGCTCAATTTGGCAGAGCAACGGTCTCCAAAACCGTAGGTTGCGGGTTCAATTCCTGCCTCGCCTGCCTTGTAGGGAAAAAGACACCGCCTTTTTTAGCAAGGCGGTGTCTTTAGAATGTAAGGAGATATTAGGGAGGGCTGCCTTGGCTAGCTCAAAAAAGAAAGTGCAAAATCAGAACCCGGTGCTTCGGTATTTCCGAAACACCGTGGCGGAATTGCGAAAAGTACGTTGGCCCACACTAGAAGAGGGCTGGACGATGACTAAGCTGGTCTTGATCGCGTCTATTTTGATGTCAATCTTCTTGGGGGCCGTGGACTTCTTCTTCGGCTGGTTGCTCCGTGGTATTATCACACAGAATATCCTCTTCATCATCCTGGGGGTCGTAGTCATCGCAGCCTTGCTTGGCGCGGCAGTATTGATCAATCAAGGCGAAAAGATTTAATCCTCTATGAGTGAAGAACAACCGACTGAGGAACAACAGGAAGAACAGCACCTGACGCCTGATTCTAATTCTTCTAATGAATCAGAGGCGCAGTCCAGCGTGCTCCCCGACTTAGATCTATCGGCGGAGGAGATTTTTTCGCGGTTTGGAGTTGAGGAGGAGGAAGAGGAGGAAATCCCCTTCCTGTTTGAGGAACCGACAGATCCAGCGCCGGAGGAAACCCCGGAGGACGTGGCAGAAGCGCCAGAGGAGCCAACGGAAGAGGAGTTGCTGGGCGTCTTGCCTGAACCATTCGAACCAGAGGTCGAAGATGCCCCTGGCGAGAAACGAAATTGGTATGTCCTACACTGTTATTCTGGCTATGAGTACAAAGTCAAGCATAACCTGGAATTGCGGATTGAATCGATGGGGATGCAAGACTATATCTATCAGGTCGTTATCCCCACGGTAGAAGAAATTGAGATCAAAGGCGGCAAACGACACAACGTCGAGCGCTGCCTCTATCCGGGTTATATTATGATCCAGATGAGGATGACGGACGATTCCTGGTACATTGTACGCAACACGCCAGGCGTGACCGGATTCGTCGGCGGCGGGAATCGCCCCACGCCCTTGCGTTCGGAGGCGGTTCAGAGCATTCTGCGCAAGATGGAAGCGGAAGCGCCGCAAGTGCGGGCGACCTTCAAGTTGGGACAAAAGGTGCGCATCACCGAGGGGCCATTCGCCGATTTCATCGGGGTTGTGGATGATATTGATGAAGCGCGAGCGAAAGTGCGCGTGTTGGTCTCCTTCTTTGGACGCGAGACCCCCGTCGAGCTTGACTTCTTGCAGGTCGAGGATGCATAAGGGCATCCTGAGAAATAAATTCCCCTAAAGCAATCGGGGACGTACAGAAGCAAATCAGATATAGGGAGTGTTAAGTAAATGGCGAAGAAAATTAAAGCAGTTGTGAAGTTGCAGATTCCGGCTGGTAAGGCGAATCCCGCGCCCCCGATTGGCCCGGCATTAGCCCAGCACGGCATCAACCTGATGGGATTCTGCAAGCAATACAATGCAAAGACATCCCATCTGGCGGGGGATATCATCCCTGCTGAGATTACGATCTATCACGACTCGTCTTTCACATTCACCCTGAAGACGCCGCCGACGGCGGATCTATTGCGCAAGGCTGCCGGGGTGCCCAGAGGGTCCTCGGAACCGAATCGGGATAAGGTCGGGAAGATCACCCCCGCTCAGTTGCGCGAGATTGCTGAGACCAAGATGAAGGACTTAAACGCGCACACCATCGAGGCCGCAGAACGGCAGGTCGCCGGGACGGCCCGCAGTATGGGGATTTTGATCAGGGACTAATTTTTTAAGACGCATTGTGTGGGAGGGTAAAAGCCCGTTAACACCACAGGGAGATATGATAATGACCAAAGGAAACAAGAAGTACTTAGAAGTATGTCAAAAAGTAGATCGCGACCGAGATTACACCCCTCGCGAGGCGCTCGAACTGGTGAAAGAGGTCAGCTATACCTCGTTCGATGGCACGGTCGAGTTGCATATTCGCACCGGGCTAAATCCCCGCCGCGCCGATGAACATATCCGAGGGATGATCAAGTTGCCCAAGGGCCTGGGCAAGGAAGTTCGCGTGGTGGTCTTCGCCGCCGGTGAAGGTGAACAGGAAGCGCGCGATGCGGGCGCCGATCACATCATCAACACCGATGAGGGCTTTCAGAAGATTATGGACGGCTGGACGGACTTCGACGTGGCCATCGCAGTACCGCAGGTGATGTCCAAGGTGGGTCGTTTGGGACGAGTCTTGGGGCCGCGTGGCTTGATGCCCAGTCCGAAAACGGGCACCGTCGTGCCGCCAGAGGATCTGGGGGAAGCAGTGGAAGAGGCCAAAGCCGGGCAGGTTGAATATCGACTGGATCGCTCCGGCAATATTCACTGTCCTATCGGTAAGGTCAGCTTTCCTATTGATGACCTGATGGAGAATTTGGCGACGGTGATGGATACCCTGCGCCGCGCCCGGCCAGCCAGCGTGAACAAGAACGTCTACATGCGCCGCATCACCATCGCGCCCACAATGGGGCCTGGCATTCGCGTGGAACGCCTCGAAGCGCTAGAGATGGAACCGGGAAAAATCGCGACAACGGTCTAAGGAATTCAGCACTATAACAATCCCATACGTAACACTTAATCTGCCGAAGACAGCAGGTGTGTGTGCACAATGCTCCGCATAAATGCGCATGCTTAATTTCCCCGCCCAGGTAGGACAATGATGATAAATC
Organism: uncultured Anaerolineales bacterium; assembly: GCA_964496595.1. Classification (GTDB taxonomy): domain Bacteria; phylum Chloroflexota; class Anaerolineae; order B4-G1; family SLSP01; genus JAAAOZ01. The sequence continues at coordinate 25,484 of CAZCAI010000032.1, forward strand.
TCTCATGTTTACATCTTCTCCAGAGATCTGTCATTCTTAGCGAGTCTAAGAGTCCTTGCGTCGGTAGGCGCGAGGACTTTTTATTTGCGGTATTGAGTAAAAATTCATCAAATAAATGAATTGGGAAGGAGGTGAAGAGACTTGGCTATTTCACGTGCTCGTAAAGAAGAGCTAGTCGAAACGTATCAAGAGCAATTACAACGCAGTAAGGGAATGGTATTCGCGAATTACTCCAGGCTATCGGTTCCTCAAATGGAGGGGTTGCGCAGTAAAGCCCTGGAGAACGGCGGGGAAATTTTCGTCGTTAAGAACACGCTCATCAGCAAGGTCTTACAGAATGCCGACATCGCGCCGCCAGAGGGGTTATTCAGCGGCCCGGTCATGACAGTATTCTGTCACGAGGAGGTACCGCCGCTGGCGAAACTCTTCCGCGATTTCACGAAAGAGGCCGCGGAAGGCGCGTTCGAGATCAAAGGCGGCTTCTTAGAGGGAAAGTATCTCTCGCCAAAAGAGGCCATATCCATTGCGGATCTGCCTGGACGTGAAGAGTTGTTGGCGCAGGTGCTGCGCTCGATCAATGCGCCAGCGACGCAGGTCGTGGGAACCGTGGCGAGTGGCATCCGCCAGATTATGAACGTCGTGCAAGCGTATGTGGATAAGCTGGAGGAAGGCGGCGCTTCCGCCGAAGCCTCGGCCTAGGATGTTCCTCTTGGAACTTTAAAATATCACGTTTTAAGTGCAATCTAAGCAAGTACTAAAAATTAACAGGAGTGTAAAATGGCAGAGCTAGAGAAGTTAGTTGAAGAAATCAGTCAGCTTTCACTGATGGAAGCTTCGGAATTGGTGAGCATGCTCGAGGAAAAGTTGGGTGTGAGCGCCGCCGCCCCGGTAGCGATGATGGGCGCAGCGCCCGACGCCGAGGCCGAGCCGGAAGAGGAGCAGACTGAGTTTGACGTCATGCTCAAAGATGTCGGCCCCAAGAAGATCAATGTCATCAAGGTTGTGCGTCAGATGACCTCCTTGGGTCTCAAGGAAGCCAAGGACAAGGTGGAGAGCGCGCCGACCGCGATCTTGGAGGCCGTCGGCAAGGAAGCCGCCGAAGACGCGAAGGCAAAGCTGGAAGACGCCGGCGCCGTGGTCGAATTGGCGTAACGTCGTTTTCGTTTGAGGCGCATCAAATACAAAGCGCCCCCTCCACGAGGGGGCGCTTTTTTGTATACAGGGTTGGCCTCAAGTTTTTAAGCCTGGCTCTTCAGGAATTCGCCGGGGACAATCTGCCAGGCGCAATCCAGTAACGACGTAAAAAGGTCTGTGATCACCACAAATATACAAATCTTCGCCGCTCTTAGACTATCTGGAAAGTCCGGCAAAATCTAAAATATCCACTGCCTATTCCCTGCCGAGTAGCGCGCTTTCTCCACGCGAGAGGTGTCATGTTTCTTTTGACCTTTAAAGGAATCTAAGTTATACTACGGGAGTTCTAAATTTTAAAAAACCTTCCATAGCCGCCGAAGCCGCCGATTTTCCTCAACCTCCTATTAACTTTAGAAACTGTGTGGATTTGGAATGGCCTGTGCGGGTGATATTTGATAAAATTCCCCTCTCATATCAGCTTTGTGATCGACGGGACAAAAAATGACTTATCCGTTATCCATAACACGCTTAAATTTACCTTGCCGTTGCCATCATCCCATTCGAGGCCCCTCTTGTCCTGACGCTATTACTATACCCAGCCCCAATGATGGGAAAATCATTTCGAGAAAGCCTTCTTTATCACAAAGATCAAGAAAATTACATAGAGAAGCTTTGTCGAGCGTTTGGCTATTCGGCGCGCCTTGCCAGGGCGATGTGCTTGTATCATGAATTATTTGAATTGAAGGTCAGCGTTAAATCGCGCTGGCTTTCTTTGTGTTTATTTCGTCTTGCGAACCGTTGTGGCGTATCTTAGTTATCAGGATTGATTTTGGAAGGAGTGCGAAGGAGAGCCTATGAATAAACAGCTTCGGCAGCAAGTGGATGAAGTGATCAGTCACTACGGGACTGATAGAGAGGCCCTGGTCGAGATCCTGCGAGATTTGAACCAAGATGCCGGGTTCCTGACCCGTGAACAGTTGGATTTGATCGCGCAGCGGCTTGGCTTGCCTCTAAGTGATGTGTTCAGCGTGGCGAGCTTCTACAGCATGATCAGCGTAGAACCGCTGGGCCAGCACGTGATCCGCCTGTGCGAGGATGCGCCGTGTCACGCGGCGGGCGGGCGCGAGGTCTGGGAGACGCTGGAGAAAGAGATCGGCGTACCGTTCGGCGCCACGACGCCCGATGGCAAGTGGTCGCTGCTGACCACCAGTTGCATCGGGGCATGCGCTGTGGGGCCGGTCATGATGATCGATGATGAGATCTATGGGAATCTGACGCCGGAAAAGGTCCGCGAGGTTTTGGCCCGGTACGAAGGCGGAGATGACGAGAGTAATGGAGGTGCTGAATGATTCGTGCGCGTGTATTGGTTTCTGGAGATCCACTGAGCCTCTCCCGAGGGGCCGAGGAAACTAAACTGGCCATCGAGGCGGAATTATCCTATTATGGCTTGACCGATGAGGTGCAGGTCGGGTATTTGAGCACGGTGGATCGCACGGATGTGCTGCCGCTGGTGCTCGTCTATCCCGAAGGCGTGATGTACGGCCCGGTCTTACCGGAGGACGCCGCGGATCTTGTCGAAGAGCATCTTTACAAGGGGCGCGTTGTCGAGCATCTGAAAGCGCCCGTCGATGTGTTGACCGGCGAGATCGCGCGTGTGCCGTCGAAACGCGGCTCGACCACGACGCAGAAGCGCGTGGTGCTCAAGCGCGCCGGTGCCATCGATCCCTACGAAATCGAAGAATACATCGCCGAGGATGGCTACTTCGCGCTGGGGCAGGCGGTCACCGAGATGACGCCGGAAGAGGTGCTGGAGACCGTGCGCGACTCGAAGTTACAAGGGCGCGGCGGCGCCGGCTTCCCCACCGGGGTGAAGTGGTCGTTCGTCGTCAGCCAGCCGGGCGAGCGCTACATCGTCTGCAACGCCGATGAGTCCGAGCCGGGCACCTTCAAGGATCGGCTCATCTTGGAGGGCGATCCCCACGCCGTGCTGGAGGGGATGGCGCTGGCCGGCTATGCCGTCGGTGCGCACGAGGGCTGGATCTACATCCGGGGCGAGTACGCCCTGGCGAAGGAGCGCCTGGCGCACGCCGTCGAGCAGGCCGAGGAATTGGGCTTGTTGGGCGACAACATCATGGATTCGGACTTCTCGTTCCATATTCACGTCCACGCGGGCGCGGGCGCCTACATCTGCGGCGAGGAGACGGCGCTGCTGGAGAGTATGGAAGGCAAGCGCGGCATGCCGCGCATCCGCCCGCCCTATCCTACTATCGCCGGGTTCCGCAACAAACCGACGGTGGTCAATAACGTCGAGACGTTGGCGAACGTGCCGCCCATCATCCTCAACGGCGCGGATTGGTTCCGCTCGATTGGGACGGATCGCAGCCCGGGCACCAAAGTCTACACGATGCTAGGCAATGTGAAGATTACCGGCCTGGTGGAGACGCCGATGGGCACCTCGCTGCGTGAGATCATCGACATCTACGGCGGCGGTATCAAGGGCGATAAGGCCTTCAAGTGCGCCCAGACGGGCGGCGCTTCAGGCAGCATCATCCCGCCGGAGATGTTGGATGTGCCGATGGACTTCGCGAGCATGCAGGAGAAGGGCGCATCGCTGGGCAGCGGCGCACTGCTGGTCTGCGACGAGGATACGTGCATCGTCGACCTGGCCTACGTGCTGCTGCGCTTCTTCCGCGTCGAATCGTGCGGGAAGTGCACGCCCTGTCGCGTCGGGACGGTGCAGATGCTAGAGGCGCTGGAGCGCCTGCGCTCCGGCTATGGGCAGCAAGTCGATCTCGACCGCTTGGAAGAAATCGCCGAATACACCAAGGCGGCGTCTTTCTGCGGGTTGGGACAGGCGGCGCCCGTGCCCATCATCACGGGGCTGCGCTACTTCCGCGACGAGTTCGAGGCCCACGCGCGCGGCGAATGTCCCGCCGGCGTCTGCAAAATGGAAAAATAAGCGGGCCGAAAAGGCTGGCTTTTGAACTGAGATGATATTTTTAGAGATGCTCCGATGATAAAATGGTAGATGGAGCGTCGCGTTCGGATTCATGCAATATGCAAGAGGGAAATTTAGGAGGCAAGGCGACTAATGAGTAAGGTGCAACTAACAATCAATGGTAAATCAGTGACGGCGGAAAGCGACCAGACGGTGTTGGAAGCGGCGCTCGGCGCCGGGATTGACATCCCCGTGCTCTGCCATCACCCGTCGCTGTCGGAGTGGGGGGCGTGCCGGATGTGTTTGGTCGAGGTGGAAGGGATGCGCGGGCTGCAAACGGCCTGCACATGCCCCGTATCCGATGGGATGGAAGTCCAGACCGAGACCGAAGAGGTCGTCAACATCCGCAAGTTTATCTTGGAATTGCTCTTCTCCGAGCGGAATCACTACTGCATGTACTGCCAGATGAGCGGCGATTGCGAATTGCAGGATGCCGCGTATCAGTATGGCCTCGATCACTTCACCTACCCGCGACCCTACGAGAAGCTAGAGGTGGATGCCAGCCGCAAGTACTTTATCATGGACCCCAACCGCTGCATTCTCTGCTCCCGCTGCATCCGCGCGTGCTCGGAGATCGCGGCGAATCACACCCTGGGCCTGCGAGATCGTGGCGCGGAATCAATGATCATCGCGGATCTCGACGTGCCCTTCGGGGAATCGAGCTGCATCGAGTGCGGAACCTGCTTGCAGGTCTGCCCCACCGGCGCGCTGATTGACGCTCGGAGCGCCTACGGCGGCCGCGAGGAGGACGTGAAGCACACAGAGACGACCTGTATCCAATGCAGCGTCGGCTGCACACTGGACGTGGTCACGCGCTATAGCCGTTTGCTGCGCGTTGATGGCGTCTGGGATTCTGATCCCAACGGCGGGCTGCTCTGCGTCGAAGGGCGCTTTAAGCCGCTCTACGATGATCGCAAGCGCATCGCCAAGCCGATGATTCGCAAGGATGGCAAGCTGGTAGAATCGAGCTGGGACGAGGCGTTAGATCTGGTAGCGGAGAAACTCTCGGCGGAGAAGGTACGGGGTGTGGCGTCCACGGCGACGAGCAACGAGGCGCTCAAGGCCTTCGGCAAGCTCTTCAAGAAGCTGGATGCGAAAGCCGGGCGTTTAGAGCCGGCGGCTCCGAAGCTGGGCTACGGCGCTCCCGCCACGATTGGCGATGTCCTGGATGCCGACTTCATCGTCGTCGCCGGCGCCGATCCCCTGAACTATCAGCCCGTGATCGGCTACTTCATCAAGCGCCAGCTCGATAAGGATATTCCCGTCGCCGTGATCGGCGAGACGGACAACGAGTTGAGCGGGCGGGCGATGATGTCGGTCGGCTACGACGAGGCGGATAAGGTCGCGGCGGAAGCGGCTAAGTACACTAAGCCGGTGGTCGTCTACAGCGTCGGGCTGCAGCCCGAGGCCATCGAGGGGCTGGAATCCTTAGCGGAGAAGGCGCTCTTCCTGGCGCTGGAGCCGGGTCGGAACGTCAAAGGCGCGAGCGCGGCCGGTTTGATGCCGATGGATGAGATGTCAGACGCTGATGTGGTATACTTCCTGATGGCGGAGCAGCCTGTCGATGAGGCGTTGATGTCCAAACTGAACGGCGCTTTCACCATCGCGCAGGCCGCGTATCGTTCGCCGTTAGTAGAGAAAGCCGATGTCGTGCTGCCCACCCCCATCTGGAGTGAGCGCGAGGGTACGGTGACCAATCTGGAGGGCAAGGTATTCCCGCTGCACTCCGTGTTGGAGATACCTGAGGGCGTTCGCGACGATGCGGAGGTCTTGGCGGCGCTGGCAGCGAAATTAAAGTAGGCTATCGCATAGTTTAAGCGAGAGAGGTAGGTTATGGGAAAAATTAAAGTAGCGTCACAATGGTTAGAATCCTGCGCCGGATGTCACATGTCTTTCTTGGATATTGACGAGCGGATCGTGGAACTGCTGAAACACGTGGAACTCAGCTCCACCCCTATCACCGATCTGAAACATCCGCCGAAAGAGGGCGTGGATGTTGGCATCCTGACGGGCGGGATCGGCAATGAGGAGGAGATCGCCGAAGCGAAGTTAATGCGGGAGCGCTCCAAGATCCTGATCGCGTTGGGTGATTGCGCCGTGACCGGCGGTATCTGCACGATGCGCAACTTCTTCGATAAGGAAGAGGTGTTGCGCCGGGGCTACATCGAGACGGAGAGCACGGTGGATGGCGAAGTCCCGGAGCACGAAGACTTGACGCCCCTGACCAGGCACGTCATGGGCGTGGGCGATATCGTCCCGGTGGATATTTACGTTCCCGGTTGTCCCCCCAGCGCCGATGCTATTTGGTATGTCTTGACAGAATTGTTGGAAGGCCGGATGCCCAAGTTGGAGGGCAAGGTCTTAAAATACGGTATGGATGGTTAGGACGGGGGTAGAAAATACTATGGCACAAAAGATTACGATTTCTCCGGTGACGCGGATCGAGGGTCACGCCAAGATCACGATTCATCTGGATGACGACGGAAAGGTGGAGGAGTCCTTCTTCCACGTGGAGCAATTTCGAGGCTTTGAGAAGTTCAGTGAGGGGCGGATGTTCTACGAGATGCCCCAGATCACGCCCCGGACGTGCGGCATTTGTCCGGTGAGCCACCACTTGGCTTCGACCAAGGCCTGCGATAAGATCGTCAGCACGGAACCCACACCCACCGCGCATAAGTTGCGCGAGTTGATGCACATGGGGCAGATGATTCAATCGCACGGCATGCACTTCTTCGAGTTGGCCGGCCCGGATCTCATCCTGGGCTTTGACGCCGACCCCAAGATTCGGCACGTGGGCGGCGTGATCGAGGCCAACCCTGAGTTGGCGGTCAGGGCGGTGCAGTTGCGCGCCTTTGGGCAGAAGATTATCCAGAAGTTGGGCGAGCGCCGCGTGCATCCGATCTTCGGCGTGCCCGGCGGCGTGACCAAGCCGCTGCAGCCGGAGGATCGCGAGTGGATTCTCAGCGAGATCGACAAGCAGATCGCCACCACGCAGACGGGCATCCAAATCTTCAAGGATTGGGCGATGCAAAATCAGCAGGTGGTCGATGAGTTCGCCGTCTTCCCCTCGGCCTATATGGGCCTGGTGCAGGAGGATGGCGCGCTGGAGCTGTATCACGGCACGCTGCGGATGGTTGACCAAGAGGGCGATATCCTGGAGGAATTCGATCCGTGCGATTACTTAGACTACATCGGCGAGCACGTCAACCCCTACACCTATCTCAAGGCCCCCTTCTACAAGAAGCGCGGCTATCCCGAAGGCGTCTATCGCGTGGGGCCGCTGGGCCGCTTGAACGCGGCCAGCCACATCAGCACACCCATCGCCCAGAGCGAGATGCGCTTGTGGAAATCGATCAACGGCGGCAAGCCGGTCGAGGGCACGCTCTACTTCCACTACGCGCGCCTGATCGAGACCATCTACGCCCTGGAACGCGCCCGTGAGTTGATGGACGAGCCGGATATCCTGAGCAATGACGTTGTAAATCCCCAAGGGGAGATCTCCGGCGAGGGCGTGGGATGCCTCGAGGCGCCGCGTGGCACGCTCTTTCATCACTACTGGACCAACTCGTACGGCGTTATCGAGCGGGTGAATATGATCGTTGCGACGGGGCACAATGCCTGGTCGATGAACCACTCCATCAATATGGTCGCCAGGCGCTATGTCGACGGCAACAACCTCACCGAGGGGATGCTCAACCGCGTCGAGGCCGCCATCCGCGCCCACGACCCCTGCCTCTCCTGCTCCACCCACGCAATGGGCCAGATGCCCATCCACATCGAACTCGTCAGCCCAGAGGGTGAGGTCGTAGATACGATCCACCGCGACTAACACTAGTCTGATCCCGACATTCACCTCCCGCAGAGTCATCTGCGGGAGGTTTTTTAATGGACATAATCCTTAGTTAGCCGGTATAATAGAGGGAGAATGTAGATCGGAATATTATTC
>CAZCAI010000033.1:0-32866 GCA_964496595.1 uncultured Anaerolineales bacterium
ATCCGCTCAAGTGATTCCTATTCACGTCTGAGAGCACTTTTTTCATGTACTGATCATCCACTCGCTTATCACCTACTCGCTTGGCCTCCCAAACGAAGTGTATCTTTTGAGATTCCCATTCCCCAATATCATACAGCAGCATATCCTCTTCTTTAGCTTCGATAGTTGGTTGTTCTCCTGTGTACATCTGTTCAGTGTGAACTTTAATACGTGCCCACACCCGAATTGGAGAATCACGTTGCTGAAGCAATGGAAGGATATAGCGGTCGGCGAGTTGAATCGTAAACACATTCTCTTCCCATTCGCGATTTGCAACGTTGGCCTCGCGCATAGCCTGGTAAGCCGCCACTGTTACATCGAGAACATACGTCACGAAGAGTTCCCAGGGGAGTTTGAACTCATTCGATGGTTCTTGGTGTGGGAGCTGAAAAAGCTGGTTCAAGATGTAACTCCAAGAAGAGACTTATGCAAATAGTTCGGCAATAAAAGCGTCCGCATCGGCGCGGGCTTGGGATTGAGTCCAGAAACGTTGCTCGCTAGGACGAATCAGCGAAACCTGATTATCATCATACATACGCACATGCCGCCGCGTAAACATCGAGGGAGTATTTTGGCTTAGGGTCAACTCGTTTAATTGATACAATTTAGTCCGCATTGTTGCCGGCTCTTCGACAACACGAATCGAACTGGCTTCATTGCTGTTTACCAAATCAAAACTTACAACCGTCAGCGGCTCACCGTTTTGATAAACTGTGGCATTGAGCGTTTTGTGCTCCAATTGCAACACCGAGGTGGCAACTTGAGTGAACACCTGGGCGTAAGTTGTCAGCATCTCCACATCGGGACGCTGGACGGGTTTAGCCCCTCTTGGTTTGCGGCGTTTGCGCTTTGCCCAATTGAAGAACTCGATACCGTAGTCTAACATATCCTCCACCAGTTGTTGTTCAATAGGATGGAGGCCATATAACTCGAATACTAATTCGTTGATGGCTTTTTGATGTTCTTCGAGTTGTGCTTGACGTTGAGCGGCAAATATGCTTTTTTCTTCGCTTAACAATTCACAGATTCTCTCAAAATGATGCAAGACTTTCTGAAATTTGGGGTTGTTTTCATCAGGAACAAGAAAAGGCATTTCTTCGTATTCGTTTTGAAGAATGGTGCCCCTTTCAACCGCCCATGATGTAGAAGTCATAAAATGATACCACTGCGCTAATGAAGAATTGATATAAGCCACAACCCATTTCAGAAGGTCTTCTTGCTCTTCTCGACCAGCCAATCCTAATATCTTGTGGTGATAAGCTACATCATTATCGCTATAAGATGCATGACACTTACTTTGACGAATCAGAGCTAAAGGTTTTTGCACCAATTCTGGAACACGTGGTCGATGGAAAACTTTCTCCTCAATTGGAGTACAAACGGACATATCCACAAGGTAAGGACGTAATTTTGCTGTAGGGATCAAGCTCGTTTTCTCGAGCCAAGGTGCTGGATTTTCATCCCCTCCATTAATTTGTATGCCCTCTCCCATAACCCAATTCAACTTCTCGACCATCTCTTTCAAAGTAGATGTTGCATTAAGTCTAGTAATCAATGCCGCATCCCGGGGATTTCCCCACATCGCAACCTTCCATAAGTGCGGTTGCTCAAGCAAAGATTCCAAATCCAGGAACTTAATCTCGGTTGTATCCAACACAATAGCTTTAAGTCTTTGAGAAAGCGGTGAAGGCTTAGGTACAGCATAAATCAACCGGCGATTCGGATCAAGAGCACTAGGTGTATAGAATATTGCTGCGGCGGGACTTATTGCTTCAGAAAAAAGCTCGTAAACTAATGCAGCAAAATTGACCACAGCCCGCACGTCATAGCGCGCGAAGAAATTCTCCCGAAAGGTCCGATGCGTACCGCTGGTTACCAGAATCGTGCTTTTGACTGGGGCCAAAAGAGCTATCTCGCCATCTTCTTTGCAGAATTCTGGCACGCGCAACATAAATGCCGGTGCGGCTTGCTTGCCTCCTACTGTGTAGTTATGTTCATCTATCCATTGTCGCCCCAATTGACTTAGAGTTCCTCGACCCCAGGGCATATTACCTACCACGCGGTCAAATTCACGATTGGCCCATTTTTTGTCTAATCTGGCATCGAAGAAATCACTCTGAACCAAATTACTTTGTGCCAGCGATGGAAACTTGAACGCCTCATCCTGAACTTGTGCATTGCTCAAATGGTTGAGCATCTCTAGATAAAGGCTGAAGGCTGCAATGTGCACAGCTTCTGGCTTTTTATCTACGCCAAAAATGCTATGCTGTAGAATCTGACTTAAGACTTGTTTGTTCGGCGCGCCATGTTCCTTGCGCCAAGCTTGAATCAAACGCCGGTAAGCCCCCACCAGAAAAATGCCAGAACCACATGCCGGATCAAGGATAGTCATATCCGAACGCACGATTTCTTCACCCAACGTCTCTTCGAGGATGAAATCAGCCAAGAGCAGGGGCGTGTAATATGCACCCGACGCCCGGCGATTTTCAATAAAGGTATCGTAAATATTACTAATTAACTCAATCGGGATATACTCGAAGTTATAGGGCCATAGACTAAGTTGTCCGGTTTCTAAGTCGGTTTGATTCAAAAAACTCAGCAACAGTTCAAGATGGGGAGCTTGTACTCTGTTCTCTCCAGGTTCAACAGGAAACAAATCGCCGTTAAAGCGCTCACTCAGCGCCTCAAACAATGCATAGGTGTCACTATGATCTGGTAGTGCCTCGCGATATGTTTGCGCCTGTCCTGCTGTTCTTTCTTCAACCCACGCTTGGGTCAAAATTTTCCGATCTTCAAGGTAACGAATAAAAATCGAGCGCCCCAACAAAGTATAGGCCAAATGGGAAGATAAACCTTGTTCCATAAGTAAATCACGCATTGTCTGGAGGCTATCCACCAACAGTTTATCTGCGCGGTTGTTAGCGTCTATTCGTCTGCCCTCTTGTGTATCCCAGAATACACCGGTCTCCAGGTAGATCCGCTCGTACTTATTCGTAAGCAGCTTGTCTTTGATCTGACGCTCGGCGGTCAGAATATCTGTTAACCCCTCAAGCTTTTGAAGCAATCGATTAGGAGCATCTAAGTCTGCAACCTGGGTAGACGTAGGTTCATAACCACTATAAACGCGGATTTCGTGAGGCAAGGTAACAAACAGAAGGGGGGCTTTGCTTTGACTCCATACTTTTTTGTGGAGTTGCTGTATTTTGCTCGGATCTACCTCTGTAAACCGGCTAAAATAAGCAACGGGAACATGTTTAACCTGTAGTACCATATTGACTTCGTCAATTGGTCGCCCGCTGACCCAGGAGATATCACTCCCCCGAAATAAATGGGGGCTGTTTGCATATCTGAGATTTTCCAGCAGTTTGTTTTCTAATTCGAGGACATTCATCTTATTTTTTGCGATAAAAATTATATAGTGGACCAAAAACTCTATTATTCATAATAGCACATTTGTTCAGAGATGCAAGGATTTTATATAATGAGATGTATAATATGTGCGATGAATCTAATAAATTTGATCAAAACATCACGCGCCCGACTATATCGGGCACGTGATGGGCTTTTTACCTGGTCAGATGGGGAGATTTAGCTCAGGTTTTGTCCTGCACCTCGATCAGGTTGTTTTTGAGCGCCACGGCGACGGCCTCGGTGCGGCTGGCGACGCCCAGCTTGGAGAGCACGTTGCTGACGTGGAATTTGACCGTGGAGCGACTGACGAAGAGTCGCTCGGCGATTTCGGGATTGCTCAGGCCCTCGACCATCAGGGTCAGCACATCCTCTTCGCGCTCCGTCAGATCGTAGACCGGCTGCTTGGATTCCCGCGTCGCTGCCTGGATGAGCGCTTCCGCGGCCTCCGGCGCTAAGGTCGGTTTGCCGGCGTGCGCCGCGCGGACGGCCTCCGCTAACTTGTCGGCGGGGAGGTTCTTGAGCAAATAGCCAATCGCCCCCGCCTCCAGCGCGCCTTGCACGAGATCCTGCTCCTTGAAGCTGGTCAGCGCCAAAATCTGGATGTCGGGGAAGCGCTCCCGGATGGCCTTTGTGGCGGCGGCTCCATCCATAATCGGCATCACCAGATCCATCAAGACCACATCGGGGTGGAATTTTTCGCACAGGCGCAGCGCCTCGGCGCCGTTGCTGGCTTCTCCCACCAGTTGCAAATCATCAAACGCCATTAAAAAGGCGCTCAATCCACTACGCACGACGTTGTGATCATCGACAATCATCACGCGAATTGGCTCTCTTAGGTCCAGTTGTTCCAGTTGCTCCATACGAACTACCTCCTAAAATTCCTTATGATTATGACTCGGATACATTTCAACTCATTTAAAGGCCTTCTGTTGCTATAACGTTGCTCTGGTCATTTTGGTTCCCAAATCGCCTCGATCTGGGTTCCCTCCCCAATCATACTCTCGATGCGCAATTGAAGGCCGGCGCCGCTGGCCCGCTCCCGCATATTGCCGATCCCGAAGTGCCCGGTGGGCGCTGCTTCGGGATCGAAGCCCTGGCCGTCATCTTGGATGCGCAGGATGGCCTGATTCTCGCGGATGTGCATACTGACGTAGACCTGTGTGGGTTGCGCGTGCTTCACGATGTTGTTGAGCGCCTCCTGTGCGATCCGGTAAAGGGCTATCTGAATATCGGGCGGGAACTTGCCCCGGCCGGTGATATCCAACTCGACGGGCACGCGCGTTTTACCCGTGAACGCGGTCGTCAAGTGGTGGAGCAGCTCCGAGAAATCCGAATCCACCAGCGCGGCGGGCCGCAGTTCCACCAGGAGCATCCGCATCTCTGCCAGAGCGCCGCGCGTCAGCTCCCGCAGCTCCTCAAGGCGGCGGTGAGCCTCATCGGGATTCATCTCCCAGAGGCGCGGCAGGACATCGGCGATGATGCTGGCCGAGAAGAGTGTCTGGCTGACCGCGTCGTGCAGATCGCGGGCCAGGCGATGGCGCTCGGCGGCCACGGCGGCCTCCTCGACTTGATTGCGCAACCGGGCGTTCTCGATGGCCAGGGCGACCTGGCCGCCCAGGGCCATGCCCAGGCCGAGATCCTCCTCCGAGAAATCGCGCGGCTCGGAGTAGTAGAGCACCAGCGCCCCATAGATGTGGTCCTCGATGAGGAGCGGCACGGCCAGGTAGGCCCGGTAATGCTCGCGGACGATTCGTTTCCATTGGATCAGGGCCGGGTCGAGATCCTCGAGATCCGCCGGCAGATCCGTGGTGGCCTCTTCGGGCAGATCGGAGACCGCGAAAGGCTCGCGTTTAGCCAGGGAGCGATTGACCTGTTCCATGTAGTTTGGCAGGCGCCCCAGGTTCGCCAACTCGGTCGGGGCGCCGCTGGCCGCTTCCACAAGGACGGCGCTCTGATCGTCCGACACCCGGTAGATCACGCCGGCCCGCGCGCCCAACAACTCGCTGGCCTGATAGACGATGTAATCCAAGACCTCCTCAAAGCTACAGTTGGAGTTCAGCACGGCTAAAATATCGCGCAGGCCCTCGGCCACGCGCCGGCGCCGTTCCGCTTCTTCTCTGCGATTCTGTTCCTCTTCATAGAGGTGCGCGTTTTCCAGGCCGATCACGGCGCTGGAGGCGAACATCATCATCAGATGGACGTCGTTCTCGTCCAATTGATTAGGTTCCGGATCGCTGACAGCGATGAGGCCCAAGGGGCCGTCGTTCGTGATCAACGGCACGCTGATCTGGGAGCGGTATCGCGTGGTCTGCCGGGTTTCTGGTGTGGCGCGGTTATCCGTCGCCATATCGGTGATCAGCACCGGCTCCCCGGCCAACATACTGCGACCGCTGACGCTATCCGAGACCGAGAGCGTTTTGCCCACCAGATCGAAGTCGTCTTCGCCCGCGACATAGCGCACGACTAATTTTTTCCCGCTCTCATCCAGCAGCAACACCACCGAGCGTTGCACGCCCGTCAGCCGCCGCGCCTCGGAGGCGATCATCTGGAGGACGGCATCCATATTCAAATCGCTCATAATTGCCTGCTGGACGTTGAGCAGCGCCTGATTTTCCTCGGCCCGGCGGCGGGATTCGGCATAGAGCCGCGCGTTCTCAATTGCCAGCGAGATTTGATCCCCCAGCGTGACGCCTAACTCAACTTCGTCGTCGGTGAAAGTGCGCGGTTGCGGATAATAGAATTGCAATCCGCCGTAGACCTCATCCCGCACCAGCAGGGGGATGTTGAGATTGGCCTGGTAGTGCTTTGCCAGAGATTGTAACCACGCTGCGCCGGTGGGCGGCAAGATGGACATATCGGGCACTTCTTTCGCCAGGTGTTCCGCGAAGTTGGGGATGGCAAAGGGGCGATTTTCACTGATCGCCTGGTTGGAACTGCCAATATATAGCGGCACGTCGGAGAATTCCCGCAGCTCATCGGGCAGGCCGCGCGTCGCCTCGATGTGCGCGGTCTCGCCCCCATCTTGTAATTGATAGATGAGGCCGGCGTCGGCGTCCAGCAGCCGCCGCGCCTGGGCCATGATGTAATCCAAAATCGCATCTAAGGGGCGATCGGAATTGAGGAAGGCCAAAATATCGCGCAGACCTTCGGCGACCTCGCGACGGCGCTCGGCCTCGCGCAGTTGCGCCCGTTCCTCACGATAGAGGCGGGCGTTTTCCAATGCGATGGCCGCGCTGGAGGCCAGCCCCTGAAGCATCCGCACGGTCTCCGGCTCGAAGGCATCCGGGCGCTGCTCCGCCGCCGTGATCATGCCCAGGAGGTTATCGCCGGAGATCAGCGGCACGCCGATGAGCGATTGGATGTTGAGGCCCTCGCGTCTCTCTGTACCTTCATTTGCATTGTGGGCCGCGTTGAGCGGCCATTCGGATAGTTGATGGATCACGCACGGCTCGCGCGTGCGCAGGCATTCGCTGCCCGGCGCCTCGTCGCGCGGCGCGCGGTAGGCCACGCGCGCCAGCCCCGGCTTGCCGGAGATGACGGCGATCTCCAGCATATCGCCATCCAACATCCACACGATTGCCCGCTGCGCCGAGGTGAGCCGCCGCCCCTCATCCACGACCATCTGCAAGACGGCCTCGGCCTCCAGGCGGCTGGTAATCGCCTGTTGGACGCTGAGGAGCGTTTGCAGTTCGTCCGTGCGCTCCGCGACGCGCTGCTCCAAAAGCTGGCGCGACATCACGCGCTCCGTGATATCCGTGATGAAGCCCTCGACTGCCATCAACTCGCCATCGGCGGCGTACACGCCCTGCCCCCGCTCCCACACCCATTTCTTCCCCTCATGGGGCGTGCGGATGCGGTAGATGATCTCGAAGTGCCGGTGCTCGCGCAGCGCTGCGTGCACATCCTCGCGCACTACATCTTTATCGTCTGGATGGATCAATTGCCCGTAGGTCATCTCGTGGCTGCCGACCAGGTCTTCGGGTGGATAGCCCGTCAACTCCCGGCTGCCCTGGCTGACAAATAACATCGTCCACTCCGCGTCATCGCGGCAGCGATAGGCCATGCCGGGCAGGTTGCTGATCAGGGTTGAGAGTATGCGCTGATTCTCCCGCAGCGCCTCATCCGCCCGCTTGCGCTCCAGCGCGTTGATGAAGATTGCGCCCAATGTTCTAAGCAACCGGATGTCGCCCGTGGTCCATTCTTTCTCCGCGCGCACCGCGTCGAAGCCTAACAGGCCGATGGTTTCGCCCTGGTAGACCATCGGCGTGGCGAGCAGGGATTGGATGCCCTGGCTCTCGAATTCCTCGCGTTCGGCGTTCGCTGCGGGCGGTAGATCGGCCACGCGGGGGATGTGTAACACCTCGCCCTGGAAAAGGATCGCGTTGGACCAACTCAAAGCATCGGCGGGAATGTCCTGTAAGATATCCTGATGAGATGCTACCCCTGGCGCGCACCATTCGTGAGTGCAGCTCATCCGGGTCTTGTCCTCGGAATAGAGAAAGACGTAGCTGCGGTCGACGTTGGTGAACTCGCCAACCTCCTGAAGCGCTTGTTGGATGCTGTCATCTATCTCTTCCAGCGCGATGTTGATGAATTGGGTCGAGGTGGCGGTGAGCAGGTTCTGGAAGGTGTTCATATGTTGGAGATGTTGTTGTAAATCCTTGAGGGGCGTGATGTCCGTGTGGGAGCCGACCGCGCGACACGGCTCGCCTTCGGCGTCGCGGATCAAGATGCCGCGCGCTAAAATCCAGCGGTAGGCGCTGTCCTTGTGCCGGAGCCGATGTTCCAACTCAAAGTGTTCGGTCTCGCCCGCCAGATAGGCGTCCAATTCGGCCTGCGCGCGCGCCACATCCTCTGGGTGGATCAGGCTTTGCCACGTGCTAAAGTGGTTGGGCAACTCCTCATCCTCGTAGCCCAACATCTGCTTCCACCGCGGCGAATAGTAGACCGTATCGGTTTTGATGTTCCAATCCCAGATGCCGTCGTTGGTCGCTTGCATCACCAGCGAGAGACGATCCATCGGGGCGCGCGGCGCGGCCTGCTCCCCCGCAGGTGTTGGCTCGCACGGATGGGCCGGCTGAACATTGCACAGCACCGCTATGAGACCGACCGTCTCGCCATCCTCGGTGAGCGGACGCCACGTCACATCCCAGATAGCGCCGGCCCGCTCGTCGCCGATGGCAAAATCGCGCTGGCGGATCGTGCGCCCGGCCAGCACCCGTCTCAGCAGCTCCTTCAGTTTGAGATCCGGCGTTGAGGTCAGTGTGAAGAGGTTCATGCCCGACGTCACGTCGCTCTTGGCGAATGCGGGCACATCACGCGCGACGGCCTCCGCCCACGCCGGATTGCAGCGGCGCAGTTCGTACTGGCGGTTGAAGATCGCCACACCGATCGGCAATTGATCGATCAATTCGTCTTGGGGAAGCATATCACAGAGGGTTGCGTCATCCATAAGACTCCTGACTTAGAAATACGGGCATCATCACTGGGGATCATGTGAACGCTTCAGGCGCTTGCATTCGCTCTTTCGGTTCCCCTCAGTTTTGTGCTCCTTCAACCTGCCAGATCAGCTCTTGCTGGTGCAGCCAGACGCGATAGGCTACCTCTTTGAAGGCCGGCAACAGCGGATCCTCCGCCGGGACGTTGATCACATACCCGCCCGCGTTGATGCGAAAGCTTTGAGCAGCCAACAATAGATCCTGCGCGATCTCCTGGCGGAGGGGATGCTCGGGAGCGGCGACCAAGTCATAGATCGATTGGTGTTTTTTCAGTGATTTGTAGAGGATGTAGCCCACGATCCGTCCCTGCTCCCAATAGCCCAGGCCGTGCAGCTCTTCCGCTCGATGCCGGAGGGAGGTCAACTCGCGCTGCCACGGCGCCGCGAAGGTGTGAAACGCGGCGTAATGGGCGAGCAGATCGGCGGGCGCGGCGCGGCGAATAGCCGGGGGCGGCGTTATGATCTCCCGATGACTCGCTTGCTGGGTCAAAACGAAGAGATCGCGCTCATAACAAAAGCCCATTTGTTGATACAGCGCCGCGCCGGCGATATTTTGAAACAGCACTTCTAACTGGAGGATGCGTAATCCCAACTGATGCGCCGTCGCTTGAACCTGACGCAAAAGCTGCCGCGCGATCCCTCGCCGGCGCCAGCCAGGGCGCACGCCCACACCGCTCACCCAGCCGCGATCCTCGCGTCGGGCCAACAGCGCAATCCCCACCGGCGCGTCCCCGTCCATCGCCACAACCGAGGCCTGGAGATCGACATCCTCCACCTCGCACATCTGCTGGAATTCATTGCCATCCAACCAAATCGGGAGGTAATAATCGGCATAAGCGTGGTTCAGCACAAAGGCCAAACTTTCGAGTGAAAGCTGCGCGGCAGATATTAACGTTACACTTGCTTGACTCATACACCCCCTTACACCGTTCCAAGAAAATAAATCTCCCAAAAACAGGCTGTCTGAAGAAAAAGGGTCAGGTTGGGGAGATTTTAAATTCCAGAACTACCTGAGCCGATATAATCATAGCACCGAAGAAATGAAAATACAATGTCTTGATGTATAGTGAGATATGTCAACCGCAATGCGGTTTTTGTACATCTTTAAAACAGCGGTATAATATGAAACAGCAGCGCACAAACCGAAAACCACCCTTTTCATACACGGGGAATCCCTAGGAGGAAGAGAATGGCAGCGGAGATCCAAGTTCGCAAGGCTCAATTTAAAGACGCTGATAACATTGCCGCCCTTATCAATCGCGCGCGCCCCGGCGAGGCCATCGGGAAGATGGATGTCGCGGAGCGCTTCAGTCAGGTGGGCTTCCTACTCGCCGAATCGGGGGGCGACATCGTCGGATTGATCGGCTGGCAGGTGGAAAATCTCGTCATCCGCGTGACCGATTTTTTGGTCTCATCCCAAATAGATCGCGTCGCAGCCGGCGAGGCGATGATTGCGGCGATGGAAGCGGCCGGCGAGGAACTGCAAGCAGAAGCGTCGCTCCTCTTTCTCCCCCCGAATCCCAGCAATGATCTGCTCGGCTACTGGCTGCAATTTGGTTATCAGCGCCAGCCGGTCGATGAATTGCCCAAAGCGTGGCGCGAGGCGGCCGGAGAATGGAACCCTGACGCCTCCAAAGCGATGGTCAAAATTCTACGCGAAGATCGCGTGATGCGCCCAATGTAAAAAATAATGCAAGAAATTTAGCAAGCGCAACAAGAACTTAACAAGGAGTCTCTGACACAATGGATATGGTGAAGCGTTTCGTCAACGAGCATCCACAGATAGCCTCGTGGATTGTCTTATCGATTGGTATGGTCGCGATTCTGGTCTGGTCCGCGCGAGATGTCGGCCTGTTAGCCGGCCAGTGGATCGCACTCATCTTAGCGACTATTGGCGTCGCCGGCCTCTCGGTGTGGATCATCGGGTGGGAGGATGAAGAACTGCCGCCCGAGGACAACATCGCCGGTAATGTAGACGAAGAAACAGAGAGCGCAGTCTGAGGCGACGCAGAACACGCCCCCGCCAAATACGAGTGGTTTTCCCAGAGAAAACTTCGGCTTTGGGGTAAGTCTAATTTCTGGAACCGCTACAGAACCGCGATCATCGTACTTCTAAAGTTCAATTTTCGTCCCCAGAGAAGTCCTGGGGACGTTTTCTATCTAAGAGTTGTCCCTTATAGCAAGATGACTTATAATCTCTCTTGATGTATGTAAAGTAATGTAAACAGGCATTGAGGAAAAAGTCGCGCCTATTAGCCTTAGAGGTTGTTTGAAAATTAGTCCTAACCTTGCGAAGGTTGCGCAAGTGACCTCAAATAGTTTGTAGCAAACACAACGAGCCGGTTAATTTGTTAAACGAGGTTCCCGTTAACCTTCGCAAGAGGCGTGAATTGAATTTTCAAATACACTTTTAGCTCCCACCCCCCGTCTCGGGTCGAGCGGTGTGAACTTTTGACGGCGTCACTGGGTTCTGAATGGGAATAGTACAATTGTACCCAACAAATTCCTGAAGAGCCAAGTCAGTGGGTTGCTTTTGCCCCAATGCGTCACGAGCATGTTGAAGCAACAACGAACCAATGTTGGAGGTAATAACGTGGTCGAAGAACAACTAACGTCGGAGCAGATAGCGGATGCGCCTCTCGATGAGGATCTCGCGGAAAACGAACCATCGTTAAGGCGCTCGTTTGGCGTGCATTCGTGGCTCCAAGATACCCTGGAAACTCTGCTGCTGGCCATCATTCTCTTCCTCGTCATCAACACCTTGACCGGCCGTTACCAGGTGCATGGTCAGAGCATGGAGCCAAGCTTACACGACGGCCAATATCTGCTGGCGAGCAAAGTCACCTACTGGCTGCACCCGCCCGAACGCGGCGACATCGTCGTGCTCGATCCGCCGGGCGGACAGAGTGAAGTCCCTTACATCAAACGCCTGATCGGCCTGCCGGAGGATATCATCGAGGTGCGCGATCACCGCGTCTGGGTGAATGGCGTTCCGCTGGTCGAGCCGTACATCGATACGCCTCCCGTGTATGTAGATGAATGGCGCCTGGGAGAGGATGAATACCTGGTTCTGGGCGATAATCGCAATCATTCGAGCGATTCCCACGCCTGGGGGCTGCTATCTCGCGATCATATCCTGGCCAAGGCGGTCTTCAGCTATTGGCCGCCGGAGTATTGGGGGGTGATTCCTCACCATCCCTATACAGAACTGGAGATATCGCAATCACAATAGCCCGCTCAGAGGGAAAATTCATAGGGAGAAGCAAAAGCGGTGACCTATCAAAAACCAATCCAACCAGAGACATTAACTGACCCCTACGCCGCCGAGAGCGCAGAGGGCGCATCAGACATCAGCGCATGGGTGCGAGATCTACTAGAGACGCTGATTTTAGCCCTGCTCATCTTTGTTATCATCAACACCCTCACCGGCCGCTACGAGGTGCAATCCATCAGCATGGAACCCACCCTCCACGCCGGGGAATATCTCATCGTCAGCAAAGTGGCCTACTGGATTCACCCGCCCGAACGCGGCGATATTGTGGTGCTCGATCCTCCCCAAAATCGCAGCGAAATCCCCTACATCAAACGCATCGTCGGCCTGCCCGGTGAGCGAATCGAAGTCCGCGATGGTCGGGTCTTTATCAACGGGATCGCCTTAAATGAGCCGTATGTCAGCGGCCCGCCGCGCTACCCCGCCGATCAAATCCTCGGCCCCGACGAGTATTTCGTGTTGGGCGACAATCGCAATAACTCAAGCGACTCTCATATTTGGGGCGTGTTACCCGCCGATAACATTATCGGTAAAGCTGTCTTTCGATATTGGCCGCCGGAAAAGTGGGGGCTGATTCGACATTACACATTTCCAGAATTGGAGGCTAATTTATGAAACGCAGTAAACTGGCACGCTACATAGATCACACCCTATTGAAACCCGACGGTACGCCGGCCCAGGTCGAGCGTCTCTGCGAGGATGCGCTTGAGCATCACTTCGCCTCCGTGTGTGTGAACCCCGTCTTCGTCCCCCTGGCCGCCGAGAAGCTCCAGGGCAGCGACGTCGAGGTCTGCACCGTGGTGGGCTTCCCCCTCGGCGCGACGACCACCGCCTCAAAGGTTTGCGAGACGGAGATCGCCATCGCCCAAGGCGCGACGGAGATCGATATGGTGCAGGCCGTCGGGCTGCTCAAGGCCGGCGAACACGACCGCGTCCGCGAGGACATCGCGGCCGTCGCCGCCATCTGCCACGCGCACGGCGCCGTGCTCAAGGTCATCCTGGAGAACGCGCTATTGACCGACGACGAGAAGAAAATCGCCTCCCGCCTCTGCCAAGAGGCCGGCGCGGACTTTGTCAAGACCTCGACCGGCTTCGCGAAGAGCGGCGCCACTATCGAGGATGTTATCCTGATGCGGGAGACCGTTGGCCCGGAGATGGACATCAAAGCCGCCGGCGGCATCCACTCCTACGAGGAAGCGCTGGCGATGATCGAGGCCGGCGCGACGCGCATCGGCGCCAGCAGCAGCTTGGACATCGTCGCCGGCGCGCCCGAATAATTAGTTATTGGCTGCTTCTCTATCCCCGACTCAATTCTTATCAGCAGATGAAGCGAATAGAAAGATGTTATCTTTCTTAAATCTGCTTCATCTGCTCAATCTGCTGAAGGAGATGACCGATGGCAGATCAACCCTCAAAGCCAAAGATTGATCGCAAAGCGCGGCTCCAGAAGCCGCCGCATCACGCCCGGATTCGACCGGCCCACGTGCGGATCCAAGATTTTGGGGAGGTGGTCATCCCCTACACGCGGGCGGAAGCGATGTTGGAGGCAGCGCGCTGCTTGCAGTGCGTCAACGCGCCGTGCCAACGCGCCTGCCCTCTGGATAACGACATCCCCCGCGCCATCGGCCTGATCGAAGCGGGCAAGGTCGTGGAAGCGGCGGCCGTCTATCGCGAGACCAGCACCATGCCGGAGATTTGCGGTCGCATCTGCCCGCGGACGCTGTGCATGGAGGCCTGCACGCTCTATCGGATGGGGAAACCCATCGACACCCGGCATCTGGAGGCCTTCGCCGCAGATACCCAGCGAGAGACCGGCGGCGCGCCGCATCCCCCGCAGCCCGCGCCCACCGGCAAGCGCGTGGCCGTCGTCGGCGCCGGGCCGGCCGGCCTCACCGTGAGCGAGCATTTGACGCGGCGCGGCCATACCGTCGCGGTCTACGAGAAATATCCCCGCCCTGGCGGCCTGCTACGCTACGGTATCCCGCGCTTCAAACTCGACCGCGAGGTTGTTGAGGCCAAAGTGACGTGGCTGGAGCAATTAGGCGTGAAGTTTCAGTGCAACACCACCGTCGGGCGCGATGTGACGCTCGACGATCTGCGCGAGCAATACGACGCCGTCTTCATTGGCATCGGCACGCCCCAGGATTTCTCCCCCGGCATCGAAGGAGAAGATCTGGCGGGCGTCTGCACCGCCACCGAGTTCCTCGTGCGTGGCAACGAGCCTGATCCCGACTTCCGTGTAGGGCCGCGCGTGCATGTTTTGGGCGGCGGAGACACCGCCGTCGATTGCCTGCGCACCGCGCTGCGCCTGCCCGGCGTCACCGAGGTAACCTGCTACTATCGCCGCAGCGAGGCTGAAATGCCCGCTCACGAGCAGGACTATCACTACGCGCTGGAAGAGGGCGCGCACTTCGAATGGCTGGCGTGCGCTACACGTTTCTGGGGCGACGACGCGGGTCGCCTCCGCGCGGTGACCTACCAGCGCATGGAGCTGTGCGAGCCAGACGAGAGCGGTCGCTGCCGGCCCGTCCCTACCGGCGCAACGTTCACCGTGGAAGCGAACACCATCGTCCTGGCCATGGGCTATCGGGGGGATGCGGCATTCAGCCAGCACACGCCGGATCTGGCGACCAAGTGGCACAACCTGATCGAGGTGGACGATGAAGCGACCGGGCGCACCAATCTGCCGGGCGTCTTCGCCGCCGGGG
This sequence comes from uncultured Anaerolineales bacterium, assembly GCA_964496595.1. Lineage (GTDB taxonomy): Bacteria > Chloroflexota > Anaerolineae > B4-G1 > SLSP01 > JAAAOZ01. The sequence goes on from CAZCAI010000033.1 coordinate 14,927, forward strand.
ATGTGGTGCGCGGCGCCGATCTGCTTGCGCCGACGATTGCCACCGCCGCTCAGGTCGCGCGCACCATCGACGCCTATCTCCAGAAAAAATAGCCCCCTTTCAAAACACGGTTATTTTTGATTCGGATGTCAATCTCCGCAAAGAGACTGTAAAGACTGGACTTCCCTAAGACTTTCATCTATAATAATGATGACACTGCGGGGAGGTAAACATGGCGCACGCTATCGATGAACAACTGGACATCCTGATGCGCGGCGTGGAGTACGGTGACGATCAGCTTCACGAGCACATGCGCGACGAGCTTCGGGATCGTTTGCTCGCCTCCGAGCAAACGGGGGAACCGTTGCGCGTCTACTGCGGCTACGACCCCACCGCGCCGGATCTCCACCTGGGGCACACCGTCTCGATGCGCAAGCTGCGCCAATTCCAAGATTTGGGCCACCAGGCCATCTTTGTGATCGGCACCTACACGGCCCTCATCGGCGATCCCTCGGATCGCGACAAGGCGCGCCCGCTCCTCAGCCAGGAGCAGATCGAAAAGAACACCCGCACTTACACGGAGCAAGCGTTCCAGATTTTGGATCCAGACCGCACAGAAATTCGCTACAACGGCGAATGGCTGAGCCGGCTCACCTTCGGGGATCTGATCAATCTGGCATCGAACTTCACCGTACAACAGTTCTTGGCCCGCGAGAAGTTCAGCGAGCGCTACGAAATCGGCGATCCCATCTGGCTGCACGAGTTTTTCTACGCGCTGATGCAGGGCTATGACGCGGTGGTGTTAGAGGCCGATGTCCAATTAGGCGCTACGGAGCAACTCTTCAACATTATGGCGGGGCGCAAACTCCAGGAAGCCTTTGATCTGACGCCGCAAGTCGCCATCACCATGCCGATTTTAGTCGGCACCGATGGGCACATCCGAATGTCCCAGAGCATCGGGAATTACATTGGGATCAACGAGTCGCCGGCCTCGATGTATGGCAAGGTGATGAGCCTGCCCGATGAGGCGATGGAGAACTACTTCAACCTGGTGACGCGCTGGCCGCCGGCCAAGATCGCCGCCCTGATGCACAAGCTGCACACGGGGATGATTCATCCGATGGCATGCAAGAAGATGTTAGCCTGGGAGATTACGGACATCTTCCACGGCGAAGAGGCCGCTGATACCGCCGCCCAGCACTTTGCCCGTGTGCATCAACAGCACGAGTTGCCGGAACATATACCCTCCCACACGCTGCACGAGCCGATCAAATTGGTAGATCTTATGGCTGAGCAGGGTCTGGCGCCAAGTAAGAGCCAGGCGCGCCGCCTTATCCGCCAACACGGCGTCCGCTTGGATGACGAAGTTATCGAAGATATTAACGCTGTCATCAGCCCAGACCATGAGCGAGTGCTGCGCGTGGGTAAACGTCGGTTTTTGAAGTTACTGTCAACCGGTAAAAACTCGGTTGACAATTGACATCCAAAAGGGATGTGTTAAACTAAAATTGAATCGAAGGAAATTATAAGCCCAGGAGGATTCTCATGGCAGAGTCGGAAAAAGAACGTCTTGTTGTGGTCTGTGTAGAAGATGAGCCTGAGATGATTGATCTTATCAAGCTCATTTTAGGGCGTCGCAATTTTAAGTTGATTGGCGCAGTCGGAGGGCGGGAAGGTCTGGAGACCATTCGCGAGACAAAACCCGAACTGGTACTGTTGGATTTGATGATGCCGGATATGGACGGCTGGGAAGTTTACCAACGCATGAAGGCCGATCCGGAATTACAGGATATCCCCGTGATTGTGGTCACGGCCAAAGCCCAAAGCATTGATAAGGTTTTAGGGTTGCATATCGCCAAAGTGGATGATTATGTGACGAAGCCTTTCGGCCCCCAAGAGTTGCTGGCTAGTGTTAACAAAGTGCTAGGGCTTTCTCTGGAACAATAATCTCCGCACTGCAGATCAGTTAAAACCAAAGGCGCTGGTCATATCCGGCGCCTTTGCTATGTCTTACGCCCCCCCCAACGTGACCGGATCATCATCAAAAGCTTCCATCTCTCAAGTGTTTGCATACTGTACCCGAACTTAACGGGATAACCCCTCTAGTCCCTTGTACGTCTGGATGGATGCACGACTCGAATTAAGTCCACAGGCGCTTTAGTGGTCCCCATAAAGCCCTTCGGGCTATCCGGGAGTTGTCCGGCGAAACCCACAAGCCCCCTTTGTTTAGCCTATCCAGGTTTTGACTTTCAAATTACCTATGCTAAACTAGTTAAGGCATAAGTTTTAGCATGGAGGGGACATGAACAAGCCGGACTCACCCAAGATCGTCTATATCGAAGATGAACCAGAGATGTTTGCTCTGGTCGAGCTTATCCTGGAAGACATAAACGTTGAATTCATCAGTGCCATGGGCGGCCAGGAGGGCCTAAGGACGATCCGCGAAGAGCGACCCGCTCTCATTCTCCTGGACATTATGATGCCGGATATCGATGGCTGGGATGTTTATCGAGATCTCAAGGCCGATCCCGAATTATCTGATATTCCCGTCATCATCATCACCGCAAAGGTCAAGCGCATCGATCAAATATTAGCCCAGGAGATCGTGGGTGTAGATGCTTATCTTACTAAGCCGTTCAGCCCCAAGGATCTACTACAGCGCGTCAAAGAGCTTCTATCGCTGACAGGCTAACGAGAAACTGCACAAATCGTATACACTTCGTGGCGCCGGGGAAGTTCTCCTAGCGCCACGTTTCCACATTGCCCCTTAGATCCTTCAAGAACTTGTAAGGATGTCCACGATGCCCACAGCCGCCCTGCTCGCAATTGGCAACGAGTTGCTCAATGGCGATATTCGCGATAAAAATCTCTTCACCTTGTGCCACCGCCTCACCCGCCTTGGATTCCGCGTGCAGCAGGCCATTCTCGTGCGCGATGAGCCGGACGCCATCGCCGAGGCATTCCACGCCTTGCTTGCCCACCCCATCGATCTCCTCATCTGTAGCGGCGGCCTCGGCCCCACCGATGACGATCTCACGTTAGCAGCGCTGGCGCAGGCGATGGACCGTCCGCTGGTATTCGCTCCCGACGCCTATCAGCACATCATCGCGCACTATGAGCGCCTGATTCGCGAGAAGCGTCTGGATCGGTCCAGCCCGGAGGCGACCCGCCGCAAGATGGCGAAGTTGCCCCAAGGCGCAACGCCGCTGCCCAATCCGGTGGGGACGACGCCCGGCGTAGCGATGCACTATCAAGCAACCTCGATCTACGCGCTGCCCGGTGTGCCGGAAGAGTTAGAGGCGATCTTCGCAGAGAGCATCGCGCCGGAGTTGCAAGCGCGCTTCGAGACGGCGGCATGGGCGGAGCGCGCTTTCTTCGTCCACTGCGATGACGAGGCATCCTTAGCCCCGATCTTGCACGACGTCTCAGAGCAGCACACCGATGTCTACATCAAATCGCTGGCCCGCCCCTTTTTCAGCGCGGGATCACATCGCCTGAAGATCCTGGTGATGACCCATGGCGAGGACGCCACGCAAGCTGAGTCTCGCGTCGCGCAAGCCTGCGGTGATCTACAAGCAGCCCTTCAACGCGCGGGCTTCGACATCGTCCCGAACGAAAGCCCAGACACATCCTAAGCGCCATTTACCAACGGCTTAAGTTTACCCTCGAATAGCAAAAAACTTTCAACCTTCAACTTTAGACTTTCAACTATTCTGTACAAGGAGGCGCACCATGACACTGGAATTAAAGACCGTTCGCATCGAAAAGCCCGAAACGATCAATTTCGTTCTGGGGCAGTCGCACTTCATCAAGACCGTGGAGGACATTCACGAGGCGCTGGTGACGGCGGTGCCCGGCATCAAATTTGGCCTCGCGTTCTGCGAATCCTCCGGCAAGGCGCTGGTGCGCTGGACCGGCACAGATGACGGCATGATCGAGTTAGCCAAGCAGAACGCGCTCGCGCTGAGCGCCGGCCACAGCTTCATCCTCTTCTTGGGCGAGGGCTTCTTCCCCATCAACATCCTGCAGGCCGTGAAGCGCGTCCCGGAGGTCGTGCGGATCTTCTGCGCGACGGCCAACCCCGTCGAGGCCATCATCGCGGAGACAGAACAGGGGCGCGGCATCTTAGGCGTCATCGACGGCGTGACAACCCAGGGCATCGAAGGCGAGGAGGACATCGCCTGGCGCAAGGATTTCCTGCGCACCATCGGATATAAGCTGTAGGCCGAATAGACAGCCCCCTGGCGAAGGTTAGCAAGAGCCTTTGAGCTAAACTGTCGTCACTGCACAGGCGCACCTTAGCTTCGAAATTCTTAAGTAACCTTCGCCGGGGTTGATGATCATCTCCCAAGGAAACTGGACGGATGCAATGGCTCGACATGGTCGCGCAAGATCCCGTACCGTGGTTACTCGATCCCGCAAACCCCTCGGTGCGGCTCCTGACGCTGCGCCACATCTTCGAGAAGTCGGAGGAGGCTTTGGCGGCGGAAAAGCCCCGGCTGCTCGCCTGGGAGCCGATCCAGTCGCTTAAACATCACTGGAACGCGGTCAATTTCTGGGGGCGGGCCTACGATCCGTATTACGGCGGGCCGATGGGGAATTTCGGCACGCTCTACACGCTGACCCAGTGGAGCGCGCCGAGGTTCCCCGAAGTCGAGCCGGCGTGCGAAAATCTGCTCTCGCGGGGGCGCAGCAGTGATGGGCGCTTCTCGCCGGGGGAATCTCTATCCGCGCCGTGGCTCTGCTACACCGGCATCGCCCTGCAAGTGATGGCTCACTTTGGCTTAGGCAACGATCTGCGCGTGCGCTCCGCGCAGGCCCTACTATTGCAGGCGATCCTCCTGCGACCTGAGTTGCTGAATTGTCCTATCGCGGGCGGCGGCTGTCGCGCGGGACTGGTGAAGGCATTAGGCGCGCTGGTCGGTATCCACGCTACAGAGCGCAGCAGCGATGAGAATGAGGCCATCGATGTGCTGTGCGAGCGACTGCTCAACGCTCCTTATGATTTCGAGGGGCAAGATGCCGAATGGCTCGCCCTGGGCATGCCGCGCTATTACGATGCCGATCTCTTAGAACTCTGCCACGTGATAGCTCAGACCCCGTATCGCACTCACCATCGATTCCGCGATCTGCTGGGCCGCCTGGCCGATCTCCAGACCTCTATGGGGCGCTGGCGCAAGCGCCGCGCGACGCCAGCCTTCTCCGACGAGCGCCTCTCCCAGCCCAGCCGCTGGTTAACCTTTGAAGCGATCCACACGCTGATGTTAGTTTACGGAGGCAACACCTATGCGCCCTGAAGCCCAAGGCACGCAAGCCCCGCGCTATAAAATCATCCCGCGCACATTGATCTTCCTTACCCGCCCGCCGGATGACGTACTGCTTCTTCGGGGCGCCGAGGACAAACGGCTCTGGGCAGGGAAGTACAATGGATTAGGCGGCCACATCGAGCCGGGCGAGACGCCGCGGCAAGCCGCCGTGCGCGAGCTACAAGAAGAGGCCGGGCTGCTCGTGCCCGACCTCAACCTGCGCGCTGTGATCCATGTGACGATGCCGGAGCCGCCCGGCGTGATGCTCTTTGTCTTTGTGGCGCCCGCGCCCACCAACGCGATCCTCTCCCCCTCGAAAGAAGGCGCGCCCGTCTGGGTGCGCCGCGATGCGCTGGTATCGCTCCCGTTGGTTGATGATCTCCCTGAGTTATTACCGCGTGTACTCTCCCCCGGGCCGCTGGTCTTTGGGCGCTACATCCTCTATGCTACGGGGGAAAGTATGGACATCACGTTTGAGTAACGCGGCTCTTCAGGACAAACGCGCACATCTTCGCTGCTTTTAGGCTATCCGGGCAGTTGTCCGGCGAAATCCCAAAGACCCAGTAGCGCCGGCAACGCACTTATTCGATGGATGCGCGCCCGTGGGTCAAGGCCCATGCCTCTTCCTCGGCGATTTCGCGCAATGCCATAGAGAAGTGGCCGTGCAAGGGCGAGGCCTGCGCGCCCACCCGCACCCCCAAGGCCAGCAGCCAGGCGATAGGCTGCCCTGGCCCGCTGAGAGCGACCGCTCTCCCCAACTCCTGCACGCCGCCGGGATCCCAACCGCCGAAAAACGCGGTGAGGAAACCATAAATCGGCAGAGTGAACAGTAATACCGCTAACGCAATGAGATAACTCCCCGTCGGAGAAAACGGTAGGGCGCTTAAGTACAAATCATCGAAGGTGTGCAACAGATTATAGAGCAGCACCGCCGCCCCGGCCGGCGCCACCCACGTTTGCCAAAGCACAAGGCGCGGCCGCCATACATAACGCCGGATGAGGAGCCAGCTCACCGCACCTTGAATCAGCAGCACGATGAACATCGCGATCACGCGACTCCAGATCCCCCACGAGGCCGTCAATACGATGACCAGCCCCAAGGTGAGCGCCTCGGCGCCGATCTGCACGACCGACTTGAGCAGTGGATAGCCCGTCGCTTCCCAGACGCGATCCGCACACCAGATGATGCCCTGCATCGCGCCCCAGAGCAGCACCGGCCCCAGCAAGCCGACGGCCTCCCCGCTCAGATCCCCAAATCCCCGCAGGATAAGCGTCTTGCCCAAAGCGCCGAGCAGCGCCAGAAGATAGAAGCCGATCCAGAGGCCATAGTGCAGCCCTTCGCTGGCATAGTAGCGCGCGAGCGTCTCGTAGCCCTGGACGTGCGCCTCGGCAATGGCCGGCATCAGACCGGCGTAGAGGCCCTCGGCCAATACTTCGTAGGCGAGCAGGAGCATCCATGGCGAAGGGATAACCGCATCGGGGGGCAATATCTGCGTCAGCGCGATTGCGCTCAGAGCCGAGGCCAACGCGCCGAGCGTCAACCGCGCGCCAAAGCCCAACAGTCGATGCAACACTTGGCGGTCGAAGGCCGGGAGCAGGAGCGCGCGCGGCGCGTAGCCCAACTTCCAATAGAGCCACAATCCCACCGCGAAGCCGAACCACTCCGAAAGGTAAAGGCCTAAACTTAGACCTAAAACGCCGCCCAGCGCATCCCCCAACACGGGATTGAGTGCGCCCCAGCGTCGCCCCACTAAGATCAAAGCGCTTTGGATCACAAGTGGATTGATCGCCGTCACAAGCGTGAGGATCTGCGCGTAATCCAAGCGCTGGTTGGCCCGAAAGAAAAGGTGAAAAATGCGCAAAAAACCGGGAAATTGCAACACCGCGCGGAAGACAAAGTAGAAAGAAAGATGCGCCAACGCCGTGTTGGGGAAGACCAAGGCCGAGAGTAGCCCGATGATGCTCAATTGCAGCGCGCCGCTGATCATCTGCCACCAGAGGTACGCCTGAAAATATCGAAACGCCCGCTCTGGCTGGCGCACGCGCGTGATGGCGAAGTAGCGCACTGCCGCCGTCCCGGTGCGCGCGTCAAAGAGAATCGCTACCATCGAGAGCCACCGGACAACTTGATCCCAAAATCGCAGCGTCTGCGGCCATGGGAGCAGCCATTGGGGGAGTGCAAATTGGTGATAGGCCAGCAGCGGGAGGAAGATCAAGCTCCCGACGCCAAACAGGGTGAAGAATCCGGCCAGCGGGCGATGGAAGCCCACGACGCGCCAGCCACAAGGCGGGCCATCCAACTCGGCGAATGCTCCAGAAGAATCCTCCGAGTTAGCGGAGCGGGGCGCGCGGACGCGGAGCCTGGTCAGGGCCTCTGGATGTAAAAAGAGATAGCGGCGGGCGAGGAAAAAAGCACCCCAGGCAAGCAACAGTAACGCCCCCGACCCTCCGGCAAGACCCAGGCGCAGTTGTCCTTTTGGCACCGGCGCATAGGGATAGTTGCCAAAGGAGAAGATCCGAGACGTTTGCGCCGCCTCAACGATAAGACGGTAGATGAAGTAATCAAAATAAGGCCAATTGAGCCATGCGGCGTTGCTCTCATGGCTGAGCCAGCCGCTGACGAAGAATGCGTGGCGTCCCTCCTGGCCCCGCAGCCGTTGCAGAATCGGCTCGTTGGCCGTGGTCGTGACGATGGGGCGCAGCAGGTTGGGGTTGGAGATTACCGTCCGCGCGTGGATGGGCGGCGCGGAGCGCCAGTTGATGCTTTCTTGGAGCGGATCGGATTCCTCGCTCTCGCGTAGCTCCCGCGGCCGCTCCGCTCGCGCCATCCCGAAGGTGCTCACGCCTAAGAGCGCGTTCAAATCCGCAATATCCTGAGGGAAACTCTGCCCGGTGAAGAGCACCAGGCCCAGATCGCCGTTCCTGATCTCCCGGCCGAACTCGCGCAGCGTCTCGTGGGTGAGGGGCGCGGCGTTGAGCACCAGCACCTGCGCCAACTCCGGCTGATCCACACGGACGATGTACGGCGCATTCAGGCGAATCGCCTCGGCGATCTGATCTTCTGGCCCGATATAGTAGACTCCCACCGCGCTGGTGGGAGTCTGTGCCAGGGCGAGCACGCCATACCCCAGCCCGATCAGCAAGGCGATGAGAATCGGCCATCGCCACGGTCGCCAATTCATAACTCTCCTGGGGGGAGCATCCATCCCGGGCAGAAACCGCTACCCATCCGGCGCGGCCTCTTCAGCGCGCCCCGCTTGCTCCTCTTGCTTCGCTTTGACTTGCTCCTTCAGAGGCGGCAGATCGTCGGGGCTGTTCAGCCCGAACTGCTGCAAGAATTCAAAGGTCGTGCCGTAGAGGAGGGGACGTCCCAGGCTGTCGGCGCGCCCCTGTTTTTCTACGAGGCCGGCGAGCGATAGCGTCCGTATCACGCTATCGGAGTTGACGCCCCGAATGGACTCGATCTGCGGGCGGGTGACGGGCTGCGCATAGGCGATGATCGCCAGCGTCTCCAGCGCGGCCTGCGAAAGGCTGAGGTTCACGTCCAGCCCCAGCAAATCCTCGATGTAGAGCGCGGCCTCCGGTGCGGAGACGATCTGCAAGCGCCCGCGATGGCGCTGCAAGCGCAGGCCGCGATCCGCCAGGTGCGCCGCCAGCTCCTTGAGCGCCGCCTCGACCTCCTCCAGGGAAAGATCCACCACATCCGCCAACGCCTGCGGCGCCACCGGCTGCGGGGAGGCGAAGATCAACGCCTCCAACATCGCATCGGGCGACAATTCGCCCCTGGCCGATGACGCCGCTTTTGTCTCTGCGGTCTTAGGTTCTTCAGATGCGGGAGATGAATCGTTCACGCGACTTGCTCATCCCCTTTCTCTTCCTCAGAACTCGCGCCGACCCAATCCTGTGATTCCTCTGAAGCTGTCTTAGGCGTCGGTTGCGGCTCCGGCTGAATGACGGGCGGTTTGCCCGTGGGCTTTGCCACCTTGATGCGAACCTCTGGCTTGCCATAAACCTGCAATCCCAGGTCATCGGTCAGCACCGATTGCACGACTTCCATCAATTGTCCGGCCCGCTCAGGTACATTAATGCCGGCGGAGACTTCGACATCCACCGTCGCCTGCACCTTATCGCGCTTAGCATTGAGCTTTGGCTCGACTTCCAAGACGCCCGGGAGCGGATCTAGTTTGTACTTAAGCTGCTGGATGATGCTGTCGGTCTCGATGGTGGCCATGCCGCCGCGCACCTGCTGCACGCGGATGTAACTTTTGCGCTTGGGGCGCAATTCCACATAGAGCACCAAAAGCGCGACGATGTCGAAGATTAAAGCGATGACGATCCCGCCCGCAAGGCGCCAGCCAGGTTGAAGCCGTCCAAAATAGGCTCCCCAATCCGCCAACCAGTCACCCACATCTGCCAAAATGATGTGCGGGATGACGGCGGTGGCCGTGACCAAGACGATCAAAACCAACAACGTCAGCACCACGACGACACGGTTAAAGATGTTCATTGATTACCTCCTCAGTTGATGTGATTAACTTGATGCGCTGAACAAAAGTATCACTTGCCCCAGATAGGCAAGTCATACGCTTACGAAAGGGGGACAACCTGAAACGACTGCCCCAAAGGACTGGACAACGTTCAAATGGCAGCATCGGCCGCCTCTTATACTACGATCAGAATGTCACAAAGTCTTAAATTTATCGCCCCTTCTACTCCCCGCCATAGTGCACGCGACGATAGCCCTCAGGGGATGCGCCCCACGGAATGGTCGCATCCAATCCCATCTTCGATGTGCGCGCCTTTTGACCCGGCGTCTGGCGCGCGGAGGGATCTAAGCTGGAGCTGGGCTGATCGTGATAGACGCAGAGATCATCATCGGCCTGAAAGCGCGTCGCAATGGCCCAGGCGACGTCCTGCGCGGCGTAGAGATCGACGTCTGTATCGACGACGACGACGTGCTTCAGCGAGCGATGGCCGCGAAACGCCGCCTCGATGGCGCGTTGACCATCCTCGGGGCCGCGTTTTTCGATCTGCACAACGGCGTGGAGCCACGAGCAGCCTCCCGGCGTGATGTAGACGCCCGTGCACGTGGCGACCTTGTTCACCTCGGCGAAGATCGTCGGCTCGCGCGGCATCCCCATCAGATTCTTGTGCTCCATCCCGGCGGGCAGCAGCGCGTGGAAGATGGGATCGCGCCGGTGGGTGATCGCCGTGACGCGAAAGACGGGTTGGCGGCGCGTGGTGTCCATCGTGCCCGTGAGATCTGGAAAGGGGCCTTCGGCGGCGAACTCGTGGGTCAGGACGCCCTCCAAAACCAACTCGGTCTCGGCGGGAATCTCCAGCGGCTGTGTGCGACAGCGCACCGTCGGTGTCTCCGCCATCGCCTGCGCGACGGCCAACTCGTCCACGCCCTTCGGCGGCGACATTGCGGCCGCCAATAAAACATGCGGTGGCGCCCCGATGCAGACCGCCATCGGAAGGCCGGATTCGACCTTCTGCCACGCCGTGTGCGTGCCGCGCCCCTCCACAATCCGCCCGACGAGCCGCTCGTGATCCAGGCGCATCAAGCGATGGAAGGCCAAATTGCGCCCGCACGCCGGATCGTGGATCACGGCCACGCCGGCGGTGATGTACGGGCCGCCATCCTCCGGGTGATAGCGCGGGATCGGCACGCGGATCAGATCCACCTCCGGCTCGATCACCTCCTGGCACGGGGCTGTCCCCATCGCCATCGGGGCGGCCGTCGGTTGGGGATGCGCGAGCGCTTCGGCCATGCGCGGCGTCAGCTCAGCGACTTCGCAACCCAGCGCGCGGGCAAAGTGCACCCGCCGCGCGACGTAGCCCGAGGCGAGTCGCCAGCCCGGAAAGCCCGTCAGATGCTCGAAGAGCAGCGCGTCGTCGTGCTCGGCCACGATTTGCGCCACCTCGAACGTCGGATCCACCGGACGTGTAATCCGCTGAATTTCGTCATCCGTCTCTAATTGCTCCAAAAAAGTCCGTAGATTCATTTTGTGATTATGCCCCCACCTGATTTCACTTAGTGGCTTTTCATTCCTGACCACCATCCTGACCACCAATTCTAAGTATAGCATGAAAAATGGCATAGAGACAATCACGCTATGACGAGCGCCGCCGTCTTATCGCTTCTTCTATTATCCGTGGCTCCGTGGCTGGAACTTTTAGAGATTCATGGTATAGTAAGTAACTGCCGCGGCAGGCAAATAAGGCACGAGAATGCCGACATTAGGATAAGTTATAGGCATTTTCCAACACATAAGGAGCTTCAAAGAAGTATGGGACGTTACACAGGCCCGAGAAATAAATTATCACGACGTGAAGGCGTTGATCTTTTCGGCAATGGCGGCGAGAGTCTACAGCGCCGGCTGGATCAACCCCCGGGGATGCACGGTCGCTATTGGCAGCGGCGCCGGCAGAGCGCTTATGAGCAACAGCTTCGCGAGAAGCAAAAAGTGAAGCGAATGTATGGGATGCGCGAAAAGCAATTCCGCCGCTTCTTCCAAATGGCCCGGCGCGCTAAGGGACTTACCGGTGAGGCGCTGCTCAAGCTGATCGAGCGCCGCTTGGACAACGTGGTCTATCGTTTGGGATGGGCGCGGACACGCCCGCAGGCCCGCCAATTTGTGACGCATGGTCACATCCAGGTAGATGGCCGGCGCGTGAATATCCCCTCCTATATCGTCGATCCAGAACAGGTGATTTCCTTGAAGAACAAGATTACGAAATCGCCCGATGTGCAAGAGTTGCTCGATAGCGGTCGCCCAGTGCCGGCATGGCTTCAGGCTGACGGCGGCGTGGGGCGGGTTCTCCGCGAACCAGCCCGCGAGGAAATCGACGCAGTAGTCGACGAGCAGATGATCGTGGAGTTCTACTCGCGATAATCTGCACCTCGTCACACCAAATCGAAGTAATGTTACAGGAGGTTGTTCTAATTAGAACAACCTCCTCTTTTTTTCTATCCACCCCTTGAGAAGGTTACATGAGGGTTTTGGCCTTCGGGAATCGTGTGCGGTCAGAAGATGGCGCGATTGACAGACGCCGGCTTAACTTTCGTAAGGGGTGCGGGTACATTGCACCTCAAGCATTACATGGTATCCTTGACATAGTGGACATTTTGATTCCGCTATGATTGAGTTATCAAAGATGGGGATGTAAGCAGCTATGACCAAACCGCTGATTGTGTTGACCAATGATGACGGCATCCATTCCAAGGGATTGGAAGCCGCCGCCCTGGCGTTGGCGCCGGTGGGCGAGGTGTTGATCGTGGCGCCAGATCGTCAATGGTCCGGCGCCGGGCGCTCGATGCCCCAGGATGTGACGGGGAAACTAGAACAACACCTGCACCGCATCCCAGAGACCGAGATCACCGCCTACGGCGTCGATGCGTCGCCCGCGCTGTGCGTCGTCCACGCGATCTTGGAAATCGCGCCCCGGACGCCTGATCTCGTTGTCTCCGGCATCAACTTTGGCGAAAACCTCAGCATCGAGGTCACGATCTCCGGCACGGTGGGCGCGGCCTTAGAAGCCGCCGCCTTCGGCATCCCTGCGCTGGCCGTCTCGTTAGAGATGCCTATTGCGGAGCAGTTGAGCAATCACGAGGAGAAGGATTTCGCGGCGGCGCAGGCGTTCACCACGCGATTCGCGCGCAAGCTCCTGCACGGCGATCTCCCTTACGACACCCACATCCTCAACATCAATGTGCCCATCACGGCCACGCCGGAAACGGCCTGGCGCTTGACGCGCCTCGCGCATCACCGCTACTATTACCCGCTCCCCCCGGATCGCGATAATGGTAGCGGACGTCCCGGTTATCGGCTCTTGCACGATCCCGCCGTTACCGATCCCGATTCTGATATTCGGGCGCTCAGCGTCGACCGCGTCGTCTCCGTCACGCCGCTCTCGATGGATATGACCGCGCGGACAGATTTCGGCTCGATAGAGGAGTTTTTGCACCAGACGCTTTAAATTGTATGGAAATTTAGATCAGGAACCCTTGCGAAGGTTCATAGGAACCTTGACAAACAGATCACCTGTTTGCTGCGCCTCATAGATGCTGTTTGAGGTTACCTGCGCAACCTTCGCAAGGGTAAGTTCAAAAGTATGGAACGATACAGCCAAGTTTTCCGCTTTCAAGAAGGCAAAAAGAGCGATCCGCCCTCGCCAGAGGCCGCGGTTGCGCTGACGCCGCCGGGCATCACGCCTGTGGCCGGTGAGCAACTCGCCATTCTGGTAGATCTCTTCCCTTTCGTCCCTTATCGCAGCCGCGAGATCCGCGTGTTGACCGAGGGCACTTATTGGAGTTCGTCGGGCAGCATTGTGGCGCGCTTGCGCCGCGCCTTGGCTGCCGCCAACCGTCATCTGGTGCAGAGCAACCAGGAGGCCGAGGCCGGGCAGAAGATCTCCGGCAGCCTCACATGCGCCATCTTCACCGGTGAGGAGCTTTTTATGGGCCACATCGGGCCGGCGCACACCTTCATCGTGCCCGCCCGGCGCGAGCTGCTCGTCTACCCGCAGCGGGATCGCCTGCTCATGCCGCTCGGCGGCGCCCTGCCGCCCGTTATCCACATCGACTACACCACACTTGAGACCTCGACGACGGTGATGTTAGCCACGCGCGCCATCGCGGAGGCCCAATCGCGCGACCGCTGGCAAAATCTCCTGGTCGAACCGGACCTCGAGGAGGCGCTGGCGCAGATCAATGCCACAGCGGCGGAGAGTGGTACGTCAGGCAGTCTGGTGCTCGTGCGGATACTGAGCGATGCGCAGGCGGCGGCGATGTCGCTGCCGGAGCCGCGTCGTGGGATGCAGATCTTCCACAAGCAAGCGAAGCCCGCGCCCGCGATGGCCACGCGGAAGGACGCGCCGAGCACAGCCCCGGTTGCAGCGCCTCACTCAAAGACCCCCGCGCCGACCACATCAACGGCGGCAGATGTCGACCTACAGGCGCCCCCGCCTCCCCCCCCCTCCGCTCCGGCGTCAGCTTCCGGCCCGAAGCTGGTGCCCGCGTTCCTGCAACCTCGGCCTTCAAGGCACGAGTTTGCGCAGACGCTCATCATTCCCACACCTGAAATCGCCGAAGACGAAGATGAGGCGAAAATCGAGCCAGAGGAGCAAGTGGAAAGTGCTCCAATCCCGGCTACGGAGGTCCCGGCTGATGTCACACCGGATGTAGCAAGAATCGAAACGCCTCAGATTGCAACGGAAGAAACGACAGAAGGTACAGAGGAACCAGAAGCGCCCGCGCCGGAGAAGCCACGCCGTCGCATCAAGATGCCGGCAATCCGGTGGGTTAACGTGCGCCAGCGATTGCCCCAACTCTCGTGGCCCACATTCAAGCGCGAGCGGAAAGCGCCGCGCGTCAGCCTCAAGGAGCGGCTCAAGCGCGCGGGGCAGATTCTGCTGCCCGGCGAGTTAATCGATCTCCCGCCGGCCCAACGGCGCGCGACGCCTGCCGAGCGTTCGTCGGTGATGTCGGGCGTGGCGCTGGGCCTGCTGCTGATCGTCGCCGCCATCACCGCGACGATCTACTTCCAATTCGGCGGGGAGGCGCGCGCGCAGGAGATGCTGGAGCAGGCCCAGGAGGTACGAGAAGGGGTCTACGACAGTCAGCAGGAAGCGGAGTGGCGGCGCTTGTTACACCTCTCCGAACAGATCATCACCCTCGATCCCCAAAATACTACGGCCAGGCAATTCCGCGATGAGGCGATGACAGCCATCGATTCGATACAGAATGCCGCTGTGCTGAAAGCTTATCGGCTGCTGAACTTAGGCACAGCGCCCGTCCCACGGCGCTTGCTGGTGGCCAATGGCTGGATCTACGTGCTCAACACCGCGACCGACGAGGTCATCGGCCTGGAGCTGACGCCGGAGGGCATTGCCCCGGTTGCCGAAGCGCCGACGACGATCATCAAGCAGGGCCAGACCTTCTACGGGGAGCCGGTGGAACATCTCGTCGATCTGGCCTGGGTTCCGCCCAGCTCCAACTTCCGGGATGGCGCGATCTTCATCTACAGCGAGGGCGGCACGCTTTACTTCTACGAGCCGACGCTGGGGCCAGGCAGCATCACGCAACAACACATCCAGGGCGAGTTAGGTCCTGGCGCGGTCACGTTGATGGAAACCTACGGCGAGAAGGTCTATCTCGTCCAGCGACAGGAAAATCAACTCCTGACCTACGAGCCGATCAATGGCATCTACGATGCGCCGCGCGGCTACTTCGCGCCGGAGATCGCGCCCTACCTCCAGGAGACGTTAGACATCGCCATCGATGGGCGCGTCTATCTTTTGATGGGCGATGGGCGCGTGCAGGCCTATTTCGATGGCACGCCGGATCCCTCCTTCGAGATCAGGAATCTGCCCGATATCAATTTCCAGCCTATCGTGATAGCGACCGAGGAGACGACCGATCGCGACACAATTTATCTGGGCGATGCGCAAAACGAGCGCATCATCGTGCTGAACAAGCGTGGGGAATTCCTGCATCAGTTCCGCCTCCCCGGCGAGGAACTGGCGCGCTTGGAGGCGATCACGGTGAGCGCACAACCGCCCGTCCTGTACATCTTAGCCGAAAATCAGCTCTACGCGGCGCCTATCCCCGAATTTGTCAGTCAATAGCAAGCTCGATAGCGACAGGAGGCCCTATGGCACAGCCCCAAACGATCCGCACCTTTATTGCATTGCCGCTCTCAGCAGAGATCACAAGGCAATTGGGCGAGATCCAGAGCGTTTTGAGCCGGCGCTGCCCGCACCAGAGCGTCCGCTGGGTCGATCCCCAACGCATCCATCTCACGCTCTTCTTCTTGGGGGATATTGTGCCGGAGCTACGGCCCCAGGTCGAGGAGGCGTTGGGCGTGGTGGCCCGCAATGTGGGGCCGTTCACCTTCGAGGTGGCAGGGCTGGGCGCTTTCCCGCGAATGAGCCGGCCCCGCGTGCTGTGGGTCGGCATCGAGGAGCCGACGCAGCGCCTGGCGCTTTTACATCAGGCGGTCAACGACGCGATGGAGGCGGTGGGCTTTGAGCGGGAGACCCGTCCATACTCGCCGCACTTGACTTTGGGGCGCGTGCGACGGGGTGCATCTGGCCGTGATGTCCAGCAGGTTGGCGAAATCGCTCAGGAGATCGAGGTTGGTTACCTGGGCGAGGTCACGGTCTCAGAGATGATCTTCTTTCGCAGTATCCTCAAATCGACCGGGGCGGAGTACATTCCCCTGAAGACCTTCGCCCTGGGCCGATAGCGACGTCCCCAGCACCGCGCCGTAGACCTCCAAGGTCTGGCGCGCGGTGCGCTCCCAGGTGAAGGTCTGCGCCTGGCGTCGCCCGGCCGCGCGTAGCTCCGCGCGCAGCGCCGCGTCGCGCGCGATGCGCCAGTAGGCCTCCGCCATTGTCGCCGGGTCATCGGGATCGATGAGTAGACCGGCGTCTCCCACCACCTCCGGCAGGCTGGCCCGATCCGCTACCACGGTCGGCGTGCCGCAGTGCATCGCCTCCAAGGCGGGCAGGCCAAATCCCTCGTAGAACGAGGGCATCGTCAGGAGCAGCGCGCCGTTCATCAGCGCCACCAGATCGTCGAGGGGCACGCGCTCGATGAAGTGCACCCAGCGCTTCAGCCCCAGGCGCTGCACGCGCTCGAAGATTTCGTCGTAGAGCCAGCCGGGACGCCCGGCGATGACCAATTTCCGCTTTTCTCCCCGCGCGTGGAGCGCCGCGAGCGCCTCCAACAGCCCGGCGAGATTCTTGCGCGGCTCCCACGTCCCCACGAAGAGCAGATAGCCCGGCGTAAGATCGTAGCGGGCGAGGGCAGCGCGCACCTTGTCCTCCGGCAAGGGATGGAAGCACGCATCATCGGTGGCCAGGTGCGTCACCGTGATGCGCTCGGCGGGGACATCCAACATCGTCTCCAGATCGCGCTGGGTAGCGTACGAATCGACCAGGATAGCATCCGCGTGCTCGACGGCCCAGCCGATCTGCTCGTTGTAATAGCGTCGCGCATCGGCGGTGAGGTATTGCGGATAATGGAAGAAATTCAGGTCGTGCACGGTGATCACGTGGCGGCGCGCGCCGCGTTGGGGTGGGATGAAATCGGGTGTGTGGAGCAGATCCAAGCCCAGGAGGCACAGTTCGGCGCTCAAGAGCCAGCGCTCCAGGCGGTGATGGGGAGGGGTCCACGCGCGATGCACGCGCGCGCCAGGGGCATCCAGCGGCGCCGCCTCCCGCCGGTGAGGAATGAGCGTCAGCGTCCCCGGCGGCAGGAGATGAGCCATCTCCTGCGCCAAGCGGCGCGCATAGTAGGCGATCCCGCCGGGAGAATAAGCATGCAACCGCAAATCAATACCGATGTTCATAGAGCTAACCCGTCTGCTTTGTGTACAATTAAAATCGGGAACCCTTGCGAAGGTTAACCGGAGCTGGGGTAAACAGAATAACCTACTCGCTGCACTTAATACATACTGGGTGAGGTCACTTGCACAACCCTCGCAAGGGTAGGCTATTTTCAAACCGCCTCTTAAGGGCAGTTTACCACACCGGTCGAATTTTGGAAGCGAGGGCGCTCTTTAGTCGCCCATAAGTCGAGCCACCATCTTCGACGGGATGCGCAATGAATCAAGGGATCAAAAACAACCCATAAAACGGTGAAGTT
>CAZCAI010000034.1:0-32285 GCA_964496595.1 uncultured Anaerolineales bacterium
TCTCAGGACTTCAGTCCGGGATCACACAACATTTCACCCAAAAACCAATAAGAGCAGATTGAGCAAATAAAGCAGATTTATGATCAGGGAGACGCCTTTTCCTCTGTGCTTATCTGTGCTTTTTTTGTAAAGCTTGTGTCTAAATTGAAATCCAATCTGCTTATATCTGTGCTATCTGCTGATTAAAATTAGTCTTGGGAAAAGTTTCCGGTAGCTAGACTTCTCATTTAGATTAGATACGTTGGAGCGCTATGTTTATCAACTGGAAGAAACGCGAAATTGACCTCAACATCGTCTACTATGGGCCGGCGCTGAGCGGCAAGACCACCAATTTGGAGCAGATCCACGCGCGGATGCGGCCCGAACGGCGCAGCGATCTCTTCACCCTCAACACGCACGAGGATCGCACCATCTTTTTCGATTTTATGCGCATCGAATTGGGCAACATCGGCGGCTTGCAACCGAGGTTTGGCCTCTATACCGTGCCCGGCCAGGTGTACTACGAATCGACGCGCGAAACCGTCCTGCGCCGCGCCGACGCGCTGGTCTTCGTCGCCGATTCCCAGGCGGATCGTCTGGAGGACAATGTCGCATCGTGGGAGGATATGCAGCGTCATCTCGCGCGGATGAAGAAGTCCATTCGGACGATGCCTACCGTCGTGCAATTCAACAAGCGCGATCTTCCTGAGATTTCATCTATGGAGGAGCTGAATCAGGCGTTGGGCTTGGGCAAGCTACCCACCTACGAGGCGGTTGCCATCCAGGGCGTCGGCGTCGCGGAGACGATGCAGGCTACGATGAAGTATCTGCTGGCGTTTGTCCAACATCAGCTTAAAAATCGCAGCAAATCAAGTTAGGATTTGTTCGTAGTCAGGCACGTATATGGAATGTTAATGAAATGGAGTGCCGTTGTGAGCTATGAAAAACGCCACTCCGCTCAAGCCCAAAGGCTCTGCTTCGAGGCTTACTATAAACGGATTGTCCTGGGGTACAAAAAGGGAGGGAGAGACTATACAATGAGAGCCGTTCAGCAAATCATCGAGCATTTGAGTCAACAGGAGGGCTTCAGTTCCGTCGTCCTGACCGATGCGACCGGACTGACCTTAGCGACCTCGGCGGATCGCGCAATGGCCGATGAGTTGGCCGCCGTCGTGGCCGAGATGTTGCGCGCCTCAGAGTCCGCGAATCGGCGCCTGAACTTGGGCACGATGGGCGAGATTATGCTGCTGGCAGATGACGCGCAGCAAGGCCTGCTCTGCCGCCGGTTCAACGATGGCGCGCGCGATTACGTCCTGGCCGTCGTGATCCAGCCGGACAATGCCTACTGGCAAGCCACCGCCGCCGCGATCCAGCAGATCAAGGCCGCGATGAATGAGAAGCGTACCTGAATTGTCAACAAGGAACGAAAATGGAACGCGGACATCCTGTCCGCCGGCGGGCGAGACGCCCGCGTTCCCCAACATTTTCAGAGGAGGTGTGGATGGCGTTACAGGGCAATTTGAATGATATGCAGATCTCGGATTTGATTCAACTGACGTGCCAATCGGGCGCCACATCCCAGTTGGTGGCGGAGCGCAAGGATAAGATCATCACCCTCTACTTCGATGACGGCGATGTCGTCCACGCCGCCTCCGACACCGACACCGGCGAGGAGGCCGTCTACGATCTGCTGACGTGGGAGACGGGTACGTTCAAAGTGAATCAGGATGTTCCACCGCCGACCAAAACCGTTGATGTCCCCTGGTCGGCTTTGATTATGGAAGGGATGCGCCGTTGGGATGAGCAACGAGAAGCCCAGAACAAGCAACGAAAGGAGCAGAAAGAAATGGCAGCAGAAACTCGTCGTGAGCGTCTGGCGAAGACGCTTCGTAATTTAATCGATACATCAGGAGACATCAGCGGGGTGGCCGTCGTCAGCCGGGATGGGCTGATTATGGCGGCGGATTTGCCCGCCAATATCGAGCAGGCGCGCGTCGGCGCGGTCTCCGCCGCGATCCTGAGCCTCTCCGGGCGCTCGGTCGGTCAACTCAAGCGCGGCGACTTGCAGCAGACGCTGGTGCAGGGCGCGGATGGCAACATCGTCATCACCTACGCCGGGGAGAACGCCGTGCTCGTCGGCCTGACCGGTTCGAATGTCAACTTGGGAATGGTGTTCTTAGAAGTCCGCGAGGCCGCCGACGCGGTCGCCGAGATCTTAGGCTAGGAGGGAAGCAATGACGGATCACCACTTTATCGATGAGGTCAAGGCCGTCAGCCAACTGACCGACAAAGATCAGGCGCTGTTGGATGAGATGCAGCCCGCGATTGAGCGCCAGGCGCAAAATATCGTGGATGCATTCTACGCACATTTGGAGACGTTTGAGAAATTGCACACCATCCTCCATGCGAAGCCGGGGCGCGTGGAGCGCCTCAAGGGCCACCTCAAGAAGTGGCTCGTTGGTTTGGGCGCGGGCAGTTATGGCGGAGATTATTTCGAGGAGCGTTATCGTATCGGCAGGACCCACGTCGAGGTAGGGCTGGAGCCGCGCTACGTCATTGCGGCCATGGCCTTCTGTCGCGGCAAGGCCGCCGAGATGATCGTCGCAGCCGAATACGCCGCCGATCCCCAAAAAGAGGCGCGCATCGTCGCGCTTAACCGAGTGATGGATGTGGATTTGAACATTATGTTACAATCGTATGATGATCATCGCGTCAAGCAGTTCTTGGAAGTGACCGGCTTCAGCGAGGAACTATTCGAGACATTGATGGCTGGAGAGTGATTGGCATCCTAACGTGTAAGACACGTTGAGAGGAGAGCGGATGGCTACGCAAACGTTATTTGAGAGCGCGGACCATAAAAATGTCCTGTTGGAAGATTTTACCTCCGGGCGGATGGTCCAGTCGAATCAGCATCTTATTGTGCATCAGGGCAAAGGGATATTGCTCGATCCCGGTGGGCACAAGGTTTATTCATCGGCCATAGATGAGGTCTCGACGATTATCTCGCCGGGAAATCTGAAGTATATCTTCTTTTCCCATCAGGACCCGGACATCGTCGCCTCGGCGAACGCCTGGTTGATGGTCACCGATGCGCGCGCCTTCTTGCCGCAGTTGTGGGTGCGCTTTATCATGCACTTCGGCGTGGATGATATGGAAATGGATCGCATCCAGCCCCTGTCCGATAAAGCCAGCACCATTGATCTGGCGGGCAGCACCTTGCACGTTCTGCCCGCACACTTTATGCATTCATCCGGCAACTTCCAGATCTACGACCCGACCTCGAAGATTCTCTATTCAGGTGATTTAGGCGCTTCGTTGGGCCAGACCTACGTCACCGTCGAGAACTTCGAGGATCACATCCAGTACATGGAGGGATTCCACCGGCGTTATATGCCCACCAATCGCGTGCTCAAGCTGTGGGCCAAGATGGTCGCGCCGTTGGACATCGAGATCATCGCCCCGCAGCACGGCGCGATGATCGTGGGCAAAGAGAATGTGCGGAAGTTTATCGTGTGGGTCGCGCAGCTTTCGTGTGGATTGGATCTGATGGAAGGGGTATATCAGACCCCGGACGTGTAACTGAGTTGAAATTGAGTTCCTGTCACAAAGTCTTCGCCACTTGGTCCCCCCTGGCTCCGAGGGGATTGTCAAATCCCCGCCTAACCGCCGGATTTGGCAATCCGGCGAGAGCCTGGCACGACATGGCGAATACTTTAAAACATAAGTAAATTGGCATAGCGTGGGGAAAGGCGTGGGTATGGAGCAAAAAGGTACAATTTTAGTTGTCGATGACGATATGCTGGTACGGAAGAGCGTCGAGCGCATCCTCTCGGGACGCGGCTACGCGGTACAGACCGCGTCCTCGGTGGAGGAAGCTCAGCAGGTGCTGGGCCGGCGCTTCTACGATCTGGTCATCACCGATCTGGAGATGCCGGGTGAGGACGGGATGGCGCTGTTGGCGCACATCAAGCGCCGCATGCCCGATACCGGCGTGGTGATGTTGACCGGCCATGGCTCGAAAGAGGTGGTGATCGAGGCGCTGCGCCGGGGCGTGGACGATTTCTTAGAGAAGCCGTATAAGCCCAATGAGCTGCTCAACGTCGTGGAACGCGAAGTGGCGCGTGGGCGCCGCAACGCCCCGCCCGGCATGGACGCGGGCCTGGGCATCCAGTTGGAGGTCACGCAATTCGACGAGATCGAGCAGATGTTGGCCGAGTTGCGCGCGGAGGCTAATGCGCGGAGTGTCTTCGTCGTGCAGGGCAATGGCTCCGTCATCGCGGCGAAGGGCGCCGTGAAAGACCTCAACATCTCCGCGCTGGCGGCCTTAGTCGCCGGCGACTTTGCGGCCACGGCGGAGATCGCCTCGCTGATCGGCGAGGAGCGCGCCTTCAAGCTCAACTACCACGAGGGCACGCAGTACAGCGTCTACTCGGCTCAGATTGTGCCTGGCGTCTTCCTGCTGGTCATCTTCAGCCCCGATATTAAGTTAGGCGTGGTGATGTACTACACCAACACCATCTTAGAGAAATTGCAGGCGCTGTTCAAGGACACTGTGACTTCCCCGCCGGCACGCGAGCCATTGCCGGCATCGATGCCCAGTCCGGCTTCCCCGGCAGAGCCTGCATCGCAATCTGCGCCTTCGAGGCCCGCGCCAGAAGAAGCTGGCCTTTCGGACTCGGACGAACTCTTCTCCTTCGAGCAAATCCTGGAAAGCGGCATGTTGGATGGCGAGCTATCCAGCGCGTTGGAGTCGCAACTCAACGATCTTTGGGAGACGCCCTAGGGTGCTGATTTCCGAGGACAACCTGGCTATGTCAACTTAGGGCGTCCCTTGATGGGGCGCCCTTCTGTTTGTAGTCAGGCACGAAATGAACGCAGTGAAATGAAGTGCCGTGATTGACTTCCCCCTTAGAATTTGTATACTCCCTTTGATTGCGCGCTTAGGCCGTTCCAAGAAAATAAATCTCCCAACAACAAGTGATTTTCCGAGGAAAAGGCGTCAGGTTTGGGAGGTTTTAAATCCTGGAACTACCTTAGCCAGTCACCGGACACTTTTTCTGAGATTATCTTTGATCAGTAACTGTCCAGTAGAGACGCAAAATCTTGCGTCTCTACTGTAAATCTCAGTGTTTTTGGAGAGCTTTAATTTCTGGAATCCTTTTATCTGCTAACATCTGCTCCATCTGCTGAGAGGCGCCCAAAATGACAAAAGTACAACTCAAAGAAGGCGCGGCGCTGCCGGAGGAGGCGGTCGTCTCGCTCTACGCCTCGGTCGGCTGGACGGCGTACATCGCCGATCCGGCCAGCTTGATGCGGGCGATCCGCAACTCCGACTACGTGGCGACGCTCTGGGAGGGCGCGACCCTCATCGGGCTGGCGCGCTGCCTCTCCGATGATGTGGCGATTTGCTACGTGCAGGACATTCTGGTGCGCCCGGCCTATCAGGGCCAGGGCTATGGCCGCCAATTGATGGCGGCCTGCCAGCGGCGCTTCGATCACGTGCGGATGATGGCGCTGGTCACCGACGACGAGGCCCGCCAGCACCAATTTTATCGCTCCCAAGGTTTCTCCCTGATGCGCGAGATGCAAGCGCCGTTACACGCCTTCGTCAAGTTCAGATCAAGTTGAGGTCGATATGAGCATTCTTCAGATTGACACCCTCACCGGCGTCGAGGCCGAGTTGGCGCAAGCTGTGGCGCGCCTGCGTCCCAAGATGGTCGCCACGCGGCGCGATTTCCATAAGCATCCTGAACTTTCCGGCGAGGAGATGCGAACGGCTCAGGTGATCGCTGCGCGCCTGCGCGATCTGAGTTTCGATGATGTGGGTACGGACGTGGGCGGGCACGGCGTGATCGGCCTGCTGCACGGCGCGCGTCCCGGCCCCGTGATCGCCTATCGTGCGGATATGGACGCCCTGCCCATTGAAGACGTCCTGGAGCGGGACTATCGCTCGCGGGCGCCGGGCGTCAAACACGCTTGCGGCCACGATGCCCACATGGCCATCGCGCTGGGCGCGGCGGAGGTGTTAGCCGCTCATCGCGAGATCTGGCCGGGAACGATCAAATTCATCTTCCAGCCGGCCGAGGAGGCGCTGGAGGGCGCGCGCGCGATGATCGACGCGGGCGTGCTGAGCGCTCCCCGCCCGGAGGTCATCGTGGCGTTGCACACCTTCCCGATCCGCGCCGGCTGGATCGGCGTGACGCCCGGATTGGCGCTGGCGGGCATGGAAGAGTTTCACATCCGCCTCTACAGCCCCGCCGGTCACCTGAGCATGCTGCTGGCGCGCGTCAGTTCGGCGCTGCGCGATCTCAGCACCGCCCAGGCCCCTGCCGGCCCGGCGACCTTCGACGCCTTCGTGCGCCGGATGCGGACCGACGAGTCGTTGGCCGAGGATGTGCTGGTCAGTTGTTGGCCTCACATGGGCGATCTTTCATCGGGCCATCACTTGATGGGCTTAGCGAGCATCTGTACTGCCGAGCGTCGCGATCTGTTACATCAACAGATTCGCGAGACGTTGGAGCGCTGTGCGGCCCAGGCCGGCGCCGCGTACGATCTGGATTACACCTTCGCGAACCCGCCCGTCTACAACGATCCCGCACTGACCGAGGCCCTCTGGCCGGCGTTGGAGGCCGCCGTCGGCGCCGGGCGCGTGCTGCGCTTCCGCGCGCCCTATCCCTTCGCCCACGAGGATTTTGCCCTCTATCAAGAGCACATTCCCGGCCTCTTCATCTGGCTAGGCATCGCCAATCAGGATGCCGAGATCGACAGCCTGCTCCATCAGCCCGACTTTGACATCGATGAGGACGCTTTAGTCGTCGGCGCCCGGCTCATAGTCCTGATGCTGAAGCGCTATCTTCAAACCCAAGCAGCTCAAGAAGCTCAGGCGTCCACAGATTAGGAGCTTGTCTCTTCGGGAATTCGCTGGGTGCAATTGCCAGGCGCTATTGCGCCCCCCACCCGCAACCTGGTAACGACGTAAGAAAGGTCTGTGAATCCCCACAAACACGCGCATCTGCGCTGCTTTCATGGCGGCTTAGAGATTGTTTGCAAATTAACCCTAACCTTGCGAAGGTTGCGTAAGTGACCTCAAATAGTTTGTAGTAGGCGCGACGAGCCGGTTAATCTGTTGAACAAGGTTCCCGCTAACCTTCGCAAGGGTGCGGGAATTGAATTTTCAAATACACGCTTAGTGAGGATGTCCGTCAAAATCCAAAAGACCAGGAGCTTGATTGCATTGGGGCTTGCGATATAATTTATGAGGCTGTGGATGATGAGTCCGCAACGAGAAATAAAATTATCTAATTCTTGTGAAGGTGGCGCCGGTGACCGCAAACAGTTCACCATCTGTTTACCGCAGCTCCTGTGAACCTTCGCAAGGCTAACTGAGAAAGCTTGGGGCGTAGCTTATGAATGCATCGAGTAACAGCGATAATGAAAAGAGCAAAGTTCTTTATATCGATGACACCCCCTCGGCCCGGAAGCTGGTAGAGCGCTTGCTTTCCCGCCGCTACGAGTTTTACGAGGCGGTGGAGGGGTTGTCGGGCATCGATAAGGCCGTCGAGGTGGAGCCGGATCTTATTCTGGTGGATCTGCATATGCCCCACTTCAGCGGCTACGAGGTCGCGACGCGGGTTAAGGAGCTGCTACCGGACGTGCCGGTCGTGGCGCTCACCGCCGACATCAGCGAGCACGTGCGCGAGCGCGCCCTAGCCTCCGGTTGCATCGGCTATATCTCCAAGCCCATCGATCCCGATATGTTCGAGGCTCAAGTATCGGGGTTTTTAGGCGGCGAGCGCGAGGAACTGGAGGACGATAGCTATCGCGAGGAGTATCAGCAGACCCTGGTCTCGCGCCTGGAGGAGAAGGTCCGCGAGTTGACCCAGGCTTTGCAGCGCAACGCCGAACTGAACGAGCGTTATCTGCGTTTGCTGGAGGATGCGCAACGCCGGGCGCGCCTGTTGGAGGCGGGTGCGCGGGCCGGGCAGGGCATCACGTCCATTCTCGATCTGGACGATCTTCTCCAATCCACTGTGGAGATCATCGGCAAGGAGTTTGGTTTCTACTACGTGGGCGTCTTTCTCGTCGATGAGTCCGGCGAGTGGGCCGAGTTGCGCGCCGGGATGGGGGAGCCGGGTCGGAAGATGGTGGCCGAAGGGCACAAGCTCAAGGTTGGCGGCCTTTCGATGATCGGCGCCGCGACCGCCCGGCAGCGCGCCATCATCACCAAGGATGTGAAGGAAGAGGCGGTGCATTTTAAGAACCCTTACCTGCCCCTGACACGCTCGGAGATGGCATTGCCGCTGATCTTAGGCGACGAGGTCATCGGCGCCTTGACCGTCCAGAGCGTCGAGGAGGACGCCTTCAACGACGACGACATCTGGGCGCTGCAAGCGATGGTCGATCAGTTGGCGACTGCGATTCAAAACGCGCGTTTGTACGAAGAGAACGAGCGGCTATTGGGCCAGGCGGAGCGCCGGACGCGCTTGTTGGAGGCCGCCGCCGAGGTTGGACGGGGCGTCACCTCGATTCTGGAGCTGGATGGGCTGCTCAACAAGACCGTGGACATCATCTGTGATGCCTACGGCTTCTACTACGCCGGCGTCTTCTTAGTCGATGAGGATGGCGAGGGCAGCGATGGCCGGTGGGCCGTGTTGGCGGCCGGGCACGGCGAAGCCGGCGAGAAGATGGTGAAAGCCGGCCACAAGCTCAAGGTGGGCGGCCTTTCGATGATCGGCACCTCGATTGCGGAGCGCAAGGCCCTGATCGCCTTGGACGTCGGTGAAGAGCCGGTGCATTTCAAGAACCCTCACCTGCCCCTGACGCGCTCGGAGATGGCGCTCCCGCTGGTTCTGGGCGGGCAAGTGATCGGCGCGCTGACTGTGCAGAGTGTCGAGGAGGCCGCGTTCAGCGATGAGGACATCACCTCGTTGCAGACGATGGCCGATCAGCTCGGCATCGCCATCGACAACGCGCGCCTGCTGGCGGATCTCAAAGAGGCGCACGGGGAGTTGGTGCGCACCAAGACCTTTGAGGCCATCGCAACCGCCACCGGCGAGGCCATTCACTGGGTGGGCAACAAAGCGGCCCCCATTCCCGGCAGCGTCGCCCGCGTCACGGAGGATGTGGTCAAATATCTGATTATGGCGAACGCCGTAGTGGAGCATTTGCCCGCAGCTCAGCGATCGGATAAATTCGCCAAAATGCTTGAGGTGGCGTTGCAGGATATGGCCGGCCCGGTCGATGTCGCCGCCCTGCGCGCGGATCTGGAGCGCTTCGACTTTCGGCGCTTGCGTCGCATGCTGAGCATCGAATCCATCTTGGAGGATTTGGACATCATCGATAAAAGCGCCCGGTCGATCCTAAATATCAAAGAAGACCTTATCGGCCCGGCGCGCCAGAAACACGTCGAGCCGCTCCACCTCCCCGAATTGCTCTCCCAGACGCTCAGATCTATGGGGCTTGATCCTGATATCCTCGTCACGATCTTTGAGGATGATGTCCGTCCCGTGCTGGGAGATCGCCGTCAATTGGATCGGGTCTTCATCAACTTGATTAAGAACGCGATGGAGGCGATGCATCAAACGCCGGAGGATGAAAAACAACTCACCGTTCGCGTCCGTATGTCCGATGATGGCAAATTTGTGATCACAGAAATTGAAGATGTCGGAGAGGGCATCCCGCCGGATAAAATTGACAAAATCTGGGTCGCGTTCTACACTACCAAAGGGGATCGCGGCGGAACCGGCCTGGGATTGGCCGCCTGCGCCAAGATCATCGATCAATTGGGCGGGAAAATCACGGTGGAGAGCGAGGTGGGCAAGGGCACGACCTTCAGCGTGTGGTTGCCTACGACAGGCGAATGGCCCGCCTGAAGTTCGTCACGGATTGCACTGATCTTATAAAGAGAGATAGGAGAAAAACACTATGGAAGACACTCGAGTTTTGTTGGTAGATGATGAGCCGTTGGTTCGGCGCAGCATGGAAAAGACATTATTCCGGGCCGGCTTTGATGTCGAGAGCGCCAAAGATGTCAATGAGGGCTACGAGCTGTTGAAAGAGGCTCAGGCGGATGACATGCCTTTCGATGTCGCGTTGCTGGACTTAAATATGCCTAATTTTGAAGGCGAAGAAGATCCCAATGCCGGATTGAAGCTGTTGAGCAAACTGTTGGATCTGGACCCAGGGCTTGCGGTGGTGGTTCTCACGGCTTTTGACGAGGTGACGCGCGCTAAGGAGGCCATTTCTCGTGGGGCGCGGGCTTACTTTGTCAAAGGTCGCGAGGCTGGCTTAATAGAATTGATCAAAGACATTTTGAGTGAGTAATCTTTAAGAGGAGCCTATACCATGGATGAAAAAGTTACGCTGGCCGAGCGCCGCGCGTCCCTGCTCCAGGCGGGAGCGCAGGTGAGTCGGAATATCATTTCGATCTTGGATTTGGATGAGTTATTGCAAAAGACCGTCGACCTAATCTGCAAGGAGTTCAATTTCTACTACGCCGGCGTCTTCCTGATCGATGAGACGGGCGAGTGGGCGGTCTTGGAGTCGGGGCACGGCGACGCCGGGCGGGCGATGCTCGAAGAGGGGCACCGTCTCAAGGTCGGCGGCCTGTCGATGATCGGCGCGTCGACCAGCCGCAAGAAGGCGTTGATCGCGCTGGACGTGGGCGAGGAGCCGGTGCACTTCAAGAATCCGCATCTGCCCTTAACGCGCTCCGAGATGGCGCTGCCCCTGGTCGTCAACGACGAGGCCATCGGCGCGCTGACCGTGCAGAGTATTGAGGAAGCTGCTTTCTCCGAGGATGACATCACGGCGTTGCAGGCGATGGCCGATCAGTTGGCTATCGCCATCGCCAACGCGCGGCTCTACACCCGCTACGGCGCGGTGGTGGAGCAAGCGCGGCGGCGCGCGCGCCTGTTGGAGGCCGCCGCCGAGGTCGGGCGGGATGTGACCTCGATTTTGGATCTGGACAGGCTGCTGAATCGCACCGTCGATGTTATCTGCGATGCTTACGGCTTCTACTACGCCGGCGTCTTCCTGCTGGATGACGAGAGGGAGTGGGCTGTGCTCCGTGCCGGCCACGGTGAGGCGGGCCAGGAGATGTTGGCGGCCGATCACAGGTTGCGGGTGGGGGGGCTGTCGATGATCGGCACCTCGATTGCGGAGCGCAAGGCGCGCATTGCCTTGGACGTCGGAGAGGAGGCCGTGCACTTTAAGAACCCTCATCTGCCGCTCACCCGCTCCGAGATGGCGTTGCCCCTGGTGGTTGGTGAAGATGTCATCGGCGCGGTCACTGTCCAGAGCACCGAGGAAGCGGCCTTCAGCAGCGAGGACATCAGCTCCTTGCAGGCGATGGCCGATCAATTGGCCGTGGCGCTGCGCAACGCCCAGCTCCTGCAGGAGTTGGAGGAGGCGCACGCCGAGTTGGTCCGCACTAAGACCTACGAGGCTATCGCGTCGGCGACCACCGAGGCGATTCACTGGATTGGCAACAAGGCGCTGCCCATCACCGTCAGTGTGCAGCGGATGAAGGAAGATCTGGCGGCGGTGGATATCCCTGAAGAGATTCACGACTCGATGCGTGAGGATCTGACGCTGATTGATGATAGTGCGCGTTTGATCGTCGATGTCAAAGAGCACCTGATCGGGCCGGCGCGGGAGCACAAACCCGCCCCAACGATGATTGCGGATGTCGTCAAAGATGCCGCTGTCGAGATGGACATCTCCGACGAGATCATCAACTTCAGCGTGCCCTCGCAGCTGCTGCTGGCGATTGCGGATCCCGTCCAGTTGATCCGCGCCTTCCGCTACGTGTTGCAGAACGCGGTCGAGGCGACGGAGGAGGTGGAGAATCCGCGCATCGAGGTCGAGCTGGCGCCGGTGGAACACCAGGGCACGCTCTACGTTCGCACCCGCATCGTGGATAATGGCCCCGGCATCCCAGAGGGGCAGATGGATAAGATCTGGGCGGCCTTCTACACCACCAAGGGCGTCAAGCACGCGGGATTGGGACTTTCTGCCTGTCTGCAAATCCTCAAGCAAATTGATGGGCAGATCATCGCGGATAATCGTCCCGAGGGTGGGGCGATCCTTGACATTCTTATCCCCGTCTTCACCGGTAAGGATAAGCCGGCGACTTTCCCCATGGCTAAATCGATTCTCTTGGTCGATGATGAGGACCCATGGAGCAACTTCGTCGAGGATGTGTTGATGAAGGCGGGCAATACTGTGGCGCGCGTCTCCGGCGGGCAGGCCGATTTCGGCGTCTTCGATATGATCCTGGTAGATGATATTCTCGAGGATGCGGACAGCACAGATGTGATTAAGAAGATTTCCAAGAGCGGGATGGGCAAGAAGACCCTTGTCGTCTCGTCCGATCTGCGCGTGGAACGCACGACGGAGATCATTCGCTACGGCGTGATGGATATGTTCGTGAAACCGTACACAAAGGCGGGGTTGGCGCGTCTTCTAAGCTAACGCGATCCTCAAAACATTTAGGCCAGGGCTTCTTTCTTAGAAAGAAGCCCTGGCCCTTTTAATTGGTGATACTTCTCAGGTTGCTCCGCTTGGATCGTTAGATCCAAGCAGTTAAGCTTTAGTAATCCGCATCGAAAATCTCGATGGCGTCGGGGAAGGGGGCCAGCCACTCGCGGAAACTATCGCGGAGCCAATTCTGCTCCTCCGGCGGGAGGAAGGCCGCATCCACAGCGTGCCGCAGCGCGCGATAGGCGAACTTTCTCTTCAGGCCGATGGCTGTGATCGCCGTCACATATTCGTTGGAGAGCGTCGTGGCGCTGACGCTGGGATCGTCGGTGTTGAGTGTTACCCGCAACCGCAGATTGAAGAGGTCGATGAGGGGATGTTGTTTGAGGCCGCGAACGACGCCGGTGTGAATGTTGCTGGTGGGGCAGACCTCCAGCGCAATCTCGTTTTCGTAGACCATCCGTACGACGTCTGAGTTTTCCACGGCCCGGATGCCGTGCCCGATGCGGCGCGCGCCCAAGCAGGTGACCGCTTCGTGGACGCTGCGCGCGCCGACGGCCTCGCCCGCGTGCGCCGTGATATTCAGTCCCGCCTCGCGTGCTCGTCGGAACTGCTCGGTGAAGAGGTGCGCCGGGTAATTAACCTCATCCCCGGCCAGATCTATGCCGCGCACCAGCGGCCCAAAGCGATCAATGGCGATATCGACGATCTCGTTGGCCGTGCGCATCGGTTCCTCGCGCCCAATTTGGAGGATCAGGCATGTGCGGATGCCCTGTTTGCTCTCCTGAGCCTGGGCTGTCGCCTCCTCAACCCAGGCGACTACTTCATGTAGCGGAAAGTTTTGGATCCTCGCGAGGGCCACCGGATTGAAGCGTAGCTCCAAATACTTGATGTTATCCGATGCGGCATCAAAGATCGCCTCGCGCGTAATGCGCTGGACGGCCTCTTTTGAGGTGTAGAAACGCCGCAACAGTTGAAATTTTTCCAAAAATCTGTGGAAATCTGGGACATCTTCGGTCATCTGGACATAAGGACGCAGTTGTTCGATATCGTAGCTGGGAAGATCTATCCCATGTTCCAGAGCGATATCGGCCAGGGTATTCAGGCGCAGCGATCCTTCGACATGCCGGTGTAAATCTATTTTAGGAAGCTCCAGCGCCCACTCTCTTAAACTCTTTCCCCACGTGTGTTCCTGGTGGTGATGTGTTGTCGTCTTTATCGTAGCCTCTCTTAAGTTATTGGTCATGATGGTTATGCCCCTTCATTGGATGGCGTATAGCGGGGAAGAAGGATATGGAAAGTGCTTCCCTTGCCCACTTTACTTTCGGCCCAGATCTCGCCCTTATGCACTTTCACAATGCGTTGCGCGACGGCCAGGCCCAGCCCGAGTCCGCCGAATTTTCGCGTCGCGGAGCCGTCGATCTGATAGAATGTTTCAAAGATCTTTTCGAGTTCGTCTTCGGGAATACCGATGCCTTCATCCCGGCAAATGATGTGGATGGATTCTCCATCTAGGAAGGCATCGAGTGTGATGGCGCCGCCCTCGGGACTAAACTTAATGGCGTTATCTAAAATATTATAACAGAGTTGCTGAATCTTTTCCGGGTCTGCCCATATTTTAAGACGTTTATCCGCTGAGGGCAAGCGGAAGGTGTGGGGAAGGCAAGCGGCTCGCCTTTTTTCCAGCAGTGCGATGACGCTCTGTAATAGCGGCGTGAACTCGAAGGCCCGATGATGGAGCGTGCGGCGATCTATGGCCTGTAACGAGATGATTTCGTTCACGATGTGGATGATATCTTCTGTTTTTCGCGTCACGATGGTCAAGCTATCCCGCTGGTCAGCGTTTATTGGCCCCATATTGCCTTCGTTCAGTAACTCGATGTAGCCTTTGATAAAGGTGAGCGGTGTGCGCAATTCGTGTGAGACATTTTGGATGATTTGGTCTTTGAGATCGGAGAGGTCTTTGAGCTGGGCGTAGGCATCGTTGAGCCGCCGATTGCGCGATTCGAGGTCGTTGTAAAGCGTTTCCGTCTCGTGTAATTGCTGGCGCACCTGTTCGTACAGCGTGACATTATTCAACGTCACGGCCAGAAGGTGGGCTACAGTGGTGAGGAAGTTCTCGTCACCCGTCTCATAGGTGCGGCGCCGCCCCTCAATATGGAGTGCGCCAATCAAGCGATCTCCGATCATCATTGGGACGGCTACTTCGGCGTGGGGGACATCGCTGTAAGCGTTTTGCCCGGGGATGTGATAGAGGCGCCCATCCTCGGCTGCCCATCCGACTAACCCTTCGCCCACCGGGATCGCCACAGGCGGCTCTGCGGGGGAATTTTGCATCAAAACGAGTCTTTCCGAGGCGGCATCCCAGCGGTAGATCTCGGCATTAGCCCAGTCCAGCATTGTGCGCAGCGCTGCGGTCGCTTTCTCGGCGATCTCATCAGGCGAGGTCAGCGTTCGTGTCTTGAGCGCGATTTCATAGAGCAGTGAAAGTTCCTGCACCTGTTGTTGGCTCTCCTCGTAAAGTTGGGCCTTGCTCAGCGCCACGGAGGCCAGTTGCGTTAGCAGATGGAAAGTTTGCTGATCCGCCTCGGTGAGCGTGGTTGGTTCTTGAAATTGGATCACCAGTAAGCCCTGCACTGCGCCCCAATCGCTCAGGGGACAGACCAAGATATTGCCCACTACCTCCGATTGCGTCCAGCATTGACCGGGGACGCCCTGAAGTTGACCTACCCAGAGAGTCTCGCGCAGCGTCAGCGCTTCCTCACACAAGGGGATCAGATCCCCATCGCCCAAGGGGTGAGTGTAACCTTGTCCCCGCCTGGCTATCTGCTTGTGGTGCGTCTGGATCTGTTCCTTTTGAACGGGATATAAAATCACGGTATCTGCTTCCATCACATCCAAAAAGGGCCGCACAATAGTCTGTGCAATGGTTTTTGTGTCGTGCGCGCTCAGGAGTGGGAGGATGATGTCCTGAATTGCCGCCATCTCTGCGATGCGGCGTTTCATCTGCCCGTAGAGTTGCCCATTTTCGATGACGATGCCCAGGTGAGAGGCCAAAGTATTCAGCGTCTGCACTGTGTTACTGTCGAAGGCGCCGGCCTCGACGCTAAAAATATCCAACACGCCGATGACGTGGTGGCGGTGGAGGATCGGGAGGGCCATCTCGGATCGGATCTCCGCCCGCACCCAGGGCGGGGCCATACAGCGTTCATCCTCGGAGATGCGATTGGAGAGCATCGGGCGCTGCTGTCGCTGCGCTTGCACGGCTAGCCCCGCCTGGGTGACAGCGCCGGGGAAAACCGGCTCGCCCCCGCTGGAAGCCTGGAGCGTCAACGGGTTGTGAAGATAGAGCGAGACATTGTAGAAGCCGAAGCCCTGTTGGATCATACGGACGACATCGTTGAGAAGCATCTCGTCGTGGATCTGTTCCTCGGCTGTCCGGCTGATGTGGTTGACGAGCGCGAGATGATGAGCCTTGAGGCGCTCCTGTCTGTACAAGCGCAGCCGATCCAAGGCCAGGGAGGCTTGTTCGGCCAGCAGCGAGAGTGAGTTGCGGATTTGTTCCTCTAAATCGGGCGGGTGATTGTAGCCCAGCAAGAGCACGCCGTTACAAGATTGATGCTTCATCGGGATGGCTAGCGCGTAGGTGATCGCCGGATCTAAAAATTGCTCGTTGCCGGGTTCAAAGTTCGCGGTGATGAGGCGTTTTTCCTCTACCGCCGCGCGTAAGATCGGCGTCCGATGGGGCGCTGCGCAAAGCGGCCGGCGGGCGCCATCCCGGCGTCGCGTCAGACCGAAGGTCAGGTAGTCCTGCTCTACATCGTAGAGATCGACCTCGCAGACAGCGGCATCCGCCAGATCGAGCGCGGCGAGGGCCAGGTGTTCCAACAGGGTGAGGAGATCGGTGGTGTTAGTCATCTGCATAATTGTATCGCGCAGAATGTTTAACTCGTGGGCGCGCCGCTGTTCGCGGGCGAGGAGCGCTTCCGCTTCGCGCCGCCGGGCTTGTTCGCGCTCATAGAGTTGCGCATTGTGGAGAGCGACGCCAACTTGATCGGCGATGGCGACTAACAGAGAGATCTCACCCTCCAAAAATTGACGGGGCTGATAGCTCATCACGCTGAGTAGGCCCAGGACCGC
Source organism: uncultured Anaerolineales bacterium (assembly GCA_964496595.1). GTDB lineage: Bacteria > Chloroflexota > Anaerolineae > B4-G1 > SLSP01 > JAAAOZ01. Next base: position 16,600 of record CAZCAI010000034.1, read on the forward strand.
ATTGCGGGCGCGCAGAGGCGCCATCACCATCGCCTTGACCGGCTCATCCCGGAAGGCCTGAACGGCGATGCGCTCATCCTTGGTGACATCCGCCGTGACGACCGGTAGGCCGGTCTGCATCGCCAGGCCGGATAGCCCGGCATCGGGTTGCAGATGCATCTCGCTTTCGACGAAGTCGTGGACTTGCCAGCCTTTTTGGACGCGAAAGACCAGGTTCTCTTTCGCTGCATCCAGCAGTGTGATCGCGCCAGCTTCGACGTGCAATGTCGCCAACGTCTGATCCAAAGCCTCTTGCAGCACGGTATCAACGGAGAGCTGTGTGCTTACCGCCTCCGCCACCTTGCTGAGCGCCTGGAGAGCACGATTCTGTTGGGTGATAACATGCGAAGCGGTGTGGTTGTGGGGATGGATCATAATCTGGTGCATACTGTCGACGCGCAGGACGGAGATGTGAGCTGGGTAATGGTTTTGATGAGGAAAGATGATCCGGGTATCGATGCTGATTTTTTCGTGCGTTCCGATGTTCTCCCAGAGTTGCTGGAGTTCCAGGCGGCTGGACGAGGGAAGGTAATCCAAGAACTCCTGGGGGAGGAGATCCAGGAGTTGCGGGACGGTACAGAGTTTGCCATCTGGCGAAACCCAAAGCACGGCATCGGGATCGGAGGGCAAGGCGGGATAGGGCGCTAATGCAGCGTACGATTGCGCATCGGCTAACTTTATCTTGACCATCTCATTGGTTACTCTTTTATTTGATATGATTGAGTTCGTGTTGTTTCTTTGGTGTTTCTTTGGTGTTTCTTTGGTGTTTCTTTGGTGTTTCTTTGTTGGTTCTTTAGAGAAAGGATTGATCTTGCGAGGGTTCCGCCGCCCTCGCAAGATAGTCGCTACCGGCGCGTCTAGCGAGTTTTTCCCGTCATACGATCTTCTTTCCAGTGACAGTGCTTGTACTTCTTGCCGCTGCCACACCAACACGGATCGTTGCGTCCCGGCAACTCGTCGCTGGGCTTCTTTTCGAAGGTTGGGGGCTTCTGAGGTTGGGCCGGTGTTTGTTTCTGCGCCAAGGGGCGGGCGTCGCGACGGGCGATAAGCTGTTGTCGCTGGCGCTTTTGCTGGAGGCGCTCGACATGCTCCTGCATCGCCAGCAGGGATTGCACGATTTGCTCCTGCACCGAGGCCAGCATCTCCTGATACATCTGGTAGGCCTCTTTCTGGTAGGAGACCAGCGGATCTTGTTTGCCATACGCGCGCAGGCCGATGCCCTCGCGCAACATATCCAGGCTGGTCAGGTGTCGCACCCAGTGATCGTCTAAGTGCTTGAGCACCAGCCGCCGGTCATAGAAGAGGCGCACGGCGTTCTTGATGATCGCTGCGACCTGCGTTTCAATCTCCGGTGGCATCCGGCGGATGGGGGCCTCATACCATTGGGCGATGGTCTCGTAGCCGAGTTGCTCATCCACCCGGTGGGCGATGTGGCGGAGCATCGGATCGCGGCCCTTGGCCATCACGTTGAGGGAAACCTCTTCCTGACGCAACTTTTGATACATCCCCGCGCTGAGTTGTTCGTGGGTGCTGTTATATTGGCGCTCGGCCCAGCGCGTGCACTTCTCCACGATCTCATCAGGCGTGAAGTCGCCCAACTTTTCCGGTGTATATTGGATGGGCACGGGGACGTAGCGGCGAAGTTGGGCGAGCAGCTCATCTAACCGCCATTCATCCTCGTAGCCTTGCATGTGCGCCCGGACGAGACGTTCGACCTCGTTGGCGACCATCTCCATCAGATCATCTTTGAGATCCTCGCGGCTGAGGATTTTGTGCCGCTCGGCGTAGACGACCTCGCGCTGTTGATTGACGACGTTGTCATATTCGAGGACGTGCTTGCGGATGTCGAAGTTGTAACCCTCCACCATCTCCTGTACATTCTCGATGAGCCGGCCCAGCGCCTTGGCTTCCAGCGGCATGTCGTTAAGTCCGGCCCGCTCGATCCACGGCTGGATGCGCTCGCCGCCAAAGCGGCGTATCAGTTCATCCCCTAGTGAGATGTAGAAACGACTGGAGCCGGGATCGCCCTGGCGCCCGGCGCGCCCGCGCAACTGGTTGTCGATGCGCCGCGCCTCGTGGCGCTCGGTGCCGATGACGTGCAATCCGCCCAGATTGTAGACGCGCTCCCGATCCTGTTGGCACTGCTGCACGCGCTCGTGCAACACCTCGGCCCAGCGCTCAGGATAGGCCGTCGTGGGATTCTCGCCCCGGCGCGCCATCTTGAGCGCCGCTTCCCAAGCGTTGGAGGGAATTTCGGCGAGATCGATATCTTCCCTGCGGAGCGTATCGCGTGCCAGACCCTCCGGGTTGCCGCCGAGCAGAATATCGACGCCGCGCCCGGCCATATTCGTCGCTAAGGTCACGGCGCCGGGACGCCCCGCCTGCGCGATGATAATCGCCTCGTGTTCATGGTATTTGGCGTTGAGCACATTATGCGCAATCCCCTTGGCCTTGAGGCGCTTGGAGAGCCGCTCCGAGGTCTCGATAGCCGTGGTGCCCACCAGCACGGGGCGCTGGTCGCGGTGCGCCCGCTCGATCTCGCGGGTCACCGCGCGGAACTTGGCGTCCTCGCTCTGGTAGATTTGATCGGGCAGATCCAGGCGGCGATAGTAACGCTCGCTCTGATCAGGGCTGTCGAAGATCGTGACTTCGTATTTGCCCATCCCATATTGCGCCAATTCCTCATCGATCACGCCGGCGAACTCGACGCCGGATTCCTCTGGCGGCGCCTCTTTCTTCTCCAAATTCCCGAACTGCGCGCGGTATTCGACGTTGGTGGGGAGCACGACCACGTCCAGATCATAAATCTTGCGCAACTCCTCTTTCTCTGTCTCCGCCGTGCCCGTCATCCCGGCCAACTTGTCATACATACGGAAGAAATTCTGGAAGGTGATGGTCGCGTGGGTCAGCGACTCGCGCTGCACCTGGACGCCCTCTTTGGCCTCGATGGCCTGGTGCAAGCCCTCGGAGTAGCGGCGCCCGTACATCATCCGCCCGGTGAACTCATCGATGATGATGACCTCGTTGTTGCGGATCACGTATTGCTGATCGCGATGGAAGAACTCCTTGGCCCGTAGGGCGTTATCCAAATAGGGTAACATCCCGGCATGTTGGGGGTCGTAGATGCTCTCCTCTTCCGGGATGCTCAAAATGCGCTCGATTTTCGCGATTCCCTCCTCGGTCAACATCGCGATTTGGGAGCGCTCGTCCACCTCGTAATCTTGATCGCGACGCAGGCGCGGCACGATGCCGGCAAAGTGCTGGTAGAGATCGGAGGACTCTTCCGCCGGCCCGGAGATGATGAGCGGCGTGCGCGCCTCATCGATGAGAATGCTGTCCACCTCGTCGATGATCGCGTAGTGCAGCTCGCGCTGCGTGTATTGGTTGAGATCGATGGCCATATTATCGCGCAGGTAATCGAAGCCGAACTCGTTGTTGGTGCCGTAAGTAATCTCGGCGTGATAGGCCTCGCGGCGGGTGATGGGGCGCAGGTATTGAAAGCGATCATCGGATGACGTGTAGGTGGGATCATAGAGGAACGACGCATCATCGGGATGGCCCCCGCTGGATTGGATAACACTCACGCTTATGCCCAGCGCGTGATAGATCGGCCCCATCCATTGGACGCCGTATTTGGCCAGGTAATCGTTGGGGGTGACCAGATGCGCGCCCTTTTCGGTGAGCGCGTTGAGGTACAGCGGGAGTGTGGCGACGAGCGTCTTGCCCTCGCCGGTGCGCATCTCAGTGACCTCGCCTTGGTGGAGAATCATCCCCCCGATCAACTGGACATCGTAGTGGCGGAGTCCAATTGTGCGGCGGCTGGCCTCGCGCACGGCGGCGAAAGCTTCGGGAAGAGTGTCGTCTAGTGTCTCGCCTTGGGATAGGCGGGAGCGAAGTTGTGCTGTCTGTTGCTGTAGCTCTGCATCCGAGAGGGGTTGATATTGAGGCTCTAAGGCGTTGATCTCTTGAACGATCTTTTGTAATTGGGTGATGGTCCGCATATGGGGATCACCGAAAATCCGCTTGAAAAATGTTCCTACCATATAGTCCTTTCCTGTGGTATTTTTAACTTGGCGATTTAACTTTTTATTAGGAATTAAAGCGCGGTAAGTTAATTTAAAATTGCCAAGCCGATTATGCATCCATTATACCATAGGAGGAAGGCGGTTCAATGTTTTTCGGTTTGAATTTACAAAACTGGGAAAAACCTGACCACTTGGGGGGCTACATGGCTTGACCCCCCGGTGAGGGGGAACACTCCGGGGGGTCATCAGCCAAGGAAAGGAGGAGAGGTACGATGAACCTCTTCACAAGCTCTCAACTACAAACCATATCTAAACCCCATGATAGTCGTTTATTGGTTAGAATGTAGTGACGAATGACTAATTCTTGTATGACGTAAATCAGTTAGCCTGGCTAAGGAATAAAGAGGGCTGAAAATGATGGGGCTTGTCCAATCGCTTCATCCGTTTCATCCGCTCTCTGCGGAATGGTTCAGAAATAGGTTGACACTTTTTTCCTCTACGGGCACTGAAGTACCCTGGAAAGGCCTGGCGGCCAACCGTCTGCCGTCGCAGACGGCCTATCGCATCCTCGAAGGAGGATGCCCGGCGCGCAGCGCCTCTCGAAGGGACTTTAGTCGCTGACAGAGTGTAAACCTAATTATCCTGGAAAATGAACCATCCCCTCTCTGCTGAGCGATTTTCTTAACTCTGGATTTTGTGATAAACTGTGGGTGTTGCGACAACTCGTCCTACCCGGCGCCCCTCTGTGTAACGGCAGGGATCTGATGTGGGGACGAGATATACCCTTTTATTTCATTAATTTAAAGGAGGCAAGGATGAACGAGGAACCCAAGGTTGAACAGCCGGAGATGCAAATGGAAGAAGAGGTTATCGCCGAAGAGGTCAAAATCGAGCAGGGCGGCGCTCAACACGTCGCGGCCGATAAGGTCCACGTCGAGCAGGGCGGGATTGGACGCGCGGAAGGACGGTTCATCGATGTGCAGGATGGCGGCATTGCGCTGGCTATGGGAGAGAATATTACCTTGACGGATGGCGGCATCGGCGTGGCGGTGGCGGAGAACATCAAGATGGATGAGGGTGTGGTCATGCTCGCCGCCGCCAAGGAGATCACCGGCGAGGCGACGATTGTCTTCGATGTGCGCGCTGCCATTGTCGCCGGCGTTGTCTTAGGTGTGGTGTTGGGGTTGATCAAGATGCTATTAGATAAGTCCGACTAGTAGACAAAAGATAATCAACATCCCTGGATTTAATTAATGTCCCTTGCGCCTGAGTGGATCGGTAAATATCACATTCTCAAGGAAATCGGCTGTGGCGGCTTCGCCGCCGTCTACAAAGCCTATGATACGGACCTGGAACGAGACCTGGCGCTCAAAGTTCTGCATCCCTATTGGTACAGCGATCCTAACTTTGTGACGCGCTTCCGGCGGGAGGCGAAGGCTTTAGCTAATCTCCGGCACCCGAATGTGGTCACCGTCTACGACGCCGGGGAGATAGACCAACAGCTCTACATCGCGATGGCTTACCTCCCCGGCAACTCGCTGCGAGAGCTGCTCAGCGATCTCTCGGTCTTGCCCTTGGAACTGGCGGTCAGCATCCTGAAACAACTGGCATCCGCCGTTGACTATGCGCATCGCAATGGAGTGTTGCATCGGGATATTAAGCCCTCCAACGTGATCTTGGAGGGGCCGGACGAGGCGATCCAGGCGACGTTGTTGGATTTCGGCCTGGTCAAGTTGATGCAAGATAGCTCGGCGCTGACCTCCTACGGCAAATTGGTCGGCTCGCCAGAGTACATGGCGCCGGAGCAGGCCAATCCAGACCGCCGGGATGAGGTGGGCGCGGCCGCCGACCGGTATGCTCTGGGGATCATGGCCTATCGGATGTTGACGGGGCGCGTGCCGTTTCCGGGGAACACCCCCGCCACGCTGAACGCGCACGAAAATAAGCCGGTTCCTCCGCCGCGAAAGTTCCGCCCTGGCCTGCCGGAGCGCGTCCAACAGGCGTTGTTGAAGATGTTGGCGAAGGCCCCGGCGGCGCGATTTCACTCCGCGACGGCCTTTGTCGTCGAGTTGCAGGAGGCCTTGGAGGATTCGGCGCGCTATCAGCGGCAAGCCGCTCTCTATGAGAAGTTGCAGGCGGCGGCCGCGCAGGAGGATTGGTCGCAGGTATTGATGGTCGGCAGCCAAATCGAGGCTATCTCGCCGGGCTATCGCGATGTAGCCCAGCAGATCGAACGCGCCCAGCAGGCCATCTCCCGCCGATCTCCGTTCAGGACGCCCAAGGCCTTTGCCGCCCGCAATGCGGCCCCCGCCGGGACTCGCGGGCGTCACAGGCGTTGGCTGGGCATGGGGCTGGCGGCGCTGTTGGTCGTGATCGCCGGCGCTTGGGCATTGCGACGCTTCCCCGGCGCGGCCAGCGGCCCGCCCCGCAATCCAACATTGGGTGCGGAGTGGGTGCGCCCGCAGGATGGCATGGCGATGGTCTACGCGCCTGGGGGCGAGTTCCTGATGGGCGCGGCCGAATGGCACGATGATGTACCCATCCACGCGGTGATATTAGACGGCTTCTGGATAGATCGCACCGAGGTGACGCAGGCCCACTATCGTCGCTGTATGGATGCCGGCGACTGCGCCGCTCTTCCGGCGACGACGCCCTTTCGCCCCGCGCATCCCGTTGTCGCGGTCACATGGGATGATGCCGCTGCCTACTGCGCGTGGGCCGGCGGGCGCCTGCCCACGGAGGCGGAGTGGGAGTACGCCGCCCGCAGCGTCGAGCGCTATCGTTACCCGTGGGGCGACGATAAATCGCTGGTCGGGCCGGCGGGTGTGCGCTTAAATTTCTGCGATGCGAATTGTGCTGAACCGTGGGCCGATGACGCCGTCGATGATGGCTATGCGACGACGGCGCCCGTCGGGTCGTTTCCGGCGGGGATGAGCTGGTGTGGCGCCTTCGATTTGGCAGGCAACGTGTGGGAGTGGGTATCCGACTGGTACGGCGAGACCTACTACGCTGAATCACGCTCGCGCAATCCGACCGGCCCCAGCAGCGGCGCGTATCGCGTCCTGCGCGGCGGATCGTGGCAGAGCGATGAACCGAGTGTGCGCAGCAGCTATCGCTATTGGGCCGCGCCGGAGGAGCGGGCAGATCATCGCGGCTTCCGGTGTGTCCATCCGGCGGAGTGAGTCGCACTGGGCCGGAGGCCCAAATACGAACCAACAAGCGGGGCGACGCTGATGCTAAGGAGTGAGTAGTAAATAACTTGCCCGTTTTTACGGCTACATGCAGCCCTTAAATGGGAAAGTTATTTTCTCCTTAGCCCTAAGCGTCGCCCCGCTGCTTTTCTGATGATGTTATGATGAACGGTTAATCGATGTTGCGCGCCCCGGCGGCCTCTGGATCGAACTCCTCCGGCCATCGGGTTTGATGATTGTACATCGCGCCGGTTAGCCTGGTTTGATCCAGGCGCGCGTTTGTAAAATTCGTCCACAATAAATTAGCCTTCGTCAGATCGGCGCTGGTGAAGACTGCTTGCTCCGCGTTCGTGCGTAACAGATTGGCTTCCTCCAGATGCGTCTCCACTAAATTGGCCCACTTGAGATTCGCCATAATCAGATGTGAGCGGAACAGCGTCGCCCCGCGCAGATCCGCGCCTGGCAAGTTGGCGCCCCCCAATTCGACTTGATGCATGTGCGCGTAGCTCAACTCGATCCATCCCATGTTGGCGCCCACCAGCGTCGCGTGGGTCAGCGTCGCCCCGATGAGATTGGCGCCGGTCAGATTCGCGCCGCTGAGATCCGCGCCGGCCAAATTGACATCGACCAGTTTGGCCTCCACGAGATGGGCATGGGTAAGGTTCGCGCCCTCCAGGGAGATCTCCGGAGCCTCGGACGTGATCAGTTCCGCTTTGTGGAGCAGTTGGATGATTTCCCCCCGTTCATTCCCATTTAGATGAGGCAGAGCGGCCAACGTCCGCGCCTGGATCAATTTGTTCAGGCCGGGGACGGCCAGACGCTCCTCGGGGAAGATCAGCGGCTCAATCCACTGCTTGAACGCTGCGAGTGAGGTGGGGGGCGGCTGATCTTGGGACTTTGTCACTGGCGTTGTGACCTCACAGTAGGCGTTGAATGGCTCCCCGCTGGCTTTGATGCTGACGCGATTGAGGTGATCTAAAATCTCGGCATGGAGCATGGCCCGCGTTTGGGTATCCTCGACGGAGCTGGCGTGGGTGAGGTTCTCTACCAGGCGCTGTCGAAGTCCGAGGATGTGTGGCTTGTCGGGATGATTGTCCCCCAACGCCTCGAGAAGGTTATGGATGCCTTGGTTGTAGTAGGCCCGGAGAGCTTTCGTCTTCATGCGCACCTCTCAAACTGGTTGTACCTGGTCGTGATTTTTTCTCTTATGCTCATTATACCAGATTTAGACTAATTTTTGGCGCAGCTTTAGGATGTTCTTGCGGATGAGCGGCAGGCGGATGAGAAGCAGTGCGCTCAAGATCGCGGCGTAGCGAATCGCCCGTTGGGGCGTTTTGGAGAGCCACAGCACGTGGAGGATGTCCAGCGCCGCCGCCAGATAGATGCCGCGTTGGAGCCAGATCCAGCGCTTGCCCAGGCGCTGGCGCCATCCGCGCGTGGAGGTGAGGGCCAGCGCCAGCAGGATGAAGAACGCGGCGAACCCCGCGATCACGTAGGGCTGCGAGATTATCGCGCGCCCGATCAGATCCCAGGCGAAGCCGTAATCCCAGCCGATAAAGATCAGCAGATGCAGCGCGACATAGCAGAAGGTGTACAATCCCAGCGTGCGACGCGCCTGCACGGCCTCGCGCCGGCCGGTCAGGATGGTAATCGGCGTGCAGGCCAGCGTGATCAGCAGGAGATGGAGTCCCGTGCGGCCGGTGCGGGCGAGCATCTCAGCAATGGGCGCGACGAAGAAATCTCCGCGTGCATATTGCCACGCTGCATAAGCGAGCGGCGCCAGCGCGCCCGCGTGGAGCGCTATATAGAGCCACCGGCTTCGCGATTTGGGGCGGGTGGATGCATTGGGCATCAGTAGTACCACTTGCGCGCATCTAAATCGGTGTAGAGATCGCTGACCTCGGCGGCGTAGCCGTTGAAGTACAAGGTCTCGCGGCGTCCCGCTTCGCCGATGCGCCGCTCGGTGGCTTGCGACCAGCGCGGGTGAGCCACCTCCGGGTTGACGTTGGCCCAGAAGCCGTACTCGTGGGGGCCAACGGCCATCCACAGCGAGGTGGGCATCTCCGCCACCAGCTCAATCTTGACGATGGCTTTGATGCTCTTGAAGCCGTACTTCCACGGCACGACCAACCGCACAGGCGCGCCATTCTGCGGCGGCAGCGGCTTGCCATAGAGGCCGGTCGCCATCAGCGTCAGATCGTGCATTGCCTCATCTAACCGCAACCCTTCGAGATAGGGCCAGGGGTAGGGAAGGTTCGTCTGGCCGGGCATATTCTCTGGATCGTAGACGCTCTGGAATTTGACGTAGTGGGCCTTTGACAGCGGATCGACCTCTTTGAGCAGGCGGGCCAGTGGAAATCCCAGCCAGGGGATGACCATCGACCAGCCCTCGACGCAGCGCAGGCGATAGATGCGCTCCTCGGCCTCGAATCGCCGCAGATCGTCGATATCGAAGGTCTGAGGATGGTTCACCAATCCACTCACCTCGACCTGCCACGGCGAGGTGGGGAAATCCTCGGCCATGCGGGCCACAGCTTCCTTGCCGGTGGAGAATTCGTAGTAATCGTTGTAGTTCGTAATGGCTTCGTACGAGGTTGCCGGATCGCCCAGTTCGTCGGTAAGGGCGGCCTCGTCCGTCGGAGCCTTTGAGGTGGGCGTCACCGGCGAGGATTGACGGCCACACGCGGCCATCACCAGCGCACTGGCGGTGAGCGCGCCGGCGCCCTTCAGGAATCGACGGCGAGAGATATAGAGATGTTCCGGCGTAATCTCGGATGATTGGATTTTCTTCACGTTATTGCCTCCTATGTATCGTCTGGTATCGTCTGGTATCGTCAGCATACCATAATTAATCATATTATATATTATTTTAACTTATAAATCTAATCTATTCCTAAAACTCCGGCAGAGGTTGACAATTTCCACTTTAGCTCTACTATAACACTGTATCATTAACTACACCTTTGAAGGAGGTAATTGAGTATGCGTAAGTATCTAGTTGCTTTGATGTCGTTGTTGTTGGTGGCCGCGATAGGGTTGACGGGGTGCGGCGGTGGGGCCGAAGTGGGCACCGAAGAAAACCCCATTGTCTGGGCCTTCGTCCCCTCTGGTGAGACCCAAACCGTTGTCACCGGCGCCGAAGAGATTAGCGCTCTGTTGACGGAAGAGACGGGTCTCTACTTCGACGTGTTGGTGACCACCGAGTACGCTGGTGCTGTCGAGGCGATGTGCGCCGATCCGGCCGAGGCTCAGATGGGGTCCTTGAACACCTTCTCCTACATCCTGGCGAATGAGCGTTGTGGCGTCGAGGCCGAATTGGTCGCCGTGCGCTATGGCAGCCCCACCTACAACGGCCAGATCATCGCCAACATCGATAGCGGCATTCAGTCCCTCGAGGATCTTGAGGGCAAGACGTTCTGCCGCCCCGATCCCCTCTCCACCAGTGGCTGGATTATCCCCATGCTGACGATGCGCGCGGCTGGCATCGACCCGGATGCGGATATTGAGGTCGTGGACGCGGGCAGTCATGATGCCGTTGTCGCTGCCGTCTATAGCGGCGATTGCGACGCCGGCGCGACCTTTGTCGACGCGCGCGGCAACATCGAGGAGGACAGCCCCGACGTTATGGAAGTGGTTCAGATCATTGAAACCACCGCGGATATTCCCAACGACGGTGTCCAATTCTTCCCCGGTATCGATGAAGAACTTGAGACCCAGATCGTCAACGCGCTGCTGGCCATCTCCGAGACCGAAGAGGGCAAGGATGCACTGGACACAGCCTATAGCTGGGCCGGCCTTGAGAAGCATGGCGATGACTTCTATGATCCCTTCCGCCAGGTTCTAGAAGCCTCTGGGATGAGCATCCAGGAACTTCAGGACTAACGGATAGGAAAATTTTCACCTAAGGGGGGACATTCGTGTCCCCCCTTTATGTCGCTCTAGTGAGGAGGCGAAATGCTTGAGGTCAAGAATTTGACCAAAATTTACGATGATGGCACGGTAGCATTGCGGGATGTCAGTTTTACCGTGAACGAGGGCGATTTTCTGATCATCATTGGCCTGAGCGGATCCGGAAAATCGACCTTATTGCGGTGTATTAATCGCCTGGTGGAACCCACCGCTGGACAGATTTTGTGGAAGGGTGAGGACATCACGCAGGCGAATCAGACGGAGTTGCGACACTTCCGCCGCAAGATTGGGATGATCTTCCAGCAATTCAATCTGGTGAAGCGCTCCAAGGTCATCACTAATGTGATGAGTGGCCGCTTGGGCTACGTTAATCAATGGCAAAGCTTCTTTTACCGTTTCCCCCGCAAAGATCGCCAACGAGCTTGGGATGTGATGAAACGAATTGGCATTGAGGATCAAGCTCACAAGCGGGCCGATGAACTGAGCGGCGGGCAGCAACAGCGGGTGGGTATCGCGCGCGCGCTGATGCAGGATCCAGAGATGATCTTAGCCGATGAGCCAGTTGCCAGTTTAGACCCCGTTTTGGCGCACTCGATCCTGCAACACTTAGAAGCTCTGAATCGTGAGGATAATATGACGATCCTGTGTAGCCTGCACTACTTGGATCTCGTGCAGCGCTACTCCTCGCGCGTCATCGGGCTGCGCGCCGGCGAGATCGTCTATCGCGGCGTCCGCGAGGATATTCGCGGTATGACCGACACGCAATTTAAGGATATTTACGGTCAAGAGGCGGAGCGTGTCGGCAGCGGTCTCGAGGGGACGTTGGGAGGTTAATATGCCTAATCACAGAAGTAGTCAAAAAGAAAAGCGCCCTGGCCTGGTCTCTGCACCGGTCGCCGGCATTGCATCCCTGATCCTCCCCGGTCTGGGGCAGGTGTTGTCGCGCGAGGTCAATCGGGGCCTGGTTTTGTTGGGATCTATCATCAGTATCGTTGGGTTACTTGCCTGGCGCATCATGCTCCTTGCCAGTCGGATCACCGGCGGCCCATGGGATCAGTTTGTCAAGGCCTTGGATCGCCGCCCTTTTTTCATCGGATTTATGGTCGGGGGCGCCGTCATTCTCTGGCTATGGAATGCTTGGGATGCCTATCGCTTGGCCCAAACAGAAAAAGAAGCCGGGGGCGGCATCACTATCTTCTTTCTGATTCTGGTCCTGTTTTTCACGTTAGGGTGGCAGATCGGTCAGATCGATATGTACAAGGCGGCGACCGAATTGCCGGACACGCTGCCCATCCTCACCAAGGTGTTATGGCCCTGGGAGGTCGCCGTCACCCGGGATGAAAGGGTTGTCAAGGCCGGCGCGCCTATTATGATACCCTGTGACGAAGATGAAGAGCTGCCGGAGTCGCCCGAAGAGGTGCCCGGTGAGCCTTATGTCCGGGTGGAGCCAAGGTGTGGGGAGATGACCCGTCAGGATGAAAATTACCAGAAGGTCATTGGCACCCTCGTCACGATCACGGCCCGGAATTTCGAGCCTAATGAGGAGGCGGAGGTCTGGTGGGAGAACCCCATTGGCGATGAGTACCGTCTCTTGGAGGATGGTCAGCCGGTCGTCACGCGCACCGATGCTCAAGGCAACTTCGAGATTCAAACGCCCTTGCCCTATCGCGCCATCCCGACGAGCGCCGCCGGCGTCCAGATCTTTGAAATTCAGGTACGACAGACCTTCCCGATCGGCGGGCCGAAGGCCAGCGATCCGCTGCTCCAGACCATTGAGCGGATGATCGAGACGATCTTCTTGGGCATGATGGCGACGCTGTTCGGCATCGTCTTCGCGCTGCCCGTTAGCTTCCTGGCGGCCAAAAACTTGATGTCGGGGTCGTGGCTCACATTGAGCGTCTATTACGTCGTGCGCACGATCCTCAACATCGTGCGCTCCATCGAACCGCTGATCTGGGCCATCATCGCCACGCAGTGGATCGGCCTGGGGCCATTCGCCGGTATCATTGCCCTGACGGTGCATACCATCGCGGGCTTGGGCAAGCTCTACTCCGAATCTATCGAGAGCATCGATCCCGGCCCCATCGAGGCGATCCATGCCACCGGCGCCACGCGCCTTCAGACGATTATGTATGCCGTGATCCCGCAGATGATCCCGCCCTTTGTCTCTTTCTCCATCTACCGCTGGGACATCAACGTGCGGATGTCCACCATCATCGGTTTGGTGGGCGGCGGCGGTATCGGCTTCATCCTCATTCAATACATCCGCCTCTTCCAATTCCGCTCGGCCGGCATCGCCGTCTGGTTTATCGCCATCACCGTCGCGATCTTGGATTACGTGAGCGCGGAGATTCGCGAGCGTTACGTGTAATCTGTCGGGTCGCGCATTAGAATCATCGAGGCGCAACGCACATCTGTAAGGATTAAGTGCGTTGCGCCTTTGCTGTTCTATGTTAATTTGCGAGGAATTGACTTCATACCTATTTATCGTATAATGTGAGTTGGGAATGCGACTTGAGAAAGGGGGATGAGCGAGGGGTGCGGTATGAGTTAGTAGTTTTAGGCCCTCGCGCTCGATTCAAGTCCATACTTTTCTTTTTTAAGCTGAAGAAGGAGGAAGCAAAATGAAACTTCGTAAAAAATTACTGACTTTGAGTTTGACCTTTGTGTTGTCCGCGTTGCTGTTGGCGGTAGTCTTGCCGGTGGGAGCGTCCCCTGATGCGCCGGATGCCGCCGCCAGCTTGTATAAAGAGGCCAATCCGCCCACTGGCAGTATGGTGATGTTTGGAGATACGATCACCTACACGGTCTACATCACGCCCAGCGCATCGACGGCCCTGCTGCCCATCTACTTCCGCGATGATCTGGCGCGTGAATTGGAATGGCAAGGCTTTGTCGGGGCGCATCCCGGCTTCGGCTGGGACGCTGCTACGCGCGCCATCACCAGCACGCAGTTGCTGACGACCACGGCGCCGATGTCGGTGACCTTCGCCGCCGAGGTGCGCGCCTTGATGGGTGAGACGGGCGGAATGGTCGTCCCCATCGAAAATGTCGCGGGCTTGTGCACAGATCCCGATCAATCGGCGTACTTGTGTTTTGAGCAGTCCAACGTCGTCCGGCACGATACGATGACCGTCTACGTCATCTACCTGCCGCTGGTTACACGGAATTTCTCCGGCGCCACCGCACGTTAATCGCTTGTAGCAATTGCAGCCAAAACAAAGGCCGACATCCGCAAGGATGCCGGCCCTTTTTCATGGCTATCTGGACTGAGATGGGATGTTATCTCCGCCGCCGCCGTTTGCCTCGTCGCCGCTTGCGCAAGTTTCTGCGCTTGACAAGGCCCAGATCGACCAGCGCGTCTTCCAAGGCCGGCCAGCCGGGGCCGGCGGTGAGGAGCGCCAGCAGCGCCATCGAAATCGCCGAGGTCAGGCACCACGCGCACGTCGCGCCGATGACAAATGGCTCTAAGTAGGTCAGGTAGATCGAAAAGCCCAGACCGAACATCGAGAGCGCAAAGACGACCGCCGGCGCGTACTTGTGATAGGGGCCTCGCTCGAACCATGTCGCGTAGATGAAGGCGCCCAAAATCATCACGTACCCGATCAGCCCGAAGACGGCCATCGGTAGGAAGCCGAAGAGTAGCGCGAAGCGGCTCTGCTGGACGGTGTTGCAATCGCCAACCGGGCCGCAGACTGCTTCCGACTGCGTGACTTCGACGTAGGAGAGGTAGCTCGCGGCGATTATCCCCACGATCAGCACGATGATGATGCCCCAAGGCGCGAAGCGCTCCGCCAGCGAGGTGTGCCAGGGGCGCGGGCGGATGACGGCCACGAAAGCAGCCGCCAACCCGATCAAGACCACAACGGAGAGCATGTTGCCGGTCAGATCGCGGGTGAACCTCTCCTGAAGTGTCGGCATCGTGCCGGTGGTTGGATCGTGTTCCTCGGCGATGGCCTGCATGCCGGGCAAATCCGGCCATCCTACGCCGCCCTGGCTGAGATATTCCTCAATAAGGCCGGGGAATTGCTCTGGGATCTCGAAGGAGCCGACCAGCGCATGCTCGCCCACGATGAGGGTGGGCACCCCGACCATCTCCAATTGATAATGTTCCACGGCGGCCTGGAAGAGCGCTTGCCCCTGCGGTTGTGAGGTATCCAGTTCTATCACCTCTAACTGCGCCCCGTATTCCGCTTCGAGGGGGGGGATGACCTCCGTCATTACATCGTGGCAGTGCGGGCACGAGGGCGAATAGAAGAGCACCGCGTGGACGGTCTTTTCTTGCGCCTGGACATCGCCCGGTAGCAGCCCGATCAAACTTAAGCCAACCAGCCATAGACTTAGTAAACCTCTGAGATATTGATGTTGTTGTCTCATTCAGTATCAACTCCTTTACTCTCGTATTTGTCGATAACGTTGCGGGGATGGTTCAAGAGATAGCAGAAATCGGTTTACACTTTTATTTTGCGTAGAAGATTCCTATCTTTGAAAATAGATGCCTGGCGAATAAATTCGCGGCTAC
>CAZCAI010000035.1:0-11587 GCA_964496595.1 uncultured Anaerolineales bacterium
GTTGGTCACCGGCGGCTCCGATTCGGCGATCACCGTGGCGGTGAAGGCGATGACGCCGGGTTGCACGCCGGCGGGCAGATCGCCCGTCCAGGTGATGACGCCGCCCTGCTCCACGGCATCGAGATTATGCCCCAGCGTCCAGCCGCCGAAGTCGATCTCGCCGGGCAGGGTGTCGGTGAGCACGATGCCTTCCGCCGTGGCCTCGCCGCCGTTCTCCAACGCAAGTGTGTAGGTCACAGTATCGCCCACGATTACGTCCATTACAGGCGTAACCGCCTTGGTGATGGTCAGCACGGTCTGCTCCGCCAGATTCAAGCCCACCAGCACCGGATCGTGATCCGAAGCGCGGTAAGCATCCGGCGCGTAGAGATCTTGTTCCTTGAAGGTCAAGTCGTAATCGATGACCGACGGCTCATCGGCATTGATGTGCCATACCTCGGCCCCGGCGACCTGGGCCGTGAGGCTGTCGTTCGTCAGCGCGTAATCCAGGTAGCCCGATTCCCCGTCGAAGATGTAGGTGTAATCCTCCGCGCTAAGCAGGTCGGTGTAGCCCGCGTTTTTGGCCACGCTGATGGGGTCCTCCATCGCATAGGCATTCAGATCCCCCATAATGATAAAATCGGGGTCACCGCTGTTGGTAGGATCGGTCGCCAGCCACGCGACCTCGACCGTCATCGCGCGGGTGCGGGTGAGGTTGCAGTTGCCCTGCCCATCGTCTGTATCGGGATCGCCGAGGCTATCGCAAGGGGATCCTTTCGACTTAAGGTGGTTGACCGCGGCGGTGAAGCGCTCGCCGGTCGCGTTCTCCTCGAAGGTCTGGGCCAACGCGGGGCGATTTTTGTCCTCATAGTAATCGGGATCGAAGGAATTATCGAGGATAGCGGCTGAACCGACCGGCGTCACGCTGGATGGCTTGTAGAGCAGGCCCACGGCAATCGCGTCGTCGCCAATTTGCGGCACACCGGGATCGATGAAGGCGTAGGTGCCGGCGCCAGCCTCGGCGTTCAGGCCGCTTACCAGATCGTGGATGGCGCCGCCCGCCTCGTAGCCGTTATTCTCGATCTCCATCAGGCCGACCACGTCGGCATCGAGCGCGACCAACGCGGTGATGATCTTGGTGCGCTGGCGGTCGAATTCGTCCTGATCATCTGCGCCGCGCGATCCAAAGGTGGTGAAGTAGTTGAGCACATTGAAGCTGGCGACCCGCAAGCTGCCGCCCACGTCCGGCGGCGTCGCCGGTCGCGCGTTGACGCGATCGATGATGACGTTCTGCGTGGGATGGAGCCGATAGTCCTTGGTCGTCGGATTGTTGGTGTTGATCGGGCCTTGATCCAGCACGCCGGTCAGGCCGGCGGAGACCACATCCCCAGCCCGCAGGGTATCACTGATGCCGATGTAGGGGATAGGATCGGGATTCTGGTCGCTGCTGCCGTCATCCAGCACGAGCAGACGACGCGCGTTCTCATCCACCTGATCCCAGTAGGCGGCGCTGCCCGGCGCGTGCAGATGGGTCGGTTGGTACATCCGGTCGCCTGAGCCTAATGTGACCTGCCCGAAGCGCCCCTGGAAGTAGTTCTGCTGCACTGTTAGCGTATGGGGGAGGGTGACCAGCATACCTTCGTAGCGCTCCATCTCGTCGTTGACCGTCTCCGGCAGGGTGATCTCCGTCGGCTCGATGGTGTTGCCCGTGCTGATGAAGGTGATGTCGGAAACGGATCCGATCTCCGTCAGCTCGTTGTATTCGGCCACGACGCCAGTCACCTCGATCCAATCGCCCAGATTAACGTCGTCTCCACCGGGATCATAGACAAAGACGCCATCGGAGGTCGCCGGATTGTTATCCCCAAAGGGATCTTGCATAAAGAAGCCTTCCAACTCATCTGCCGCCTGGAAATCGGCTGTGACGACGCCTTCTACTGTGACCGTTTCACCCACGTAAGGGCTGACATCGCCCTCGCCTTGGATGTGATAGATGCGCAGGCCGCCAGAGCCGGTTTCGACCGGGGCGCCGAAGGTAGGTGTGACGTAGTTCGCGGCCGAGATGGCGTAATCATCATTGCGGATGGGGCTGCTGAGGTCGGTAGCCGTCACCACGAAGCCGACGCTAACCTCGGCCTGGTGATCCAAGGATGCGACCGTCCAATTGATCACGCCGTTGATATTCGCGCCGCCATTCAACACCGAGGCCACGGCGGCGTTCGAGGGCACAGTGTCCGTGATGACGAGGTCATCCAGCGTGAAGCCGAGCTGGTTGGTGATGGTCAGCGTGTAGGTGAAAGCCTCGCCCTCCGAGACGGTGGCGGGCGCAGATTTATCGATCAGCAGCTCCGCGAGTACCTGAGTGGTGACCGGCGCGCCCAACGTGGTGGTGATCCAATCCTCGCCGCCGTTGACGCCATACTCGGCGTTCTGGATCTCCTGCGCGCCGGTCGCCGTCACGCGGAAGGTGCGGGTGATCGTGGCGCCATCCGCGAAATTGCTCACATCCCAGGAGACGGCGCCGCCCGCCTCAGCGCCGCCATCGGAGGCCGCGATAAAGCCCGCACCAGAGGGCACGACATCCGTGATGATGGTCGTGGCGGGCGTGACGCCGGTGTTGTTGTTGACAACGAGCGTGTAGGTGAAGACCTCGTTCGGGGCCACGGTAGCCGGCGCGGATTTGGAGATGGAGAACGCCGCAGCGCAAGGATCCATCGTGTGGCTGCCCAGGTAATCGAAGGTGTCCTGAGGGTAGTTATTCCATTCGACGGTTGGATCAAAGGCGTCATCCTCCACCGGGTCGCCCTGCATCACGCTAGATTTGTGGACCAGCGTAACTTCTGATCCCCAATAGGCATCATTGCCGACCTGGCCGAGGGCATCGACAACCGCGCCATCCTTGTAGAGCACCAGCGCGTCGTTGCCATTGTAGCCGGCAACGGAGGACGTCGTATCGGCTTCCCCCAAGATAGTCGCGCCGGCCTGATCATGGGCGATGACATAGACCTCGCCCGCGGCCAGCACGCCCGTCAAATCTAACCGAGCGGTTTCGCCTGTACTACCATTGGCGTACAACACAACGGCGTAGCCGGTCATCGCGACCTCTTCGCCGGTACCGTTATAGATTTCGATGGCCTTGTTGTTGCTGCTACCCTCGATGTATTCCGAGAAAAAGAGCGTCGTGGGGCAGGTATCCGCCGGCGCGGCAGAGGTGGGGGTTGTACTCAGGACAAAAACCCAGATCGCGAGCCAGGCCATCCCGGCCATCGCCAGCGATCCAATAATATGCATCCATCTCGTTTTCTTCATTCTATACTTCTCCTTTCCTTATGGTTGACTTGAATGTTATGACAGATCGATTCCCATTCTACGGGATTTACACAACCCCGGCAAGTAGAGTTTCGAGAAGAAAAAATGCCCCTGGGGACTCTCCCCAGGGGCATCTGAGTGATACGACTATCTGTCAGCCGATCAGTTTAGTACTTCGTGACCAGCGGCAGGAAGATGTAGGTCTCGCCGGGGAAGGAGAATTCGGCGGTCGCGGACGCAGTTGCGGCATTGTCGGCCGTCACATCCACGCGATTCACGACCGGCTGCTCGGATTCGGCGACGACGGTGGCGGTGAAGGCGATGACGCCGGGTTGGACGCCGGCGGGCAGATCGCCCGTCCAGGTGATGACGCCGTCCTGCTCCACGGCATCGAGATTATGCCCCAGCGTCCAGCCGCCGAACTCGACCTCGGTGGGCAGAGTGTCGGTGAGTCTGATGCCTGTGGCTGTTTCATCCCCTTCATTTGCCAAGGCGATAGTGTAGGTCACGGTATCGCTGATGCTGACATTCGATGTGGGTACGACAGCCTTTGTGACGGCAAGTGTGGTCTGCTCAAGTAGGTTCAACCCTACCAATACCGGGTCGTGATCCGATGAACGATAGGCATCCGGCGCGTAGAGGTCTTCGGGCTTGTATTCAGTGTTGTAGTCGATAACCGACGGCTCATCAGCATTGATGTTCCATACTGCGGCGTCGGTGACCTGTGCCGTCAGGCTTTCGTTCGACATCGCGTAATCGAGGTAGCCCGATTGCCCATCAAAGATGTAGGTGTAATCCTCCTCGCCGAGTAGATCGGTGTAGCCGGCGCTCTTGGCCATGCTGATGGGATCCTCCATCGCGTAGGAGTTTAAGTCGCCGATGATGATGAAGTCGGGGTCGCCGCTGTTGGTGGGATCGGTCGCCAGCCATGAAACCTCGACCGACATCGCGCTGGTGCGGGTAAGGTTGCAGTTACCTTGCCCATCGCCCGTGTCGGGATCGCCAAGATCAGCGCAGGAGGAGCCTTTCGACTTAAGGTGATTGACGACGGCGGTGAAACGCTCGCCGGTCGCGTTCTCCTCGAAAGTCTGGGCCAGCGCGGGGCGATTTTTGTCCTCATAGTAATTGGGGTCAAAGGAATTGTCGAGGATGGCCGCCGCACCCACCGGCGTCACACTGGCCGGCTTGTAGAGCAGGCCCACGGCAATCGCGTCGTCGCCGATCTGATCTACGCCGGGGTCGATGAAAGCGTAGGTTCCGGCGCCGGCTTCGGCGTTCAAACCCTCCACCAGATCGTGGATGGCGTCGACCGCTTCGTAGCCGTTGTTCTCGATCTCCATCAGGCCGACCACGTCGGCATCTAACGCGATCAACGCGGTGATGATCTTGGTGCGCTGGCGGTCGAACTCGGCTTGATTGTCCGCGCCACGCTCTCCGAACGTGGTGAAGTAGTTGAGTACGTTGAAGCTGGCGATTTGCAAGCGGCCACCCACATCCGGCGGCGTTACTGGTCGCTCGTTGTCCCGATCGATGATGACCTCCGCCGTCGGGTGCAGTCGATAGTCCTTGGTCGCCGGGCTGCTGGTATTGATGGGGCCTTGATCCAGCACGCCGGTCAGGCCGGTAGCGACCACGTCGCCCGCCCGCAAAGTGTCGTTGAGGCCGATGTAGGGAATGGGATCGGGATTCTGGTCGCTGCTGCCGTCGTCCAGCACGAGCAGACGACGCGCGTTCTCATCCACCTGATCCCAGTAGGCATCGCTGCCCGGTTCGTGTAGATGGGTCGGCTGGTACATCCGGTCGCCGTAGCCTAGCGTGACCTGACCGAAGCGCCCCTGGAAGTAGTTCTGCTGCACCGTCATCGTGTGCGGGAGCGTGACCAACATACCCTCGTAGCGCTCCATCTCGTTGTTGATCTCTTCGGGCAAGGTGATCACGGTGGCCGGCGGCATAATGGCCATCGTATCTAGCACACTCAGCGCGCTGAGGTTTTTGATCTGGGTCATCCCCTGATACTCATCAACCATGCCGGTCACTCGGACTCTATAGCCTATATCGACGTCTTCTCCATCAGGATCGTAGACGAAGATGCCGTCGGAGGTCAAGAGATTGTCGTCGCCCATCGGGTCTTGCATAAAGAAACCATCCATCTCATCGTCCCCCTGGAAGTCGGCGGTGACGATGCCCTCGACGGTGGCCGTTTGGCCCTCGTAGGGGCTGACGAAGCCCTCGCCCTGGAGGTGATAGATGCGCAACTCGCCGATCGCGGTATTGACCGGAGCGCCAAAGGTCGGCGTGACGTAGTTCGCGGCGGAGACGGCGTAATCGTCGTTGATGACAAGACCGCTCATATCGGCGGCCGTTACCACGAAGCGAACACTGATCTCATCTAGATAGTCTAAAGATGTAACTTCCCAACTGACTACGCCGTTCTCCTCCACGCCGCCATCCAGCCCATAGGTGAAAGTGGTGTTATCTGGCACGGTGTCGGTGATAACGAGATTGTCCAGCGAGAAGCCCATCTGATTGGCGATGGTCAGGGTGTAGGTGAAGATTTCACCCTCCGGAACGGTGGCGGGGGCATCTTTCTCGATGACAACAATGCCCTTTTCCAGCGCGTCGGCGGCGTCGCGGGGCAGAATCTTGTATTCATCATAATCATAGGCCAGCGCGCCACGCAAGACAGCGTATTCATCTCCTACGTCAGGCTCTGCGCGATAGCCCCAGTCATCGGCTTTACCAAGAGCGCCGCTGCTATCGGTGAAGGTCCAAATGCCGTAGTTGTTGGCCTCAGCCGTCACCGTGATGTCGTGGGTCTCGACGAAGACGCCCTCGTACCCTTCGCTGATGTCGGGGTCGTCGACGGGAATCTCGTCCACGGTCACGACACTGGGAGCATAGGGAGTATTGCCACTGCTGAGAATCTCCACATTGCTGGGTGAACTGAACTCGGTGACGCCGTAATATTCAACGACGTTGCCGGTGACCTCAACCTCGTCGCCAACGCTGACATTGCCGCCGTTGTAAACGTAGATGCCGTGCCAGGGGCCGGCGGCCTCAGCGATGAAGTAGTTGCTGCCGTAGACGGCGTAGACAATGCCCTTCACCGTCACGTTTTCGCCCGCGCAAAGCGAGGGGTACGTGCCGTCATTGCCCGCGTCGGTAGTATGCTGGATACCGTAGATAGAGTTACAGTCGCGGATCAACGTCTCGACCGGATCGCCCATGGTCGGCGTGGGCCAATCGGAGGAGCTGACCATGTAGGTGGTGTTGCTGACCACGGTCATCTCCGCCGGCGCGGTGACGACTAAGGTATAGGTCAGCGTGCTGCCGTGCGTGATGCTGGATAATTCGGTCCAGGTGATGGTATGTGATGCTTCGTCCCATGTCCCTTCCGGGCTGGAGCTGGCGTAGGTGAGACCGAGCGGCAGGGTGTCGCTGATCCACAGATCGTTGATCGTCTGGGCGGTCTGGTTCTCGAACGTGAGGGTATAGGTGAAGGCCTCGCCGGGCGGCGTGAAGGCCGGCGCGTGCTTTTCAATCAGCAAGCCAGAGCCTGTCGCTTCGACGATGTCATCGGCATCACGGGGTTCGATCTTGAAATCGCCAAAGTTGTAGTTAAGCATCCCTCGAACTAAATCGAGAGCATTGCCCAGTGTAGCGTCATAAGCGTACCCCAAGTCATTCACTCGGACTGGCCCGCTGCCATCGTCCACTTCCCACTCGCCATATTCGAGATCTTCATTAGAGACGATCACATCCTGCACCTCGACCAGGACGCCTTCATACGCCTCGCCATCGGCGGCTTCAGCCGTGCTGATCACGCTAGGCGTATACGGCGTTGTGCCGGTCATCAACACCGTGTAGGTGACGCTTCCTAATTGCGTGAGACCAAAGTATTCCGAAACGGTGCCCGTGATATGGATGGAGTCACCAATCTCCGGCAGCGGGACGCCACTATCGTATACAAAGACGCCGTGCCAGGGGCCAGTGTCTTCGGCTATTGCGAAGCTATTGCTGCCATAGACGGCGTAGACGATGCCCTCAACAGCGACTGTCTCTCCTGTGCACAAGGAATCACCGCCGGGATATTGGACGTTGTAGATCGAATCACATTCACCCATGACCATCGTCGTCACAGGCGCGCCGATTGTGGTGGTGATCCAATCCTCGCCGCCGTTGACGCCGTAGTCGGCATTCTCGATTTCTGCACCGTGGCCGGCTGTCGCCGTGACAAGGAAAGTTCGTGTGATGGTGGCGCCGTCGGCGAAATTGTCAACGGTCCACGTGACCACGCCATCTGACTCAGCGCCGCCGTCAGACGCCGCGACAAAAGCGACGCCATCGGGCGCCACATCCGTGATCGTGGTCGTGGCCGGTGTGACGCCGGTGTCGTTCTGGACGACGAGGGTGTAGGTGAAGACCTCACCGGGAGAAACTGTGCCGGGAGCAGATTTGGAGATGGAGAAGGCATTTACTTCTTGGAAAATCTGATCTGTGTTTACGGCGTCCCTGGTGTGAGGAATAGGATCATTCCATGTGAAATCGTCGTAGCTATCACCTATTCCCTGCAACTGCAAAGAATAGCCCACAGGAGTGCTACCACCTTCGGAAACGCCGATATCGGTGCTGGTCATTCCATCTGCCGGGCCATCTGTGGCTGTAAAATCTCCCTCGTAGCTGAGGAATTGTACGACCACGTCGCCGGGCGCGACGAGGGCTATGCCATCTGGCGCGCCGTTTTGGATGCCGCTGATGGGGAACCAGAGTGTTCCAAACCCATTCTCCTGATCGGGAATGGTACCACTAAGTTCAGTCGCGCTGTATTGCCCCCCGTTACTCCCGTTATAGGGAACAAGCTGCCAGTCAGTGAGATCAGTTCCTGCCGGACCGGCGATTTCTATCCCTTCGTCTACGTCTCCCCCGTCGTTGTCATAATGTATCTCGTTGATGAAAACAGAGGGGCCATCAGCAGCCACGGGTGTAGCAAAGGCTATGGTAAGCGCAAATACCAACAGCATAGCCACTAACCCAACGACAAAAGTAGATTCGTGCTTCTTCATAATATTATACTCCTCCCTAAATTGGTTATTGGAAAAGTTACGCTCTATCCAAACTCAAGTAGCTATCTCGTGTAAAGCATCGCCTCCTTTTTCGACATCTTCCACTTCAGTATAGCGCTTCATAGCACTATCTGCTTTACTACAGCCAACCTATATTTCCATTCTATGGCATCTATACATGATGGCAAGTGTAATTTCTCCTGAAACCGTCTCCCATCCATCTAACGCTCGAAATGCCTACTCCCGCTCACGGGCCGGATGGCGCGAGAGCGAGATCGGCGGCGGTTTCTCCTGGTAGATGGGCAAGAAGCGCTCGGCACGCTGGCGCAGCCGCTCGATGTTCGGGCGCAAGGCCCACAGGGTGAGCGCCATCGTTGGCAGCCCGAAGCCCACGGTGTAGGGGACTTCTCCGCGCAGCAGGAAGATGACGGGCAACAGCACCGCGATCAAGATAGATGCGACGGAGGCATGCCCCACCAACAACCCCACCCCAACCCCGGCGAGCACCAACACAGGCAGCGCGACGCCCCACAACGTCGCCGCGATGCCGATGCTGATCGCGGTCCCGGCGCCGCCGTGGAATTTGAGGTAGAGCGAGTAGTTATGCCCCAGCACCGCCGCCGCCCCGGCCAACGCGACGCCCCACGGCGACAAGCCCAACGCGCGTGCGATCCCAAGCCCCGCCGCGCCCTTCAGGCCGTCGCAGATCGCCGTGAGGAACGCGGCCCAAAATCCAACCGTGCGCCAGACGTTCGTCCCGCCCGTGCGCCCGCTGCCATGCTCGCGCACATCGATGCCCTTTATCACTCGTCCCCAAAAGAGGCCCGGTGGTATCGAGCCGAGTAAATAAGCTGCAATCAACGCTATAACGATTCTCATATCTTCCCCCCTCTTTTCTTGAATAGCTCAACTATGCGACTAGCCGCAACAAGGACAATCGGGATTCCTCGGAATCTCAACCCGCTCGAAGGCGCCCGCCAGCCCTTGCCACAGCAAAATAGCATCGACCAACGGCTCGCCGATGTCCAACAGAACTTTGATGGCCTCCACCGCCTCCAGCGATCCCATCACGCCGGCGGCCGCGCCCACGATGCCCAGCTCCGCCGGCGCGGGATAATCTCCCGGCTCCGGCGTCTGCGGGAAGACGCAGGCGCGACAAGCGTGATCTGGTACGTAGACGCCCAGTTGTCCCTCGAAGCGCGAGACCGCCGCCCAAATTAAGGGCGTTTTTGCTGCGACGCAGACCTCGTTCATCAACGCTTTGGCCGCCAACGTGTCGCACGCCTCCACCACCAGATCATAACCCGCCGCCAGCTCCGCGCCCTCCTCGCGCCGCACCGCCGGATGCGTCACCACCTCGACCTCTGGATTGAGCGCGCGCAGGCGTTCGGCGGCGGCCGCTGTCTTGCTGCGCCCGACGTCATCCGTGGTGTAGAGAATCTGGCGGTTAAGATTCGACACGCTCACCTGATCGGGGTCGGCGAGGCCCAACGTGCCGACGCCTGCCGCCGCCAGGTAGAGCGTGATGGGCGATCCCAGCCCCCCCGCGCCGACGATCAACACGCGCGCCGCGCGCAATCGCGCCTGGCCCTCCTCCCCAATCTGCGGGATGACGACCTGGCGTTCGTATCGGGTCTCTTCCATCATTCGCTGCCTCCTTTACACTCCTACACTCCAGGCTAAGGTAGTTCCAGAAATTAAAACCTCCCCAACCTGATGCTTTCTCCTCAGAAAACTGATCGTTTTTGGGAGAATTATTTTCTTGGAACGGCCTAATCCACTCCATTATTATAACCGATAACCGGCTGACAATATACCAAGGCATCAAATCGTCAAAGCGGAAAAAATATCAAAGCAACAAAACATCAAATTTTAAATTGCGAATTGCGAATTTAGAATTTTGAATCTTTATTTAACTTTTGAATTCTGAATTCTCAATTATGGCATCGGCTACTGGAAAGGTTTCCTACCCTAAATGTAAGTACCCCGAAAATAAATGGTTGACAAAACCCTTCCCCATGTTACCATAGCCACGTTTGCCCACCGCTCGCCCCGGTGGGCTTTCGGATGTATGTAGTGCAAATGTAATCAAGCACAAACGGAGAGTACCGTGACGCAAAAATCCATACCGGTGATTATTCTCTGCGGCGGCAGGGGCACGCGGATGGGGGATCGGACGATTCCCAAGCCGCTCGTCGAAATCGGAGAGCGGCCCGTGCTCTGGCACGTGATGAAGATCTACGCGGCGCAGGGCTTCACCGACTTTATCTTAGCGCTGGGATATAGAGGCGATATGATCAAGCGCTATTTCTTGGAATACGACTGGCAAAGTCGGGATTTCACCCTCACGCTGGGCAACAGCGGCCCTAAGTTCCTCACGCCGAATGACACTGCCGAGTGGCATATCACCTTCGCCGATACCGGCCTGTCCACGCAGACGGGCGCGCGCATTCGCAAGGCCGCGCGCTACGTCGCTGGCCCGCGCTTCTTCGCCACCTACGCCGATGGCGTGGCCGATATCGACCTGCACGCGCTGCTGGACTATCACCGCCGGCGCGACCTGCTCGTCACGATGACCGGCGCGAAATCCTTCTCGCGCTTCGGTATCTTGAAGACCGACGACGCGGGCCGCGTCACCGGCTTCCAAGAAAAGCCCTTGGTCGAGCAGTTGATCAATGGCGGCTTCTTCGTCTTCGAGAGGGATGCGCTTTCCTATCTGGAAGGTGATGATGATCTGATCTTGGAGCAAGCGCCATTCCACAACCTGGCCCGCGATGGGCAATTGGCCGTCTACGAGCACGCGGGCTTCTGGCGGGCGATGGACACCTTCAAAGAGGCCCAAGAGCTAAATTCGCTCTGGGAGACCGACGCGCCGTGGAAGATTTGGTAGGTTGAATTTGGTCTGCGACGCGCCGAGCTTCCTTTACATGGAGACTCCTTATGATAAATGATATGTCCCCATCTTTCTGGGCCGAGCGGCCCGTCTTAGTCACCGGATGCACGGGCCTGCTGGGATCGTGGCTCACGCACGCCCTGGTCGCGGCCCACGCCGAGGTCGTTGGCCTGATCCGGGATGATGTGCCCCAATCGCACCTCGTGCGCTCCGGGATGATCCGCCGCATCCGTGTGGCGCGCGGCGATGCGACCGACTACGCGCTGATGGAGCGCGTTCTCAACGAGTACGAGATCGACGCGGTCTTTCATCTCGCGGCGCAGACCATCGTGGGGATCGCCAA
>CAZCAI010000035.1:11687-30985 GCA_964496595.1 uncultured Anaerolineales bacterium
CCGCCCGGCGGCGCTGTTGCACCTGGCGGCGGTGGGGATCACGCAACCGGGCTTGCCCGCCGCCGAAGCGTTGCGCGTCAACGTCGGCGGCACGCTTGCGCTTTTGGACGCCGTCCGCGCGGTTGGATCGGTGCGGCGGATGGTCCTGGTCGGCTCGTCCTACGAGTACGGCGCGCGTCGCTGCAACGAGGGCCTGGATCCATTCAACTCGTACAGTGCATCGAAGGTCGCCGCTTGGGCCTTTGCCCGCGCGGCGTACAACGCCTGGCGCGCTCCGGTGGTCTGGATGCGCCCCTTTCAGGTCTACGGCCCGGGCCAGCGCTCGCGAGCGCTTGTCCCGGCGGCGATCCGCGCGGCGCTGGCCGGTGAGAATTTTCAGATGACCGCCGGCGCCCAGCAGCGCGACTTCATCTTCGTCGCGGATGTGGTCGCCGGCTTGATCGCCGCGCTCACCGCGCCGCATATCGAAGGACAGGCGCTCGATCTGGGAACGGGCGCGCTGCGCACCATCCACGAGGTCGTGGCGCGGATTTGGGCATTGACGGAGGCGCGCGGACAGATGTTGGCCGGCGCGATCCCCTATCGGCCCGGCGAGGCGCCTGCCATCCCCGCTGACGCCGCCCGGACGCGGCGACTCCTTGGCTGGGAGGCTGAGACATCGCTTGCGGATGGCTTGCGCCAGACCATCGAGGCTTACCAGAACCCTTGCGAAGCCGAGTCACATTGCAGATGCATCGCACTTTAGGCAGCGAAGTCCTTGCGTAACCTTCGCAAGGGTGGGGTGAAATTTGGGAGGTACTGAATGACCCAGAAAAACGAGAAAAAAGACGCGATCCGAGCGGAGGAGTTGCGCGCGAAAGCGTTGCGCCGCGAAATTTTAGATAAAGTGGCCGAGTATTACCGCGTGGCCCATCAGCCAGAGCCGTTTGTGCCCGGCGAGACCTTCGTGAATTACGGCGGGCGCACCTACGACGAGCGCGAGATGCAGAGCGCCGTCGATGCGATTCTGGAATTCTGGCTCACCGACGGCCCGCGCGTCGCGGCCTTTTCTGAGCAGTTGGCGGAATTCGTGGGCGTGGAGCGCGTGCTGTGCACGAATTCCGGCTCGTCGGCCAACCTGCTGGCGATGACGGCCTTGTGCTCGCCGCAGTTGGACAATCCCTTAGCGCCGGGCGATGAGGTCATCACGCCGGCTGCCACCTTCCCCACGACCGTGGCGCCCATCATCCAAAATCAACTGGCGCCGGTCTTCATCGATTGTGAGATGGGCACGTACAATGTCGATGTTGCGTTGCTGGAGGCGGCGCTTTCCGAGCGGACGCGCGCCGTCTTCGTGCCGCATATTCTGGGGAATCCGGTGGAGATGGATGTGGTGATGGCGTTTGCGGCGGCGCACGATCTCTACGTGATCGAGGATACCTGCGATGCGCTGGGCAGCCGCTACGATGGCGTTAACTGCGGGACCTTCGGCCACCTTTCGACCTTCAGCTTCTACCCCGCGCACCACATCACGACGGGCGAGGGCGGCGCGGTGGGCGCGAACAGCCGGAAACTGTGTCACATCGTCCACTCGCTGCGGGATTGGGGGCGCGATTGTTGGTGCACGCACGAAAGCGATAAGAACGGCGCGTGCAAGCAGCGCTTCGAGTGGGAGATTCCGGGCCTCGGCGAACCCTACGACCATCGCTACTACTTCACCGAGATCGGCTACAACTTGAAGATGACGGATGTCCTGGCGGCGATTGGGCTGCCCCAATTGGGGAAGCTGCCCGCTTTCATCGCGGCCCGGAAGCACAACTTCCGCGTGCTGTACGAGGGATTACAGCGCTACGAAGAGCACCTCATCCTGCCGAAAGCCAGCCCCAAGGCCGACCCGGCGTGGTTCGCGTTTACCATCGCCGTGCGCGAATCGGCGCCCTTCACGCGCCAGGATCTGAACCAGTACCTGCGCGAGCGCAAGGTCGAGACCCGCTATCTCTTCGCGGGCAATATCTTGCACCAGCCGGGCTATCGCCAGATGCGACATCGCGTCGCCACGCCGCTGACGGAGACCGACCGCGTGCTCCGCAGCGCGTTCTTCATCGGCGTTTTTCCGGGGATGGATGACGCGCGGCTCGGTTATATGTTGCAGGTCTTCGCGGATTTCTTCGCAGCGCGGGGCTTGAGCGGAGGCTGATGTGACAGAGAAAAAGCTCTCCATCATCATCTGCACCTACAACGAGCAGGAAACCATCCTCCCCATCCTGGAGAAGGTCATCACCGCGCCGCTGCTGCCGGGCTGGGAGCGGGAGATCATCGTGGTGGACAACGCCTCGACGGACGAGACGCCGGCGCTGCTCCGCTCGGTCGAATACGAGGCGATGCGCGTGATCTTCCAGCCGCGCAACATGGGGAAGGGCACCTCGATCCGCACGGCGATTCCGCACTGCACCGGCGAGTACGCGATCATCCAGGACGCGGATCTGGAGTACGATCCGCACGAGTACCCGCGCTTCCTGGAGGTGGTCGAGGCGCAGCGCCCGGCCGCGGTGTACGGCTCGCGTACCTTGGGCGGACGCGCCATCTACAAGTACGCGGCCAACTACTGGGGCGTGCGCGTCCTCACCGGGTTGACCAATCTGCTCTACGGCGCGCACCTCTCCGACGTGGCGACCGCCTCGAAGATGGTGCGCACGGATGTGTTGCAGCGCCTCAACCTGACCGGCGCGGGCTTCGATTTGGATTTCGAGTTGACGGACAAAGTCCTCCGCGCGGGCTACGAAATCCTGGAGGTGCCGGTGAGCTATCGCCCGCGCACCATCGAGGAGGGCAAGAAGATCCGCCCCTGGGATGGCATCTGGGCCTTGCGCGTCATCCTGCGGGATCGGCTGTTGCCGCGCTCGGCGGTGATCAAGCGGTGATCAAGGAGAGGGAGGGGAGCTGAATTAAATTATGAAAGCGTCAAAAACAGGAGGACAGACTATGCACGTTGTCATCACCGGTTCGATAGCATTTGACTATTTGATGGCCTTTCCCGGCGATTTTCTGGAGCACATCAAGCCGGAGCGGCTGCAAAAATTAAGCCTCAGCTTTTTGGTGGATGATATGAAGCGGCAGCGCGGCGGCTGCGCGGCTAACATCGCCTTTACGTTGGGATTGCTGGAGGAGCGCCCTGTGATGATGGGCACAGTGGGGCAGGATTTCACCGAGTATCGCGCCTGGCTCGAGGCCCACGGCGTGGATACCTCGGCGACGGTCGAAATCCCGGAGGTCTTCACCGCCTCGTTTTTCGCCACCACCGACAAGAACCAGAACCAGATCGCCAGCTTCTACACCGGCGCGATGGCCTACGCGCGCGAGTTGTCGTTCCACGACTTCGACGTCCCCGTCGATTTGACCATCGTCTCGCCCAACGATCCGCAGGCGATGGACAAGTATCCGCGCGAGTGTAAAGAGTTGGGCATTCCCTACATCTACGATCCCAGCCAGCAGGTCGTGCGCTCCAGCCCGGCCTCGCTGCGCCAGGGCGTCGAGGGCGCGGACATTCTAGTTGTCAACGACTACGAGTTCGAGTTGCTCAAGGATCGCATCGAGATGACGGACGACGAGATCCGCGCCGCCGTCCAGCGCGCCGTCATCGTGACGCTGGGCGAAGAAGGCTCGCTGATCTGGACCGACGAGAAGATCCGCGTGCCGGCGGCGCCCGTGGAGCGCATTATGGACCCGACCGGCGTGGGCGACGCCTACCGCGCTGGCCTGATCAAGGGCCTGGCGATGGAGATGCCGTGGGAGGTTTGTGGGCGCATCGGCAGCCTGGCCGCCTCGTATGTGCTGGAGACCCCCGGCCCGCAAGCCCACACCTACACGCTCCCGGACTTCGTCCGGCGGTACCAGGAGGTCTTCGGCGAGGATGACTTCACGACCTTCTACGGCGTGGCGTGAACGTCCATTCGGCTCTTCGTAGAAAATATGCGTAGGTCGGAATGCCATTCCGACCTACATACCAAAAGCCCCGCAGATCATCGCGGGGCTTTTGCCATATACCGTTATTTAGCTGCTCAAGAAGGACTTGCCGGCGCCACCTGATATTCCATCTGCGTGGGGAGTCCCACCCGCTGCGAAGCGTCGAGAATTTCCAACGACACCAGATTCCCCGAGCTATCGTAATCCAAGATGACGCCAGGCCTTTCCTCGTCGCTTTCTGCTATTGGGGCATTCGCGAAGATAACGGTTAATGTGTCGGTCTCGTGATCATACGTGACTTTCATGACCTTATCACATTCAAAGCTGAGTGCCCTTTTTATACTTGGATGGCTTCTAATAGCTCTGGCTCAAATTCTAAATTCAACTCGCTGCCATCTTCCAAAATTAACGTATTGGAACCTCGTACGCTTAACGGGCTTTCGGGCGGCGTCTCTAGAACAATTTGTCCCTCAACTATCCGTATACGTACCACAGGTGGCTGCTTGTGATGTTCAATAGTAGCCCATGTTTCTAAGATAGTATCTAATGGTAGCACTCCATCCCACTGCGCGGCTTGATCAATATGCTGTTCCACTAATTGATCGAATTCTTCATTGGTCAAAGTATCAAGCGTCTTAGGCATGATGTTCCTCCTGCTGATAAATGTGCATCTTTTTCTTCCATAACACGTAATCAACTACAATTACAGCCTGTGTTTCAATATGGACTGCACCTGGTCGAGGTAAAATTTGTTCGAGGGTCTCTAGTGTAGCCTGCAAGGTATCTCCATCGATTTCCTGCCACATCTCAGGTTTCAAGAAAACCACCAAAGTCCGGGTTCGACCTGTAGGAAGCCAGGCGCGCGTGATGTAGAAATCAATGGTAGGATCAGGGTGACGTTGTTGCGCCAGAAAGTATGTGCTGGTCTTGATGTCACCTCGAAATATAGAGACCGTCAAATCGAAAGGTGACATTCTCGCGGCCCGCACACGCAAATCATGAGATTGGAATTCGATGTGGGATGATTTCAAATCCTCGAAGATTTCAATTTCGAATGCATAGCCCCGCGCGAATTGTTGCCACCAGTAAAGAAGATAGCTTAATAAAAGACGACTTTCTGTGGCGTTAACATCGAAAAATTCCGAAGTGCGTAAGTCTTGAGAGATGCGACGGGCAATCGCTGCCCACAATGGTCTACTCATCTGAGCCGGAGAGTTGCTGTTGAGTAATGCAGCTATATAGGCATCGGCGTAGGGTATATCTACCCTATCGTGATAGATACTTGTGAACGTGCGGCGCTGTCCTGAAACAGAACTTACCGTCGCGATGCGCAATACATCCATGGCCTCAAAGAGGATAGCCCAGTTTTCGGAAGATATGGTTTCGAGCGAGCTTAGATATTGAAAGATGACTCGTCGGTGTTTATCTGTGATTGAAGGCGGGATAGTGAAACTCAGGGGCATAAAATGCTCTCCTTTTCGGTCGGATTTCTTGAGTGTATCCTTGAAGATCATCATCACTTCAATTATACACGATTCTATTTTAGCTGTCGTCCCATTTCTGACGTTTCTGATACTTCCGAACCAGTGAAGCTCCCATGACGTTACGTTTGTCATTTGACAGCCCTTTAGTTTCGTGGGTACAATAAGCCTTATGATGCAATAAAATCACGAACCCCTTTATTGGATGTCGGATCTCAGGTCATCAAGCCTCGGCCTGGGTTATCGGATCACAAAAAGTGAGCGTGACTATGAAAGTTTTTGCGCGCACGCCTCTGGATTTAGCGACCGTCTCTAAGCCCCAGGGGCAGGTGTATATCATCGCAGAACGTTGCAAGGGCTGCGAGCTGTGTATTGAATTTTGTCCCCAAGAGGTACTCCAGGCATCGACGGCGCTGAATGCCAAAGGATACCACTACCCCGAAGTTGCCCCCGGCAAGGAAACGGCCTGCGTCCACTGCGATTTCTGTACCTTAGTCTGCCCCGAATTCGCGATCTTTACCAGGGATGCGTCAGAGGATGCCTCGGAGGTCTCGTCATGAATAACCGATCCGTTTTGACCGGCAAGCACTTTATGAGCGGCGACGATGCCTGCGCGGAAGGCGCCCTCGCGGCGGGATGTCATTTCTTTGGCGGCTACCCGATCACGCCCTCGACGGAGGTGGCCGAGCGGCTCTCGCGCCGCCTGCCGGAGGTGGATGGCGTCTACCTGCAGATGGAGGACGAGCTGGGCAGCATCGCCGCCGTGCTGGGCGCATCGGCTGCCGGCGCGCGCTCGATGACGGCGACCTCCGGCCCCGGCCTCAGCCTGATGCTGGAGAATTTGGGCCTGGGCGTGATGCTGGAGCTGCCCTGCGTGCTGATCGACATTCAGCGCGGCTCGCCCTCCACCGGCCTGCCCACGATGGCCGGCCAATCCGACGTGATGCAGGCGCGCTGGGGCTCCCACGGGGATTACAGCATCGTCGCCTACGCGCCGTGGTCGCCACAGGAGATCTTCGATTTGACGATCCACGCCTTCAACGTCGCCGACCGCTTCCGCGTGCCCGTGCTCGTGCTCTCCGACGAGGTGATCGGCCACATGGTGGAGCGCGTCGTCATCCCGCCCGCCGAGGAAATCCCGCACTGGGGCCGCAAAGCGCCCGCCGAGCCGCCGCCCGGCCTGGACGAAGGCCCGTATTGCGCTTTCGCGCCGGATCCGGCGGATTTGGTGCCGCCGATGGCCCACGCGGGCGAGGGCTATCGCGTCCACTTCACCGGTCTGACGCACGATGAGCGCGGCTACCCCGATATGTCCGCCGCGACGCACCACGAGCTGGTGACGCGCCTCATCGCGAAGATCGAGCGCAACGCCGATCAGATCA
The DNA here is from genome assembly GCA_964496595.1 of uncultured Anaerolineales bacterium. Lineage (GTDB taxonomy): Bacteria > Chloroflexota > Anaerolineae > B4-G1 > SLSP01 > JAAAOZ01. Next base: position 18,493 of record CAZCAI010000035.1, read on the forward strand.
TCCGCACGGAGGCGTATCACATGGAGGATGCGGAGATCGTCGTGGTCTCCTACGGCTGCACGGCCCGCTCGGCGCGGCGCGCGGTGGTGGATGCGCGCGAGCAAGGCATTCGGGCCGGATTCCTGCGCCTGGTCTCGCTCTGGCCCTTCCCGGAGGCGCTGATGGTCGAGTTGGCCCGGCATGCCGACTCGTTTATCGTCGCGGAGATGAACCTGGGCCAGATCCGCCGCGAGGTAGAGCGCTGCATCGGACATCCGGCCATCGGCGTTCACCACGCGGGCGGCGAGATGATCCGCCCGGGCCGGATTTTTGAGGCGATTCGGGAGGCAGCTAACGATGGCTGAGGAAATCTTCGTTGATAAGCACCCATTGGATGACATCATGCGCTCGGATCGCATGCCGCACATCTTCTGCCCCGGCTGCGGCATCGGCATCGCGATGCGCTGTTACGCGCAGGCGATTTTGGACTCTGAAATTCCAGAGCGCCAACATGTCGTCGTCTCCGGCATTGGCTGCACGGGCCGGGTCGCGGGCTATATGGACATCGATTCGTATCACACCACGCACGGGCGCGGCATCCCCTTCGCTATCGGTCTCAAGCTGGCCAACCCCTCGTTGATGGTGACGGTCTTCAGCGGCGACGGCGACTTGGCGGCCATCGGCGGCAATCACCTGATCCACGCGGCGCGTCGCAACGTCGATATTAAGGTCGTCTGCGTCAACAACTTCAACTATGGGATGACGGGCGGCCAATTCGGGCCGACGACGCCGACGGGCGCCTACGCGACCACCTCGCCCTATGGCAACCGCGAGCACCCCTTCAATCTGCCGTACCTCCTGGCGGCGGCGGGCGCGAGCTACGTCTCCCGCTGGACGACCATCCACGTCCGCCAGCTCAAAAAGGACATCCTCCACGCCTTTGCCAGGCCGGGATTCGCCTTCATCGAGGTGCTCTCTTCGTGCCCCGTGGGCTTCGGCAAATCGAACAACATCCGCGATGGATTAGAGGAGATGCGCCTCTATCGCGAGCGCTGTGTTTTGGCTCGCGACGTACCGTTGGAGGATCTGGAGATCGATCTGCGCGAGGAGCGGCCCATCTACGTCGGCAATTTCATCAATCGCGATAAGCTCGTCTATCAGCCGCTAAAGATCGAGCATGGCGAGGAGGCGTAAATGTACCAGGAGATTCGGTTAGTAGTCAGCTACGCAATGAGCGTAGCGAATGGAGTAGCGTCGGCCTTTGGTCGGGGTTGGGAGGCGTAAATGTACCAGGAGATTCGACTTTCTGGCTTCGGCGGGCAAGGCTTAGGGCTGGCGGGATTTTTGTTGGGCAAGGCGCTGGCGCTCTACGATGAGCGCGAGGCGGTGATGACGCAGGCCTACGGCCCGGAGGCGCGCGGCGGCGCATCGAGCGCCAACGTCGTCGTGGCGGATCGGCCCATCGATTATCCTTTTGTACAGGCGCCGGATATTTTGGTCGCGATGTCGCAGGAGGCCTACACGACCTTCCGGCCCACGGCCAAAGAGGGCGCGACGATCCTGATCGACGCGGATTTGGTCGCGCCGGACGAGAGCGACGCGCCGCAGGCGATCCCCGCGACGCGCCTGGCGGAGGAGCTGGGCCGCCGCATCGTGGCGAACGTCATCATGCTGGGCTACTTCACGCAAATCACGGGCGTCGTCAGCCGCGAAGCGATGGAAGCCGCCCTGCGCGATACCCTGCGTCCCAAGATTTTGCCGTTGAATTTGAAGGCGTTCGAGACGGGGTATACGTATCAGGGTTGAAAGTTGCAGGTTGCAAGTTAAAAGTTACAAGTTAAAGCCAGGTGGAGAACGAAATGAGCAAGAAAAGTGTCTACGAGAATGTGGTGGCGCAGTTTGATCACGCGGCGGATTTGATGGATTTAGATCCGCAGGTGCGGAAGATTTTAGCCACGACGATCAATGAAATTATCGTGCATTTCCCGGTGATTATGGACGATGGCACGTTGGAGATGTTCACCGGTTATCGCGTGCAGCACAACAACGTGTTGGGGCCGTTCAAGGGCGGGCTGCGCTATCACCCGGCGGTGAATATCGATGAGGTGCGCGCGTTGGCCACCTGGATGACCTGGAAATCGGCCATTGTCGGGTTGCCGTTCGGCGGCGCGAAGGGCGGCATTCAAATCGACCCGATGAACTACTCCATCGGCGAGTTGGAGAGGATCACCCGCCGCTTTACCTTCGCGCTGGGCACCAACATCGGCCCGGAGTACGATATCCCCGCGCCCGATGTCAACACCAATCCGCAGATCATGGCCTGGATTTTGGATACCTACCAGCAGATGATGCCGCCGCTGGAGCGCAATCGCAACGCTCACGTGGTGACGGGCAAGCCGGTCGAATCGGGCGGCAGCGTGGGACGCAACAAGGCCACCGGCCAGGGGGTTGTCTTCGTGTTGCAGGCCTGGGCGGAGGATCACGACTTCGATCTGAGCGAGGCCACGTACATCGTCCAGGGCTTCGGCAATGTCGGCTCATGGGCGAGTCGGCTGTTGCAGCCGCTGGGCGCGAAGCTGCTGGCCGTGGAGGATCACACCGGCGCGCTCGTGAATCCCGCAGGCTTCGATGCGGCGGATCTGGCCGATTACGTCGCGGAGCACGGCGGGATCGCGGGCTATCCGGCGGGGGAGCCGGTCGATCATCAGACCTTTATGAGCGTGCAGGCCGATATTTTCGTGCCGGCGGCGCTGGAGAACCAGATCACGGCGGAGACCGCGCGCTGGCTCAACGTCCAAATGGTGGCCGAGGGAGCCAACGGCCCCACCGACCTCGAGGGCGACCGCATCTTGCAGGAAAAGGGCATCCACGTGTTGCCCGATGTCCTGTGCAACGCCGGCGGTGTGATCGTCAGCTACTTCGAATGGCTGCAAAACAAGCGCAGCGAATTCTGGGACTTGGACGAGGTCGATGCCAAGCTGCACAAGACCATCGTCGGCGGCTACAAGCGCGTCCGCGACGCCGCGCGCGCCTACGATACCGATTGGCGGACGGCGGCATACATCGTGGCCTTGCGCCGGCTGGAGACCGTCTACAAAAAGCGCGGTATCTTTCCGTAAACTATCTAAGGGTGTATTCGAGAAGAGGATTTAATTAGGAAACCCTTGCGAAGGTTAACAGAAACTTTTGCGAACAGATTAACCTATTCCCTGTACCTCATACGGACTGTTTGAGGTCACTTGCGCAACTTCGCAAGGGGAGGTCTATTGTCCAACTTCCAGCCTCTAGCATCCAATTTCCAACCTCCAATTTGAGGAGAAAATATGAGCAACTCAGTCATGGTCATCGGTGGCGGCATCGCGGGGATTCAGGCCGCGTTGGATTTAGCGGACGCCGGCGCGCGCGTCGTGCTGGTGGAGCGGGAGGCGACCATCGGCGGCGCGATGGCCGTCTTAGATAAGAACTTCCCCACGTTGGATTGCTCCATCTGCATCGAGGCGCCCAAAATGTCCGAGGTGGATCTGCACCCCAACATCGAGATCCTCTCCCTGGCGGAGGTGGATCGCGTCGAAGGCTCTCCCGGCGACTTCCGCGTGACGGTGCGGCAGCGCGCGCGCTACGTGACCGACGAGTGCACCCGCTGCGGCGATTGCACCGAGGTCTGCCCCGTAATCCTGCCCAACGAGTATGATGCCGGCATGGCCGCGCGGAAAGCCATCTACACGCCCATCCCCCAATCCGCGCCGGGCGCCTACATGATCGATATGGAAGCGTGCCTCAACGATCCGCCCAACTACATCCCCTGTAGCCGCTGCGCCGACATCTGCCCGCCCCAGGCCATCGATTTTCTCGTGCCCCAGGAACAGCTCCTCACGCGCGAGGTGAGCGCCATCATCATCGCCGTGGGCTACGATATGCTAGATCCGCGCCAGATGCGCGAGTACGGCTACGGCAGCCATCCCGATATTCTGACCGCGCTGGAGTTCGAGCGCCTCATCAACTCGGCGGGGCCGACCGGCGGCGATATTATCCGCCCCTCCGATGGCAAACATCCGGAGAAGATCCTCTTCGTCCTCTGCGTCGGATCGCGGGATCAGCGCTTCCGGCGCTACTGCTCGCGCTTCTGCTGTATGTACTCCATCAAGCACGCCTATCAGGCCATCGATCACGGCGTGGACGATGTGACCGTGCTCTATATGGACATCCGCGCTTACGGCAAGGGCTTCGATGGCTTCTGGGAGCGCACGTCCGATGCGGGCGCGAAGTTCGTCCGCGGGCGACCGGGTCGCATCCGACCGAAAGGCGATACCCTTGAAGTCGTCTACGAGAACACCGAAACCGCCGAGCGGATCACCGAGGCGTTCGATATGGTGGTGTTGGCCAACGCGGTGACGCCCGCCGAGGGCCTGCCCGATCTCGCATCTCGCCTGGGCATCGAGCTGGACGCCGACGGCTTCATCCGCTCGGAGGAGATGCACGGCGGGCTGGTGATGACGACGCGCCCCGGCATCTACGCGGCGGGCTGCGTCTCCGGCCCCAAGGATATCCCCGATAGCGTCGCCGAGGGGAGCGGCGCGGCGGCGCTGGCGTTGAGCCACCTCACCGATCGCTACTGGCCGGAGCCGTTGGATGTGGAGCCGATCCCGGACGTGGAGACGCCGCGCGTCGGCGTCTACGTCTGCCACTGCGGCAGCAACATCGCCGGCGTCGTCGACGTCGAGCGAGTGATGGCCGAGGCGCTCACGCTGCCCGATGTCGTCCACGCCGATCACCAGATGTTCTCCTGCGCGGGCAACACCCAGGCCGAAATCGAAGAATCTATTCGCGAGCACAACATCACGCGCGTCGTCATCGCCGCCTGCTCGCCCAAGACCCACGAATCGATCTTTCGCGGCGTTTTGATGCGCGCGGGCCTCAATCCCTACCTGCTGGTGATGTCCAACATCCGCAATATGGACTCGTGGGTGCATAAGTTCGAGCCGGAGGCGGCCACCGTCAAGGCCTCGGATATGGTGGCGATGGCGGTCCAGAAGGCTCGCCAACTCACGCCGCTGGAGGCCAGTCACCTGCCGCTCACGCAGCGCGCGCTGGTCATCGGCGGCGGCATCGCGGGGATGACCTCGGCGGCGGCGCTGGCCCGTCAGGGCTACGACACGCACCTGGTGGAGAAGGCGGAGCAATTGGGCGGCCTGCTGATGGATCTAGACCACATCGCCCCGGCGGATCTCCGCGCCGCCGACATCGTCCGCGCCAAGGCGCAGGAACTGGAGGAGACCGGCGTCCACGTCCACCTCGGCGCCGAGGTCGAGACGATTAGTGGGGTCGTCGGCAGCTTCCATGCCCACCTCAGCAGCGACGAGGCGCTGGAAGTCGGCGCGGTCGTCGTCGCTACCGGCGCCACCCCCTATCAGCCCACAGAATTTGACTACGGCAACGATCCCCGCGTCATCACCAACGTGGAACTGGAATCCCTGCTCTCCAATCTCCAACCTCCAACTTCCAACCTCCAACTTCCAGACCACATCACCTTCATCTCCTGCGTGGGCGCGCGCCAGGGCAAGATGGGCTGCTCGCGCTACTGCTGCACCTCGATGATCAGCCAGGCGCTGCGCCTGCGGCGGATGGGCAAGAAGGTGCGCATCGTGAGCAAGGACATTCGCACCTACAGCCGCCAGGCCGAGGAACTCTACGAGGAAGCGATGCGCGCGGGCGTGCAGTTCTTCCGCTATGATGACGACAAGCCGCCGCAGGAGGTTCTTGTGTGGGAGGACGGCGCTTTGACCTTCTACGATCACCTGTTGCACGCGAACTTGCGCATCCCCACCGAGCAGTTGGTGTTGGTGACCGGCCTCTGCCCGACGCAGACCAACCTGCCCGATCAGCTCAAGCTGGCCGAGAGCGAGGATGGCTTCTTGATGGAGCTGCATCCCAAGCTGGGGCCGGTGCAGACCGCCGTGCAGGGCGTCTTCTTGGCGGGGGCCTCGCAGGGCGCCAAGGACGTGCGCGAATCGATGGCGCAGGCGATGGCGGCGGCGGGCAAGGCGGGCGTGCTGCTCGCGCGCAGTGAGATCGAAAAGGAGCCGCTCACGGCCCAGCACGATCCTGAAAAGTGCATCGGCTGTATGCGCTGCGTCAGCGTCTGCCCCTTCAACGCCATCGAGCAGGTGGGCGAGCGCGGCAAGGGCACCGTGCGCATCATCGAGGCGGCCTGTATGGGCTGCGGCAACTGCGCCGCCGAGTGCCCCGTCGATGCCATCGATATGCCGTACTTCACCAAGGCCCAAGTCCTCTCTCAGATTGACGCGGCGCTGGCCGAGCATCCAGAGGAAAAGTGCATCGTCTTCACCTGCAACTGGTGCTCCTACGCCGGCGCCGACCTGGCCGGCATCGAGAAGCGCCAATATCCGCCCTCGGCGCGCATCGTGCGCACGATGTGCTCCGCGCGCTTCGAAGAGGCCTTCATCGCGCGAGCGTTCGATCAGGGCGCGGGCGCGGTCTTGGTCACCGGCTGCCGCCTCACCGACAGCGGCTCCGATTGCCACTACAACTACGCCAACACCCACACCGCCCGGCGCTTCAAGCGCTGGCACAAGAAATTCACGCGCAAAGGCATCGCGCCGGAACGGCTGCAACTGCGCTGGATCTCGGCGGCGGAGGGCAAGGAATTCGCGGAGAAAATCGCAGAGATGGATGAGGTTATTCGCAAGTACGCGGAGCAGAAAGTTGAAAGTTAAAGGTTGAAAGTTACAAGTTAAAGCAAGATGTCGTAACGTGCAACTTTCAACTTGCAACTTGCAACTTGCAACTTTTAACTTGTAACTTGTAACTTATTCAGGAGGTAGGATGGATCAAAAATCAGCGGCGATGGACGAGCGCATCATCACCTTGGATGACGAGGTGTGGGAAAAGCTGATCGAATTGACCGCGGGCGCCGCGGCGGTTTGCTATCAGTGCGGGACCTGCACGGCCACGTGCCCCTGGGGCCTGGTGAGCGAAGAGACGGTTTCCGTGCGCGACTTGATCCGGCGGGTGCAGCTCGGTCTGGAGTTGGATGATAGGCTATGGCTCTGCACCTCCTGCGCGCAGTGCGAGGCCTACTGCCCGCGCGACGTGCCCATCGCCGAGGTCTTCCGCGCGCTGCGGTACATCGATTGGCAGCGCAACACACCGCCGGAGGGCCTGCCCTCGCTGCTCTGGTCGGTCTACTGGAACGATAACCCGTGGGAGCAGCCGCCCTCGCAGCGGGCCGCGTGGGCGCAGGATCTGGCGCTCCCGGCCTTCGATCCCGACGAGCACGAAATCCTGCTCTACGTCGGCGGCACGGCCTCCTACGACACGCGCGCGCAGCAGGTGGCCGTGGCGCTGGTGCGCTTGCTTCGCGCGGCCGGCGTGGCGTTCGGTGTGTTGGGCGACGCCGAACCGCCCAGCGGCGCGGAGGTGCGGGATGTGGGACATCAGCCCTACTTCGAAGAAATCGTCGCGCACACCACGGAGGTCTTCCGCGAGCGCGGCGTCACGCGGCTCGTGACGCTCTCCCCGCACAGCTATGACGCCTTCCGCCAGCACTATCCTGATGAGTTTGAGCCGTTGCACTACACGCAATATCTGGCCCAGCTTCTGGCCGATGAGCGGCTTTCATTTAAGCAGCCGGTCGAGCTTGCCGTCACCTTTCACGATCCATGCTACCTGGCGCGGCACAACGCCGAGATCGCAGCGCCGCGCGCGGTGCTGCGCGCCATTCCCGGCCTCGACCTGATCGAGATGGCGGATGCCGGCATCGACACGCTCTGCTGTGGCGGTGGCGGCGGTCGGATGTGGCTGGAGACCGAGCCGAACGAGCGCTTCGCCGATCTGCGCGTGCAAGAGGCGTTGGATACCAAGGCGACGATCTTGGCGACGGCGTGCCCGTTCTGCATCGCTTGCCTGGAGGACAGCCTCAAAGCCCAGAAGATCGCGGCCCTGCGCGTGCTGGACATCGCGGAGATCGCGGCGTTGGCGGTGGGGAGTTCAAAGTTGCAAGTTGAAGGTTGAAAGTTAAAAGCTTTCTGCTCGTTATATTGTCCATTTGTCGCTTTGCTGATTTGTCGCTTTGCTGATTTGCCGTTTTGTTGCTTTGTTGATTTGCTGTTTTGCTGCTTTGCTAATTTGTGCATTTGATTCGAGGAGCCGTGTATGGTGCAATCCCTCTATGGCGTGGATGAGGCCCAGGACGTGATCTGGGTCTTTCTGGAACAGCGAGACGGCGCGTTGGCCGGGGTTTCGCTGGAGTTGCTGGCCAGGGGCCGCGAGTTGGCGGATCAGTTGGGGTGGCCGCTGGCGGGCTTGCTGCTTGGGGATCAGGTCGCGCCACTGGCCGAGACGGCCATCGCCCACGGCGCGGATCGCGTCTGGCTGATCGAACATCCCGACCTGGCGACCTTCACCGTGGAGCCGGCCACCGAGGCCGCGCAGCAGGCGATCACAGCGGAGCGACCCAGCATCCTGCTCTTCGGCGCCACGCCCAACGGGCGCGATCTGGCGGGGCGATTGGCCGTGCGGCTGCGCACGGGCCTCAACGCCGACTGCACCGCTCTCCGCGTCGATGTGGAGCGCGGCGTGCTCATCAGCGAGGTCTCCGGCTTCGGCGGCGGCGTGCTGGCCCTGATCGAGATCGAGCAGCACCGGCCGCAGATGGCGACCGTGCGTCCCGGCGTCTTCCTGGCGGGCGAGCCGGACGCGATGCGCGCGGGCGAGGTGCGGCAGTTCGGCGTGACGATTTCCGCATTGGCGCGCCGGACGCGCGTGGTGGAGCACGTCGTGGGCGAGGGGGTCGATCTCACGCAGGCGCCGGTGTTGGTCGTGGGGGGGCGCGGCGTCGATGGGGAGTTCGCGATGCTGCGCGAGCTGGCCGATCTGCTGGGGGGCGAGGTCGGCGCGACCCGCCCGCCGGTGGATGAGGGCCACATCGAGCGCGCGCGCCAAATCGGCCAGACGGGCGTGGTCTGCCGGCCCAAGGTGGCGATTGTCTGCGGGGTCAGCGGCGCGTTTCATTTTGTCGTGGGCATCCAGGAGGCCGAGACCGTCATCGCCATCAACTCCGATCCCGACGCGCCGATCTTCGACTTCGCGGACTACGGCATCGTGGGCGACGTGCACGACATCATCCCCCGGCTGATCGAGACGTTGAAGACCCCACACTGATGCCAACTTCCAAGCTCCAACTTCAACTTTTAACGTTCAACTCGCAACTTATAACTGACGTATGAGGTAACTATGCCAGATTTACACATCGTCGTCTGTGTCAAAATTGTGCCCAAGCCGGAAGAGGTGCGGGTCGATCCCGAAACCTGGCGCTTGGATCGCAGCGACGCGCGCTCGGAGATCAATCCGCCGGATATGAACGCGATGGAGGTGGCGCTGCGCCTGAAGGATCGTCACGGCGCGCGGGTGAGCATCCTCTCGATGGGGCCGCCCTTCTTCACGCCGCTGCTGCGCGTCGCGCTGGCGATGGGCGCCGATCACATCCACCTGCTCAGCGACCGCGCCTTCGCCGGCGCGGACACGCTGGCGACCACCTACACGCTGGCCCGCGCCATCGAGAAGTTGGGGGATGTCGATCTCGTGATCTGCGGCGAGGAGTCATCCGACGGCGCGACGGGGCAGGCGCCCGCCGGACTGGCCGCGTGGTTGGATTGGCCCCAGATCACGATGGTGAACGAGGTGACGCTGGACACGACCTCGGCGACGGTTCGGGGCCGCCGCGAGTTGGAGGGCGGCCACGAGGTATTGGCCGCGCCGCTGCCCGCCGTGCTCTCGGTACAGACCGCCGCGAACGAGCCGCGCTTTATGGACTTCGAGCTGAAGCCGTGGGCCTTCGCGGAGGGGCGCACGACCGTCTGGGATCAAGCGGCCCTGGCGGCGGACGCGGCCTACTTGGGCATCGACGGCTCGCCGACGCAGGTTTCCGGCCTGACGGAGGCGCCGACTCGCGCGCGTAAGCGCCAGATGCTGGAGGGCGACATCGACGAGATGGTGACGCAACTCTCTGCCTTACTGGCGCGCTATGATGTATGAGTTTTTTGGGGAGGAGAGACTGAAGTAGAGTATAGCCTTCCAAGCTAAGGAGTGGGACGTAAATAACTTACCCATTTCCACGGCTTCATGCACTCTAAATGGGAAAGTTATTTCCTCCTTAGCCCTAAAGTCCTGCGGCAGGTGATGAGTGATCAGCCTGCGCAGGGCTTTTGTGTTTATGAAATACGAACATGATAGTTGTAATAATTTCGGCATTTATATATGAAAACCCTTGACAAACGAAAGGCTATCCTATATGATGTTTTGTATAACCTCTTAAAACATTTTTGGGTGTATTAGTTACAGTTTTTTTATAACTATTTTTTAACTTTGACCTATCAAAGAGTTAGAAATGATCGCACCCGCAGCGCGAATGCCTCGTAACCCTTCTTTATCTCGAGTTGGATGGTCTTCTCAGATAAGGCCATTCCAAGAAAATAAACCTCCTCAAAATGAGTGGTTTTCTGAGCAAAGAGTCCCAGGTTTGGCAGGTTTTAAGCCCTGGAACTACCTAAGTCAATCCAACTTTTCGAGCGAAGGCCCGTTAATCTTCAAGTTCTTTTTTTTAGGTACTTTTATGTCGGCTGGATCGCGCGATTTCCTCAAGATTGAGCAGACATAAATTCTCGATGATAGATCTACGTGCAGGTGCAATCCATTTGTGATTTATTTTCCCTAAGCATGCGTCTGGCATAACCAAATCGTTATGATCAGGCGCGCCCCAAACTCAGTTAGTCCCAGCCATAAGCCGTCAAGGAGGCCCCGAATGTCTTACCAGCATCGTCTTTTCAGTGTGATTTCTCTGTTGGTTGTGATTTCGATGTTAGCGTCCCCGATAGCAGCATTAGCTGCGCCGATGTCGGGGCGTTTTGCGTCTGAGGCATCTGCGCCTGCTGCGGCGGACGCCCCAGCGCCGGCTGCATCTGAGCTGGCTGCGCCGCAACCGGCGGCCCCGGCCGCGCAATTGCAGGCCGGTGTGCCGCCGCAAAATCCACCGACGGTGAATCCGTTGGTGCGGGTGCGGCAGTATACGTGGTGTTGTAGTAGCACGAACATTCGATATGAGACAAACTACATCTTGGGGTATTTCCCTACCGGGACACCTGCTACCGTTAGGTTGTTCGATGAAAATGGAACCTGGCTTGAGGATGCTAATATCACTAGCAATATATGGTGGAGCAGTGATATAAATTATCAAGCGAATTTTTCCACCGCTATTGAGGATGGCTACACTATTCAGGTGACCGGCGGCGGCGTGACCCAAGTGGTCTATGTCAACGACCTCACGGATAGCACCGTCAATCCAGAAGATGATACCGTCAGCGGCGTGTTTGCGGGATTACCCAACACGCCGCTTCGCGTTGCTGTGGGGGCCGTCGAAAAGAAGGTGACCACCGATGGCAGCGGCAACTTCACGGCGGATTTCAGCGGGATGGTTGACATCGACTGGAATGACGTCGCCACGATTTACACTACCAACGCCGACGGCAACCAGGTCTATTACGAGCGGGGCGCGAAAGTGATTCGCGTGCGTTGGAATGCCCTCTCATTTGACGGGGATAACATCCATGGCTATTGGCCGGTGGACGCTACCCTGGACTTCGAGGTGGAACACGCTGGCTGGGTCGAGTCAAAGTCCGAAAGTGTATCGGCGGGCAGTGATTTCTCGATTGATTTCGATCCTATCACCGATACCGCGACGATCACGGTGACTGACGGTGTCATCACCGATGTGATCGACGTGGCGGCCGCGACCGACGTCACGCTGGACAGCTACGCCGAGTCCGTGGGCGCTACGCTGACGGGCGTCGCTAACACGCCGGTGACCGTTTATTGGGAAGGCGCGCTGCGCGAGACGTCGACCAATGGCAGCGGCGCGTTCACGGCCAACTTTGAGGGGGATGGCGATGTCGCTGTGGGGGATACGGTCAACAGCGGCGATGACAGCTATTTCTACTACACCGAGGATGCGCATCAGGTCTATTACAGCAACCTGGGGCGCGCTTATGGTGTACGCACGCGGTGGGCCAATGGCTACAATGCGTATTATGTGGCTGGGTACTTGCCCACGCTGAATGTGCCGGTGACGGTGACGAAGCAATCTCCAGCCTATGTGAACACGGATGCGGCCCTGGATGGAGACGGTCGCTTCCAGGTCTATATGGGAGGCAATCCCATCACCGATACCAACACCATCACCGCCACCGACGGCGCGACGACGCGCACGGTGGACACCCCGCGTATCACGGCCATCGGCGACTATGTGAACGATACCGTCTCCGGCACCGGGCCGGCGGGCGCGCGGTTGTGGGTTAAAGTAACTAACGTTTGGCCTTACCCAGAAGAAGATGCTCTTGTGCAACCCGATGGTACATGGTCGGTTACCTTGCCGGTGAATCTGGGTACCGGTAGCAATGGCTGGGTGCGCTACACCGAACCTGACGGCGATGAGGTGTATTAT
>CAZCAI010000036.1:0-29887 GCA_964496595.1 uncultured Anaerolineales bacterium
TGGCATGGGCATGTCTAATTGTCGTCGATGTTACTTTCTAATTGTCGCTTGACAGGGATAACACGATTGCACCTGGCGAATTCCCGAAGAACCTAGAATTTCTGCGCGACCCGCGCGGTGAAGCCTATGCCGTAACCGCGCTCTTAGCCCAACGCAATCCGCCGCCGGAAGGTACAACCTCCAGGCGGCGGATTGTCTGCCAGGGGCGCGAGAGGTTCTCGAGACGATGGGATGTGAGTTGCCGTTAGATGAAGGCCGGCCTCGTCCCTAGTGATCGCTGCGCAGATATTGGGCGTACAACTCCAACGAGCGTTCGATCTCCGATTGGGCCGCCTTGCAATCGTCCCAGCCCTTGGGCACCACACGCTCGTGCTGCAAGTCCTTGTAGACGGAGAAGAAGTGCACGACCTCTTCTATGAAGTGAGGGGGGACATCATCCAGGTCCGTGTAATTATCGAAGAGTGGATCGGTGGCCGGCACGGCCAAAATTTTGTCATCGGCCACGCCGCGATCCTGCATGCGGAAGATGCCCAGGGGCCGCGCTTCGATCACGCACCCGGGAAAGGTCGGCTCGTTGCTCATCACCAGCACATCCAGGGGATCGCCGTCGTCGTAGTGTGTGCGGGGGATGAAGCCATAATCGCCGGGATAGTGGAGCGACGAGTAGAGCACGCGATCCAATTTGATGAAGCCGCCCTTTTTATCGTACTCGAATTTATTACGCGAGCGTTTTGGAATTTCAACGATCACATAAACGGTCTTGGGTACATCCGGGCCGGGGGGTAAATCGTGCCATAAATTTGCCATGGTTGGCTCCTTCAAAGATAGTTTAAAGTTAAAAGTTGCAAGTTGAAGGTTAAAAACTCTCGGTCTCTCCGCAATTTCCTATTCTTAATTCTAAATTCTTAACGCTCAACTCCCTACGTATGCAACTCGACGATGTCGCCATCGTGGAGCACGTGATCGCGCCCGACCATCTGACCATCGTGGACGCCCTTACCCCAAACGCGGGCGGATTGTAACTCTGCCAGCAGGTCGCGATGGACGCCGCTGGCGAAATCCGCCACGGTGCCGCCGCGATCCAGCACGTAGGGCGCGGTTAGATCGACCTTCTGGCCCGGCGGCTTGGCATACACGCGGATAATCCCCAGGTGGTCATAGACCGCTTGCTTAAACGCCTCGACGTGGCGCCCGGTCGTGATCGAGAGGGGAACCATATCCCACGGCTCATCTAACAGCTCGCGGAGCACCTCGAAATCCTCATCCAATTGCTCGTCATCCACCTTGTTGACCACCACCAGGAAGGGCAGGAAGCGCCAGCGATGCTGCTCGTCATATCGATCCCGGCGGCGGCGCGGCGCGATGTGATGCGTCGCCAACAGCGCCAACGTCTCCTCCAACTGCTCGATGGGGAAATCCTGCAAATCGATCATCAGCAGCACGAGATCGGAACGGCGGATGAGGCCCATCATCTCCGGCTCCAGGTACTCCTCGTTGAGCGGCGGCGTGTCGATGATCTGCACCTGGATATTCTCAATGAGCATCATACCCGGCGTGGGCGTCCAGGTGGTGAAGGGGTAGGGGGCCACGTCCGGCTCGGCGTTGGTCAGCGTCTTGACCAGCGACGACTTGCCCACGTTCGGCGGGCCGACTAAGACGGCGCAGCCCGCGCCGGATTTCTCGATGCGGTAGACGGAAACCTGTCGACTGGGGCCGCCCGACTTGGATTCGGCGGAACGCAGCTCCGAGAGGCGGCGGCGCAGATCGGCTCGCAGATGGTCGGTGCCCTTGTGCTTGGGCACGATGCTGAACATCTCCTCTAAATAGGCGATCTTCTCCTCTTTTGAACTGGCCTGGCGGAACTTCTCTTCGATCTTGTAGTAGGCCGGCGGCAGGTTGGTTGGCATAGCGAGCCTGACTCCTTACACTTCAGATGTGGGATGCATATAGAGCAAGTTGCCCTTATTGATCATCATCTCTAAGCCGCTGCTCTGCTTGAGCACAAAGCTGTAGGGATCGGCGCCGATCAGGGTGCCTTTGAAGGATTTTCCATTGACCAAGGCCACCAGCACGAAGTGGCCCTCTAGATCGTGAATGAATTCGGCGGGGGTTTTGCCCCATTTGTTCGGTATACTCATCGTTTTTCCCTCCATAATGCTGATTAGGTTTGATGTCGTGAAACGTTGACGTTCCATAGACGTTCCTTATTGTACTTGTTGCGCGATGACTTGCAAGTGTGCTCCCTGGAAATGCGCCGGAAACAATAGCGCAGGCCGCCTCAGAAAATCGAGGCGGCCTGTCTTTCTGTCGTGAGTGGAGATGGTTAGTCGGATTTGATGACCAGGGGGAGGTAGAGGCTGAATCCGCCCTCGAAGAGGATCGAATCGCCGGCGATGTCGGACGATTCGTTCAGCGCCGCGTCGCGGAATTTGGCGTAGACCTCGGCCACGTCGCCGGCGCTCAACGTGCTCGTCAATGTCCAGGGCAAGGTGTCGGAGTAGGGCTGCCACGCGGCGCCGGTGAAGGTCGGTTCGTTGGCGAGCATCACCTCGGCCACGTCCTGGGTTGCGGGATCGGCCGCCGGCTCTTCAAAATAGAAGCTCAGGGTGACGTTCCGCCGTATGGTGCTGGCGGCCCCGTCGTTGATCAGCACGCCGATCAAGCTGGGCGGGAAGGGGTCTTCCTTGGGTGTAGCGTCCCGCACCGGGCTGACGGCGCTGCGATGCCCATCGCTGTCGACGGCCATCATGCGGTAGTAGTACGTCGTGTCGTTCTCCACGCCGAAGGTGTCGGTGTACGGCCCGGTCGGCGGGACGTTGTTCTCCACCGCGAGGTAGCCAGTATCGGGAGAGGTGGAGCGGAAGAGGATCAAGCGAAGATAGTCGGGATCGCTGCCAAAGGTGAGTACGGTGGCCGAGATGTGGGGCGCGGCGTTCACCCACGCGATGGCCGGGATCTCGTCATCGGACGGATCTAACGGGTCTTGACCGAATGTCACCTCGGAGCCGTCATTCTCGCCGCCGCCGTCGGTGTCGCTGTTGTGGGGATCGGCGCCGTTGTTGTACTCGCCCAGATTGTCCAGATCGTCCAGGTCAGGGTCTTCGTCCGCGTCGCTGGGATCGGATTTATTCAGGCCGTGGGTATCCTCCCAGTTGTTGGGCATCCCGTCGCCGTCGTCGTCGGCATCCTTCTCCAGCGCGAAGCTGATCTGCCCGTAGCGCGGCCCGATTTTACCGCTGATGCCGTTGGTCTGGACATCGACGCGGCAACTGCCCTCCATCCCGTCCGGATCTTGAGGATCCATCTGATTGGATAGCGTGAAGAGATTGCCGTAGAGGCCATCGTTGGCCTGGCCGTCGCCATGTTCGCCATCGTCGAAGAGTTGCAACTGCTGCCCCACGCCGGCGGGACATTGCACCAGCGCCGAAATCTCTGCGCCCAAGATCGGCTGCCGGCCGGCCAGCGCCGCTAAGATCGGCATCTGCACGCCCTGCAGGCGGCTGCTCAGCGGCGCGCCCAAGAAGACGTGCAAGGTGTTGTGGGTGTTGCCGCTGACGCCGGCCAGATAGGGGACGCCCTGGGTGGGGGCTGCCGGGTCGGCGCCCGGCGCGCGGTTGTAACCGGGATGGACGACCATCGTCCAGAGGCCCGATTTGAGCGTGGGCGTCATGATGTGGTAGAGGATGTGCGGGCGGTCATAGACGCAGCGCACGCCCGGCTCTTCGCAGGTGATCCGGTAGTTTGTCGGATCATAGAGTTGAATGTACTCCCGGCCCGCCTGGCTCAGATTGACGAAAAAGACGGCCTCGGTCACGTCGTCTTCGATGGTCATGGTGTGCGTGACCGGCCCAGCCTTCGGGTCAAGGTGTCCGTGGACCTCAAAGAGGCGGGCGCGCCCATCGACATCGCCCTGGATAAACTCGTAGGCACCGGCCAGCTCGTTGCGCCAGTCGCCGAAGGTCTGGTTGGCCTGCCGCGTCATCGCGGCGGGATTTTCGTCGGGCACATAGTGGTAGGCGCCGCCGGTGAGGCTGGCGATCTCTTGCAGCAGCGCCTCGGCGGTATCCGGCCCCAGGGCGATAGTATCGACGACGCAGCGCGAGTCCACGACGTCGGTCTTGACGTCGTTCCAGTAGCTGGGCGCGGTCTGCACGCCGTCGCTCAACAGGACCATCGCGCAGGGGTGTTCCGCATCGCCGTTCGCTTCCAGGTCGGTCAGTCCCGTAGCCAGCCCGTCGCCAATCGAAGTCAGGACCGACGCCGTGGTCGTGATCGCGCTGACGGCGTTCTTGATGTCGGCGCGGACGGTGCTGTTGACGACCGTCAGGCTATGATCCAACGTGGCATCCTCGCCGAAGCTCACCAGGCCGAGCATATTGCCATCGGCGGTGGCGTCCGCGTACAGGCGGGCGGCATTTTGGGCGGCGCCGAGTTTGTCGTCGGTGAGCATGCTGCCGGAGCGGTCGATGATCAGCATATCGTCGTGCACCCGCGTGAGATATTTGACCGCGACGCTTTCTGTGTCGCTGGCCGCGCCAAAGGCCGCGCTGAGATCATAGTTGCCGGCCGCGGTCTGCGTCGGCGCCTGCACCAGGAGCCAGTACTGGCTCTGCACGTAAGCGCCTAAGATGACGTCGGCGGCGCGCGTCCCCACCGTGATGGCAAAGTCCTGGGCGTTCAGCCCCTCGATTTTGATGCCGTGCGTGCTGGTCACTGCCAGGCGGACGAGGAACTTTTCGGGATCTAAGATGCTGCCCACGAAGGCCGGCGCGACCGTCGTGGGGTCTACGATGTCCACGGTAAGATCGGCGCAGCCATAACTGACGTCCACCTGAGTATCCGCGCCATAACCTCCGATGATGCCGACCACCGCGTCGTAATCGTCATCGATGACGGTCTTGCTCCAATCGTGCGTGGCGCTCGTCCAGTGATCGACCAACTCGTCATCCTTGATCGTGATGACGTGATAGACCGGCGTACCCGAATCGCGTTCGAATTGGAAATTGATCGCGCCGCAGGTCGCCTCCGGTTGCACACGGTAGTATTTAGCGCCCCACCGCACGACGGATTGATTGGCGCTGGTATCGTAGTCGCCGGCGCCGACGCTGGCGTTCACCACCAGCGGGACGGAGCTGTAGGGGACGGCGTCGTCGTCGATATAGCCGTACCTGGCGCTGGGGACTGTGCTCACATCCTTGGTGTAGTTGGCCGCGATCCAGTCGCGGAACACATCCCGAAAGAGGATGGACGGGTAGCCCAAACTGTCCAGGGTGAGGTTCACCGTGCCGACTTCGGCCACGCCCGGCACATTGCTCTGCTCCCAAAAGTGGCGGACGACGTCGACGCCGACTTCCGGCTCGTCGGTCGCGGCGCCATAACGCTCGGCAAAGTACTTCCAAAAGATGCAGGCGTTATAGCTGGCCGTCGTCACGTCCCAGTTGGGGTTGGCAAAATAGGCGTTGCTGCGGAGATGATACTGCGTGCCGGGGACATCGTCCATATCGGCAAAGACCTCGTCCTCCATAAACTTGGCGTGCCCTTCGATGGCGAACAGCCCGGTGGCCCGCTCGTCCCCGAAGCCCGCGTAGGTGTACTGCACGCGATGGAGCAACTCGTGCAGGGGCGTCGCCTTGGCCTGCCAGCAATCCATACTGGTCGGGTCGCCGTCGGGATCGCAGCCCCGCACATAGCCGGCGTCCAATTCCATGCGATTCCAACTGGTCGCGGTCACGCCCAGGCCGCTGATGTCATAGATCCATACCTCCAATTCGCCCGTGCTCAGGGGCGCGGGCAAGCCGAAGTCGGGATCGTTCATATAGCGATGGCGGGCGGTCTCCAAATTGTCGGCCACCCATTGCGCTTGCCCCTCGTTGAGGATGCGGTCGGAGCCATCGGCGGTGTCGGTGGTGTAGTAGACGATGAAATTAGCGGTGGTGTAGCACTCGTCAAGCGTGACGCCGCTCGGCCCGCCGCCTTCGGGATCGTGCGGGCAGGCGCCGGTCGGCTCGAATAGCCGATCCCCCTCGGGCGCCAGGTCGCCAGATTCCGGCGTTTCTAAGGCTTGAACGCGATTTTTCATCCCGCCCATCAGGGCTAAGATCAGCCCAATGACCAACATACTGAGGATCAGACGTTGCAGCTTCATCACACGCCTCCTTTCTTTGCTGTATCACAAGTGAATGAGAATCTATCCCGCCATTCACATAGGTTTGTGCATAGACGCCTCCTTATTTGTGGATGCGGCGCCTGCTCAGGAGACCGGCGATGGACGATCACGTCTTTTTTGAGGTCTGTGACGTTGGACGATTGGCCCGTGGCGTATCCGTACCCGTGGGGTTGGGGGGACGAATGAGGTAACTGCGGTAAAAAATGGACGTCTGGCTACTGAAGGGTGTGCTCGTTTATCAAGTGGTCGAGCAAGGCCCTGAGGTGTAATTTCATTATAGCACGAATAGCACGACTTTTCTCATCTGATCGCGGAATTTGGAGGAATCGAGTCGCGCTTCAGTTGTAATCCTGCCCGATGACGCGCTCCGCCCTCACCACCAGCAGCACGTGCGACGCCCCGCGCGTGGATTCGGCGTAGCGCCGCGCGGCGGTCTCATTCTCGTAGTAGCGGCGGATGATGCGTCGGCGGATCGCTTCGTCATTGGGTTGCAACTCCGCTACCCCCGCGACGATCACCGTGCGGTAATCGGGATACCCGCCGTCGATGCACAGGCTCACGCGCGGATCGTGGCGCAGCAAGCGGTACTTCACCGTCGCCGTGGTGATGCTGATGGTGAAGACGCCGTCCTCGTAGAGATACCACACCGGGCTGAGATGCGGCGGCCCCGCCGGGCGATTCACGCCGATCACGGCGTGGCGGGGCGCTTGCAGGAACGCTGCGATTTCGGTGGGGGACATTGGAGGCATGGCATCTATTTCTCCGCGTCTCTCTGCGTCACTTTGTATGACTCGCCTGTAAAGAAAGGGGGCTACCTCACGCCGGGCGCGAAATAATGGGCAGATCAAGGTGCAACGCACTTGAGAATGTATTTGAAAATACAAGTTAGGAAATCTTGCGAAGGTTCACAGGAACCTTGGGAAACAGATCAACCGGCTCGTGGCGCCTAGTACAAACTATTTCAGGTTAGTTGTGCAACCTTCGCAAGGTTAGAACTTAGAAAAGGCGCGATCTCGGCCAGCAAACGCTCCGCCCGGCGACGCAGGCCCTCAAAGCGCCCTCGAAGTTGCTCCTGCGACGCGGCCTGAATCTGGATGAAGAAGGCGTCGGTTGGGGTGGGCGCGCGAACCGGCGCGTGCTCGCTGACCAGCCGCACTAACCCGGCCCACGGATAGCCGTGACGGCTCAAGCCGGTGATCGCCTTCTCGTTGAAGGCTTGCGGGTAGCTTTCGTGCTCTCGCGTGTGAGGATGTTGTCCCCACGCCAGTTCGATGAGCGCCGCATCGAGCAGCAGCCGCTCGGCCCGGGCCAGCAGGGCGTCGCGCTGCGCTCTGTGGAGCCGCGACCGCGCCGCCGTGATGCGCTGCGCCTCCGCCCGCACCGCCGCCTCCGCCTCGGACTGCGCCGCCGCGAGCGCAGCCTCATCCCACGCGCCGCTTGCGGATGCGGCCAGCGCCCGCTGCACGTCGGCCAGGCGATCCAGACGCCGGGGACTGTCGGATTCCAGCGCGTAATAGGCCACGCGCGGCAGCGGCGATGCAACGACGACGCGCCGCACACCCGCTCTCTCCGTAGCTCCCGCCTCCGGGGCCGGAACCTGGGCCAGCACGGCATCGAATAACCGTGAGCCGGGTGTCAAAAGCTGCAAGGTGTACGGGTGCGCGTCGAAGACGGCGCGGTTGAACGTGACGGCGGTCTCTTCGCCGGCCAGGGTCAGCCAGAAGGCGCCTGCGATGCTCCCGTGCGGGCGAAAGCTCTCCCGCAGCGTCGGCAGGGTGGTCAGCAGCGCTTCCAGCTCCGACAGCGTCACCGGCGGTGACCATCCCCCGCCGATTTCGGCCTGCGCCGACCACGCATCCAGATCGAGGGCGTCGGCCTGGGTGTTGAGGGCGGCCTCCAGCTCCCCGACCGCGGCATCGAAGGCCCGCTCGCGCTCATCTGCCGTGGCGAGCGCCACTTGCTGGATGGCGCGTTCTACCCGCGCCAGGATGGGTTGCAGCGGCCCGACGACGTCCTGGAACCAGTTG
The DNA here is from genome assembly GCA_964496595.1 of uncultured Anaerolineales bacterium. GTDB lineage: Bacteria > Chloroflexota > Anaerolineae > B4-G1 > SLSP01 > JAAAOZ01. Next base: position 8,194 of record CAZCAI010000036.1, read on the forward strand.
ATCCGCGTGTTGAGGGCCTGGTAAATCTTCGCCTCGACGGTCTCTTCGTAGAAGTAGTTGTAAATCCACACCCGTGGATAGCGCTGGCCGATGCGATCCACGCGCCCGATGCGCTGCTCCACCCGCATCGGGTTCCACGGCATATCGTAGTTGATGAGAACGCCGCACGTTTGCAGGTTCAGGCCCTCGCTGGCGGCCTCCGTAGCCAGGAGGATTTTGATGCGCTCGCCCTCGCGGAAGGCGTTCTTAAGCTCCTCCTTGCCGATGGGAACCCAGGCGTTGCCGTCCCACCACTCCCCGCCGCGACCGCTGTAGCAGGCGATCTGCGGGCCGTACTTCTGGCGCAGGTGCTCGCGCAAGAAGTCCATCGTGTCGGTGTAGGCGGTGAAGATCAGCGCGGTATCGCGCTCGCGGAACGCGGTGTCCAGATCGGCCAGCAGGCGCGTGACCTTGGCATCGTAGGCGCTCATCGCGCGCAGGGCGTGCAGGAAGTCCTCGACGTAGGCGATTTCCTCGCGGGCGTAATCCGCGCGATCTTCCAGGATTTGCTCATCGACATCCTGCGAGAGGACTGCCTGCTCCAGATCGTCGTCGTCGAAGTGCAATCCGGCCTGCCCTTTCAAAAAGGCCAGCCGCCGTTCCAGGCTGCATTGCACCGCGTACAGGCTGCTGGTCAGCCGCCGGCGGTAGACCGTCATCACGAAGCCCAGGCCCTTGCGCTGTTCCTCGTACTTGCGGTAGAAGTTGCTGATGTACTCCTCGACGCGCAGGTAGAGTTCGCGTTCTTCCTCCCCCATCGCAATCCACACCAGGTGCGGGACGCGATAGGGCACGCTGTCATCGAGCAGCCCCCGCTTGACGTAGTCGCGCAGCAGGGGCCGGGTGTTGCGGAAGACCAGCCGCCCCAGCGGTGTGTGCTCCTTGACCACGTCCTCGACGGTGCGCCGGACGGCCGGGGCGAGTCGGCGCAACCGGTCGGCGGGACGGCGCTCATCCCCCAACAGCACCCGCCGCGCTGTGGCCCAATCCACCGGCCCCAGAGCCTCGCGGGCGCGCGCCTCGATCCCGTTATCCAGTTGGCCGCCGCGCGCGGCCAGCTCCGACCGGAACATCCGCAGGATGAAATCCCAATCCGGGGATTCCCCGCGCAACTGCTGGTAGAAGTGCAGGAAGTTGCGCCCGTCCGCGCCCCAATCCCCGCTCAGGCCGAGCAGGTTGAGCAGATCCCACACCTCGATGGGGTGTACCTGCATCGGGGTCGCCGTCATCAGCACCAGGCCAGCCGTGTGTTTTTGCAGGGCGTTCAGCAATTCCAGCAGCCGGTTGGGACGATACGTGTTCAGGTTGAGGAAGTCCTTGCGCCGGGCGTGATGCGCCTCATCGACCAGCACCAAATCCCAGGGCTGCGCCGCCAGCAACGTCTCCTGCCGGTCGCGGCGCTTGACCAACTGGCTGGAGGCCAGCGCCAGCGTGACGCTATCCCAGGGATTTTCGGTGGTGATGGGATGCTCGGCGCCGTCGAGGGTGTGAAACGCTTTGCCGTCGTAGAGCGGCGCTTCGAGGGCGAACTTCTCGTGAAACTCTTCCTGCCATTGGCGGAGCACGGACTTGGGCGCGAGGATGAGCGCGCGCTTCACGAGGCCGCGCAGCCACAGCTCGCGCAACACCAGCCCGGCCTCGATGGTCTTGCCCAGGCCGACCTCGTCGCAGAAGAGGTAGCGCGCGGGGTAACTCCGCACCACCTGCTGCGCCACGGCGGTCTGATGCGGCCAGGGCGCGACCGCGCCGGTCGTCGCGCCGAGGCCCGCCGCCCCCACCAGGCGCGGCGTGTCGCGCAGGAACTGGCAGAACAGGCGCTCTCGCGCCCGCTCGCGCGCGAATTCGCCGGAGAAGACCAGGCGCGTGACACCCTCTTGGATGGCGTCCGGCGTCGTTTCCAGCGGATCGCGCCGGGGGGCCGCGGCGGGTTGGTAGCGCAGCAATTGCCGCCGGGCGGCATCCGGGATGGGCATAGAGAGCCAGTCCGGTTCGCGCTGCGCCCACAGGCGCTCGAATCGCCCCACTGCCTCGGCGATGTACCCCCGGCCCGCGTCCCAGGAGGTGAAGACCATGAATTGTTCGTAGTTGTGCTGCCATCCGGTGCTGGATTCGTTGATGCTGCCGCTGAAGGCGACTTGCTCTTCCGCCGCGTCGGTGAAGATGCCAATTTTGGGATGGAAGTAGTCGTGGGCTTCTGCGGCGGGCAGGGGAATTCCGCCGCGGGCGGGCAGCACTACGCGGATATCCAAGCGCTCCATCGCCACCAGCCAGGCGAGCGCGGCCAGCCGCTCGCGGAGATACTCGGCGGCGATGGCGTCAGGATCGGGAAGTGTGCAGCGCGCCGCGACGGTAGCCTGTAAATTCTGGCCCGCTTCGATGGCGGCGACGTCCTCCCGGCTCAACTGCGCGCCCACGAGCAGGCGCATCGCGCCGCCGTTGGCGATGAGGTGCGCCACGCCCGCCGCCGCGATGGCGAGCGCGTGGCTGCTGAAGTAGCCCGTCATCCGGTCGTAGCGCGTGCTGGCGGCCAGCGCCGGGATGTAGAAGGCGTGCAGCCGGTCGTCGCCGGGGCCGTAGGAGAGGCTGAATTTGTGGTCTTTCAACAAGGCGTTCAACCGCTTACTCCGCCAACGGCACACACCACGGTGTTAACAATTCATCAAAGTCTGGGCGCACGTGGCGCAAAGCGTCAACGATGTGCCGGTATTTGTATTGAGGATCATCTGGGTTGTTAATCAAAATCAATTGTCGGATGATGCCCAGATAGGGTGATTTTGGGTGCAGGTTAGCCGATAGGGACTTCCAGGCTCTATCAGAGCGTCCATCGCTTTCCACCAAAGCGATCATATCGTCCACAATGCCCAAAAAACGCTTCCGTCGTTCTTCTTGCAACTGTGGGCGCCGATCCAGGCCCAATCTTTGAATGGTTAATCGACCTCGCGCTTTCTCGGCCTCAGTTCTGCCGCGCTCAACGATCATGCCTGTCTCAAAGTCGAAATATAAAAACTGTAACGGTTCATCAAAACGGGGATTGACCATTTGACAAGCATGTTCATCTACAGGGGCTTGATCTCTTTTGTAAGTACGTTGACATTGGTCACACGCCAAGACGTAGTTTTTCCATTCCCAACACTTATCAGGCCATTTCTCTTTTCCCTTTGGCCAAAAGTGATCCACGGTGTCCGCTTCGATCTTTTCACAATAGCCACACTTATAGTGGAAAGCATGTTCTAAGATTCGCTTGATTTCTGCGCCTCGTCCACTCGATAAACTGTTCCAGGGGGCGACCGAGTTTCTCCTCTCATCCAAGTATTCCTGAAGCCGTCGGGGAAGCTCTTCAGTACAGTTCACTTTAAGCATCTAGATTCTCCTCAAAGCAGTTTATTCTTCCTCACAGTATGCGTGCGTAGGAAATCATCAACACGTTGTTTCACAGCATACTGTTCTGCCATCTCCTGGGATGTGCTGCCTGGAGGTGAGAGATACCTATCCAGCCAGCTTTGAAGGCCATCGAATTCTTGTTGTTCGGCATCCGAAAATCCGCCTCCCACAGAGGCTTTGACTTTCAACTCTGCGTAGCGACGCATCTTAGCCTCGGCTTCTGGAGAACGCAACGTCGGAACGTCAAACAAGATGTTGAGGATTTGATCTACCCGCCATCCTCGGACCGATACCTCATCCGATTGACAAACCACCGAAGCAGAAGTAGTTTCTGAAACAGAGGCCCCCTTTGCTATAGTTTCCTGCCGCAGAACAAAGATCCCATCATCGCTTGCGGATTGAGTAATAAAGGGACTGTGTGTCGCAATAATAAACTGAAAGGCAGGGAAAGCTCGCTGTAGCCAAAAACCTATTTGCCGCTGCCAATTAGGATGCAAGTGGGCATCGAGCTCGTCAATCAACACCACACCCTCTGCTGTAATCTGACTTCCGTCAAACCAATCTTCTATATCGTTAAAGGCTCCATCCAAACGTCGTAGTAAATCCGTAGATAAGGCTAACATACTGCGGTAGCCATCACTCAAGTCTTGCATCAGGGTGTCTCTACTGTAAGGTGTATCAAAAAAAACACCTTGAGCATTGATAGCTGCCAGGCTCACCCCTGCTGGAAGCAAATTCTTTGTAATCGTTTCTATAGAGGCCAACAAACGTTCCGCGCGCCCCGCCGTCTCGGAATCAGAACGCCTACGGTGATCAAGGTCTTTCAACCAATCATTCAAATCTTCCAACGCCGCGTCTTCACGAAAGAGTGTGGCAAAACGCGCTTCTGTTTTGCCCGGATACATAAGGCGAATAGCATCTGGCGAGCCACCTCGCAAACGACGGAAGGGCCCGTATCCCGCCGCAAACCAGCCGGTCGATTTCTCGGATAGCGGTCCGCGCTTCAGCGCGTTGAGTTGAGATTTAGTACCATCAAAAACTATCGTGGGGCGATCATATAAAATCCCCCCCACTTCGATTTCGTCGTTCCCGGTTATGGTGTACGAAGCCTGATAGGGTCGTTTCCTGGGTTGGCCCGCACCCGTCAGGCCATCTTTATCACCAGCCACAATCTCAGCGAAAATATTCCCCTTCGTGAACCCCTTCCTCACCCAACCATCGGGACGTCGCAAGCGGTTGGCTGGATCAGGCCCCATCAAGGCTATGGCTATCGCCTGTAGCAATGTACTCTTGCCGATACCGTTCTCACCCAAAATGATGTTCCAGCGTTTGCTCCCCTCAACACCGGCACTAAAATCTAACTCTACTTTTTTATCAAAACACTTGATGTGTTCGATGGAGAATTTTTTTAGATACATCACACACCTCCTTAGAGCCGTTATATTTTAACGAACCCTTGATTATTCGCCAACCCTACTACAACAACCGCTCCTGCACCGGGCGGGGATCCGCCGCCTCTTCCTCCGGCGGGAGGTCTAGCTCCGGGAAGAAGGCCGCCCGCAGGCCATCGAGCGCCGCCGCCTCCGGGCGCGCGAATTTGCCCTTGACGCGCGTGCGCGGCACGGCATTGATGAACGCCTGCACCACCGCCTTGAAGGTGCTATCCTCCAGCAGCTCCGCTTTCTTGAGGAAGGTCTCGCACGCGCCCGCCCCATCTTCGGCGTAGATCAGCATTGCGGTGTGGAGCGCGTCGAACCAGGCGTCGAACGTCGTCGCGTCGGGATCGACGCCGCCCCGCACGCGCCGCTCTTTGGGCTGCTGGAGTACCACATCGCTGTAGCGCTTGCTCACGACGCGCCGGGCGATAATATCCCCGTCCAAATCCAACCCCAGCGCCAGCGCGAGTTTGCGCGCCTCATCCGCCGGGAAGCGCGCCGCGCGGAAGGTGTCCCACGCCATCAAGGCCCAATCGGTGAGCGGATCGAAGGCAATATCGCGGCCCAGGAGCAGCCCGCGCTTGCGCAAGGCCACCACCTCCTCGCGGGCCAGATCGAGCGCGACCTCCGGGCGCAGCGGGCGCGGCTCCCCCGTCTTCTCATCCACCTCGCGGGTGAGCACGGGCCAGCGCTCCGAGATCACCGCCAGCGCCGGGCCGAAGGTGCTCAGGTAGAGATCGACGCCCGTGATGCCCTGCGCGTTGAAGGCCGCCGCCCGCTCGCGGGCCACCTCCCGGACGCGGGGGGCCAGATCGTCCCACCAGACCGCCTCCCCGCCTTCCCGCGCCGCGCGCTTGCGGCAGACGAGCAGGATGGTGCTCCGCGCCGCGTTCTTCTTGGCCTGATGCAGCGAGTGCTCGCTTTCGGTGTGGACGGGCCACGACGCCCGCACGCTGAACCCCGCGCCGATGAGGGCCATCGCCAGGGTGTCCCACGCCTCCACCTGCTTGTGGGTGAACATCACCGTGAGCACGCCATCATCCGCCAGCACGCGCCCCATCTCGCGGAAGGCCGCGCCCATCTTGCGCTCGTAATCCTGCATCGCGAGCTGCTTCTTGCTGCGCCCCAGGTTGGCGAAGCGCGCGGGGTTGGCGACGGCTTCGGCGTCCTTATCGGTGAGGCGCGCCCCGAACCACTGCGGGTAGAGGTGGCCCACCGTGCGCTTGAGCCACACGTAGAAGAAATCCGCCAGCTCCGCGTACATCACGTTGTCGTAGTAGGGCGGGTCGGTGACGATGCTATCGACGCTGCCGTCGGGTAGGGCGGTGATGTCGGCGGCGGGGCCTTGAATCAGGTCGAGCGGGCCGCGTTGCTGGTTGCTGGTTGCTGGATGCTGGTTGCCGGTCGGGAGTTGCGCCGGGGTGAAGGTCAGCAGTTCGGCCATGTCTTTGTAGGCGTCCACAATCTGGCTGATGGCCCATGGTAGCAAATTGGCCGAGGCGTCGAATTCGCCGTGGCTCCAGACGAAGGCATAATCGTGACGATCAAAATTACTGCGCAATCCACGGCCAGGATCAAAACGACAACTATGGTTATTGTAGATAACGATTTTATCCAACATTATGCCCAAATAGGTTTCGAGCGCCTGAGATTTTTCTTCGCCAACCTTTTCGCGTATTTCAGATTTGATCTCGCGCAACGTCTCCACGAACGTCCCCATCGCCAACAACTGCCGGGGCGAGAAAAACTCATCGTAAGTCATTATGCCGTAATTCGCGGAACGATCTGCGGGGCCGATGTAACGATTTTCCGTGGGGATGATGTCCTGCGCCTCCCAGCCAGGGCGGCGGCGGGCCAGCTCGGCCTCGGCGGCGGCGATAGCGTCCAGGTCGGCCGGGGTGGGCGCGCGGAAGTCGAAGCCGCCCCGGCGCTTGAGGGCCACCGCGTAGAGCATCTGGCCCATCCGCCCGGCCTGCGCCTCGGCCTTGATGTAGTCGCCGTCGATGACGTCGCCCGTCCAGGGCGAGCGCCCCACGCCCCGGCTCACCGTCCCCTCGTCGGGGTCGAAGTCGAAGGGCGGCTTCGCCCCGGCCTCGGCCGCCACGATCTCGAAACGGGGGACGTCCCAGGCGGGGTCGGTCAGCAGGCGGGCGGCCACCTTGCCCTTCTTCTTGCTCAACCACCAGTTGGGGCTGAGCGGCACGGGTTTCCCGGTCACGGGACAGGCCACCGTCCGCGCCCAGAGGTAGGCGAAGATGTTCTCGCCGGGCTGCTTGGGGAAGTACGCGCGCAACTGCTGGCGGGCGCGTTTGGCCCAGCGGCGGCCCCAGTGTTGGATCTCGGCGGCCAGCTCCGGCCCGTACTGCGCGGGATAATCGAGCGTGGCCTTGAGGATGACGGCGGCCACGGGGTTCAGCTCGTTGGCGATGGTCGCCAGGCCGTAGCGCCGCGCCTCGAAGGGGATCGAGCCGCCGCCGGAGAACGGGTCGAGCAGCGTGATTTCGTGCAGGGGGCGGCCGGCCAACGTCTCGAAGATCGCCAGGTCGGCAGCGTCGGGGCTGGATTTGAAGGCGCGGTCGTAGCCGTAGGGGTTGGCGCCGAGATACTCGCCGGTCTCGCGGGCCTTGAGCAGGCGGGCGCGCATCGTCACCGGATCGCCCTTGATGCCCAGGAAACGCAGGAACCAGGCGTGGTAGGCGGCGGCGTCGGGGAAGCGGGCGGTGAGAGCGGCGTTATCGGCGTCCCAGGCGGGGAGCAGGCTCGCCACGATGGCGGCGCGGGAGATGGTCAGCGGGCGGCGCGCCCACCACACGTGGAGGAAGTAGAGCGGGGGCAGCGCGCTGCTCGCGCCACGCTCGCGCAAACTTTCCGCGCCGATGGTCTCGAAGGGCAGCCAGGATTCTAGTAAGGATGCGGGGTAGGTCATAGGGGCCTCCTTGGAAGGCAGTCAAAGGTCAAAGGTCGGAAGTCAAAGGTTAAACGTCCCGGTTGTGTGCGATGCGGCGTGTTCAAAAAATGGGACACGGATTGCACGGATTTTTTGGGATTTTATCCGTGTAAATCCGTGTTCATCCGTGTCCCATCATTCATCCGCCAGGAGCACGCGCAGGGCTTTTTGGGCGCGGAGGGCGTCGTCGCCGGCGGTGCATTTGCTGAACCAGTAGTAGGCCTCTTCGGCGCTCATCGTCTGGATGCCCAGCCCGATGGCCTCGATGCGGTCGTGGCGCGCCAGGGGCTTGACCGCGATCAGGATCAGGGCCAGCCGCAGGCCCGTCAGCTCGTTCAGATAGAAGGGCCGGTCGCTGCCCACGGCGCGGGCCAGGGCCGTGGCCCGGTAGCCGTTGGCCCGCAGCGCCGCCAGCACGTGATCCGTCACCGCGCGCAGGGCATCCCCGCCCACATCGATGCTCCACAGCGCGCCCGCATCCGAGGGGCGCGTCATTGGAGCGCCGCCGGCCGGCCCCCACTGGGTGAGCGCTATCCGGTAGCCGTTCCCCTCCTCGGGGATGGCGTGCAGCGCAAACGGGCGCTCTGGATCGGGCCTATGAGGCGGCGTCGCCGGTGGCGCGGGCGTCGCCGGTGGCGACGGCGCCGCTTCCAGCTTCACGTTGAAGAGGCGCATCCGCCCGCGATAGGGCAGCGGTTCCGCCAGCCGCGCCGGGCGCTCGAAGACCCAGGCGAAGCACGGCGCGCCGGGGTAGGGCGCATCGAGCCGATGCTGCCCCTGCAACGCCGCGTAGCCCTCGGCATCCAGCGGATGCACGTCCATCAATGCCACCGTGCCGAGCAGCGCGCCATAGGCCAGCGCGTCGGGATCGAAGCCCAGAGCGCGGCAGCGCGCATCCCGGCGTTGGGCCGTCGCGTGAATCGCCAGCGGCCCGCGATAGGTCGTCCGCCAGGTGCGCACATCCACCGTCTTTTCGCCGCGCACGATCTGCTCGGCGCGGGGCTGGTGAAAACTGAGCGCCTTCACGCGGCGTCCGCGGCCGCGGCGTCCTCATCCGCCGCTTCGGCCTCCAACCGGATCGGCCCCAGCCCCACCGAGGTCAGCACCTCATGCACGGTGCGGAAGCGGTCGCCGGAAACCTCCAGCCCCTTCGGGAAGGTGATGGTCAAGGTCGTCGTCGCCGTGAACTTGGCCGCATCCTGGGCCAGCGCGTCCGTCGCCTGCTTGAGCTGCCGGTAATAGTTCCACGTCAGCTCAATGCGGTTCGAGATGTACTGCCCATCGGAGAACTCCGCGTTGTAGACCTGGTCGACCCGGAACTCCCCTTTGCCCAACTGCGGGATGATCAACCCGAGCGTGCGCATATCCTGCGCCCCGGCCTGGCCCTCGCCGTGCAGCACGATCCGCAGCTCGGCCAGCCGTGCCGCTTCCTGGTCGTGGCAGACGTCGAGCAACTGCTGGAAGGCCTGCTGCGGCACGCCCTCGCCGCGCAGGGGCGGCCTGACGACCGGCGGCGTCCAATCGCTGCTTTCGCCGCAAGTGCAGCGGTCCGCCGGATTGCCGCAGACGGGGCACGTCGGCTGCGGCGGGAGCGCTTCGGGCTTCATCTTCCCCTTGATGGGCAGATCGAGCCGCGCCGCCTCCTCCGGAAGATAGAGGTGCGCCTCTTCGCTCACCTGCACCGCCGGGGGCGGCGATTCGTGATCGTAGCCCACGCCGGCCCGCGCGTCGTAGTACACCCAGACCTGGGTTTTGACGCCGTTGAGAATGGTCTTCTTCAACTGGTTCAAATCGAAGAGCAGCGGCAGTCCCAGGCGGCGGGCGAAGGCCTTGCGCAGGTCCTCCGTCGTCATCGTGACCTGGTGAGTATCCCACGCCCGCGACTTGATGTAGGCCGCGGCCTGAACCGGCTCGTTGCCCGTGAGCGCCTTCTTCTGTTGGCGCAAGGCGCGCAACACCACGGCGGATTGATCCTTCTGCACGTCGCCCTGATCCTGCGCGGGGAGCAGCTCGTGGAAGAGTTGGGCGTCGCGCTTCGGGGCGTCGGCGCTGGGGAAGTAGAGATGGCGGTAGGTCTTGGTGATGGCGACGCGCGCATCCAGTTCGGCGGCCTCGCCCAACTTCTTGAGCTGCTTCTGCTGCTCCCTGGTGAACTCGCCCATCCGCTGCGCGTCGCCGGTGATCCGAGCGATGGCGAGATAGCGCTGCGCCGTTTCCACCAGTCCATCCACCCGCTCCGCATCTGCCACGAGGAAGAGGATGTTGTTGGGGAAGCGGCGGTAGCCATCCAGACTGCCGGCGCGGCGCGCGAGCTTCTGCGCGAGTTCGGGGGGCGCGGGGTTCGCCGCCGTCGCCGCCGCCGCATCGAAGTGCAAAATCGCCAGCTTGGGCAACCCGGCGTCGTCGTCCACGTCGCTGGCTTCTTGCGGGAAATAGACCGCTTTGAGGGCGCCGCTCTTCCACACCTTGCGGATGCGAGCGTCAAGCTCCTGCTTGGCCTTGATGCGCCCGACCATGCTCCTCTCATCCGCGATGATCTTGTTAATCGAAGGCTCCGGCTTGAAGCGATAGCGGTGGCCGTCCCACTCGAAGAACCAGCCCTTGGCGGCCAACTGCTCGGCGGCCTTGTGGATGAAGAGCGCGTCATCGCCGGGGGCCAGCGCGGCCAGCCGCAGATCCGCCGGATCGATGCCGGAGACTGTGCCCTGGCTCAGGCTGTGCAGGAAGACCGTCGTCGCCGCGCGCCGGGCGTAGCGGGGTTTCCCCGCCGCAACCCACGCCTGATCAATGCGCGAGGCGTGGGCGGGCGCGCTCTCCTTGGGGCTGACGATGTCGGCCTCGATCACCTGCTTGAACGCCGGGCGATCCAGGCGGCTGGTCAGTTCCTCGACAATGTTAGATGCGCCCAAGTCGACGTGGTGGGGATGGATCAGCCAGGTATCCGGCGAGCGCTCGCGCCACAGGGCGCGCACCACCAGCGCCAGCAGGCGCAGCGCACCGCGCGTCTTCTGGAAGTTGGGGATGGTCGCCACGCGCAAGGTCAGCGCGTTGAGCAATTCCGGGTGGAAGGGGTACGCCGCCGCGATCTCTTGCGCGTATTCGGCGGCCAGCGCGCGGTGGGGCAGCAGCACGTCCTGCTCGTGCCAGGCGCGGTAGGCATCGGCATAAGCGCGCGCCGCCGCGGTCGCCGCCTGCTCATCGAGGCGCTGGAAGAGGCGGTGGCGCACAATCGCCGCGATCTCGGTTTCGCCGGTGGGGGTGATCACCCGCTCCTGCCGCGCCGAAACCTTGTGCGCCTCGGCCAGTTGCTCGCGCAAGTGCGCCGTCTCTTTAGAGAAGGCGTCGTCGATGCCGGCCAGCGTCAGCACCACCACGACCTGGGCGCGGCTCGCGGCAAATTCCAGCAGCGACATCAAGAACGCCACCGTCTGCTCGGCCAGATCGGATTTTCCCGTGGCGGTGGGCGTCGTCTGCGCGGCGCGCATATGGCGGGCCAACTCATCGAGCATGATCAGGGTAGGGCGCCGGCCCACCAATTCCTCGAAAAGCCCGGTTCCCGGCGCGGAGCGGTTGTGGTCGCTTTCGCGGGCCAGCGCGTACCCGGCGGTCCCGCCGAGCTGGTAGGCCAGTTCGCCCCAGAGGGTGAACGTCCGAATATTGTCGTCGGCGTGGTAGAGGCCCACGCTGGGATCGAGATCGGAGCCGACGACGCCGGCGATCCGCACATCGCCGGGCTGCGGCAGCAGCGTCGCGGAGAGGACATCCGCGAGACATTCTGGCGGTGCCGTTCCGCGCGCCGCGTGATAGAGCGCGATCAAGTTATGCGTCTTCCCGCCGCCGAACGCCGTTTCCAGCCGGATAATCGGGCTGGCGGTGGGCTGCTGGCCGGTCAATCGGCCCAGGGCCTCGCGCAACAGCAAGCGCAGCCCCTCGGTGGGGTAGGTGTTATCGAAGAACAGCTCGGCGTCCTGATAAATCGGCGGCGCGCTTCCCGTCATCACATCGTGAAGCCGGGCCGCGAAGATGTCCTCTTTCAGCGCGCCGGAGAGGACTTCCGGGCGGGGCTGACAAACATCAAAGATGGGTTGCATATTACCTCCAACTTCAGACGTAGATACCGCGGCTCTTCAGGGATTTGCCGGTAACGACGCAAAAGGTGTGTGATCCTCACGCTTAGGGTTATCTGGGGGGCCGGCAATTTCCAAAAGGGCCGCTGCCTTTAGTGTACTCCCAAACCGAAAACGTGCAAATTTACCGGTCAACAGCGGGGGGATAATCAAATCTTAACTTTATGTTTGATCCAACAGAGGCCAGTTCTATTCCAAAGGCAACGCCTGGCGAATCAATTCGCGGCTACGTTGACGAAACCGGCCTGCGCCGGTAACCGACTCGCTACTCATTCTTCCGCCGGGGCCGGGGCGCTGATGCGCAGGGCGATGCCCGGATGGCCGGGCCAGCCGCTCAGGTCGGGGACGGCGTCATCGAACCAGAGTTGGTAGAGTTCGGGATAGGCGCCGTTATCGTAGAGCGTCATCAGCGTCAGATTGACCAAATCGCGATATTCAGAATCGCCCTGGGGCAACATCAGCGCGATGGGCCGATAGGTGATGCGGTTGTCGGTGATGACATACCCCATTTGGCGGAAGAGGATCTCCAGCGCGGGCCGGCGATGGGTGAGCAAGGCTGTTACTTCGTTTCGATTCAGGCCCTCGAGCGCGGCGGCGAAATTGGGGTAGGTGTTGGAACTGACACCCACGCCGGCGGATTGGGAGAGTTGCGGCAGGGCCTGCGCGCCGGGGCTACCCTCGACGACGCCCACCGATTGTCCGGCCAGCTCCTCGGGCGTCCTGGCCGGCGCCGCGGCCAACGAGAAGAGACTGACGCCATCATCCAAGATGGTGACTGAAAAATCGACGCTCAGTTCCGCCTCGCGCGTGTGGACCCAGTTGCCCACCAACATATCCAGTTCGCCCTGGGTCAACCGCTGCACGGCATCCGCCTGGGTGACGGGGATGAAGGTCGCGGCCTGGCGACTGCCCAACCACAGCTCGGCCATCTGCTCCACCAGGCGCACCTCGAAGCCGGTGGGCACGCCGTCGTCGCGGTCGGCGCTGTAGGGCCAGCGATCCACGAAGTAGCCCACGGAGAGCGAGCCGCGATTGCGGATGCGCCCGATCACATCCAGGGTCGAGCGCTGGGGTGGTGAGGCATCTAAGGTGGGCGTCTCCGCCTCGCCCGGCCACTGCTCCGGCGTCGGCGGCGAGGTCGTCGGCAGCCAGCGGGCGTAGAGCGCGTCCCGCGCGCCATCGACGGCCATATCCCGGAACGTCAGTTCTACCAGGTTGCTGAAAAAGGGATCGTCGTGGCGATAGGCCATCGCGACCGGCGCCCAGGTGTGCTGCCCCACGATGGTCGCGCCGTTGACCATGCGGCGCGCGCGCTCCAGGCGACGGTAGAGATCGGCGTAGGCGTCGATTTCGCGCGTGCGCAGCGCCTCGACCACGTCGAAGAAGCTCTCGTAGGTCACGTAAGTGGGCGAGATGTTCTCGTGGGCCTGCAGGGCGGCTTGACCGTCCGTCCACGTCACCACGCCGACCCGGCGCCCGCTGGTTTGCTCGACGCTCTGGATGCCTGTATCGGGGAAGGTGAGCAGTGCCTGCCCATCCATAAAGTAGGGCGGGCTGAAATCGGCCTGCGCCTCCGCGTTTTGCGTGTGGATCAGGCCGGCCAGGGCGAAATCGATGCTTCCCTCCGCCAGATGCTCGTAGGCTGTGTCGGAGCGCACCTGCCGAAACTCGACGGCGTCGGGATCGCCCAGCCAGCGCCGGGCCAACTCACGCGCCAGGTCGATTTCCAGGCCGACGACGTCGCTCTCCGAGGTGATGTAGGAGAGCGGCTCCAGATCGTAGCGCACGCCGACGATCATCCGTCCGCGTGATTGGATCCGCGTGGCCGTCGAGGTCTCCGGCGGGAAAAGGCTCTCCGGCGTCGGTACAACGTACTCCGAGGGCAGCGTTTCTGCTTCAGGCTCTGGCAGCAGCGACTCGATCTCATCGCAGCCGGTGAGAACGATCATCAAGATAAACGATAATAACCATACACGACGCATATCTTCCTCCTAAAAAAGACGTAAAACGCGAACCGTAGAATTTAATGTTACCTGGGCGGCTAATTTAATTACGGAATACGCAATACGCAATACGAATCAATCGCGGTACAAATCCCGGTGGCGGATGATAGCCTCCACCGCCGGCGGGACAAAATATCGTAGCGGCAATCCTTTTCTCACGCGCTGGCGGAGATCGGTGGCAGCGTAGTTCACGGGCGGGATGTCCAGCCACGTCAGGTGCGCCTCGATGGCGGGGAGCTTTGCCGTGAGTTCCGCTGTATCCACGCGCTTGCTCAGGCGCGGCATCACGGCCAGATCCGCATGCGCCAGGATGCCCGCCGGATCGCGCCAGGAGGGGAGGTCGTGCAGCGAATCCTCGCCCATCAAGAAGACCCAGCGCGTGACGTGGGGGTAGGTCGCGCGGAGGCGCGCGATCATATCCACGGTATAGTGCGGGCCGGGCCGATCCACGTCGACGCGCGAGAGGGCGAAGTGCTCGTTGTCCGCAATCGCGGCGCGCACCATCGCCACCCGATCCTCCGAGGTGGTGAGCTCCTGATCGGGCTTGTGGGGCGGCTTCCCCGCCGGCGCGAAGAGCACGCGCGCGAGCTGCAATTGCACGCGCGCCGTCTCCGCCAGCGCCAGATGTCCATAATGCGGCGGATTGAACGATCCGCCTAAAATGCCATATCGTATCGGGTCGTGATTCAAGATGTGCTCCTGTGGGTCAAGGTAGCTCAACATAGGCTATGTGACGTCGCCGCCCCATTATAACATCTATCCCCCATCTATCACATAGACGATGCGAATGGCCCAGACCGACCCTGCAAAATAACCGCAAATCCTGTATACTGGATGATGTAACGAGATTCCGCGCCCAGCAAGAGGAGACTTTAGACTTTCGACTTTTGTATCAAATCCTGAAATACATTCTATCTACCGGACACTTTTAGAAATAGCTCATCACGTCCATTTTTGAATTGCGAATTTAGAATTTTGAATCTTTACTCAATAGCATTATTCGCAATTCGCAATTCTTCATTCCCTATTCTCCACAGGAGGTAACAGATGCTTGATTGGACTCTACCCTACCTGACCGAGGGTCTGCCCGGCGTCGGCGGCGTGATCCGGCAGGAGATCGCGGATTTTATCGTCGAGGAGGTTCCGGCCTACGAGCCGTGCGGCGAGGGCGAGCATACGTTTTTCCGCGTCCGCAAGCGCGACACGCCCACGATGGCGCTGCTCGAGGAGATTGCGCGCAAGTTAGGCGTCTCCCGCCGCAAGGTTAGCTACGCCGGCCTGAAGGATGCCCGCGCCGTCGCGGAGCAGACCTTCTCCGCGCACTTCGTCTCGCCGGAGCGGATTATGGCGCTGGAGCTGGAGAACGCGGAGGTGCTGTGGGCCAAGCTGCACACCAACAAATTGCGCACCGGTCACCTCAGAGGCAATCGCTTCACGCTGCGCCTGCGCGAGGTCGCGCCCGACGCCGCCGCGCGCGCCGAGGCCATCGTCCAGGTGCTGCTGGCGCGCGGCGTGCCCAACGGCTATGGGCCGCAGCGCTTTGGCAACTACGGCGACAACGCCGAGATCGGCCTGTGTTTGCTGCGCGACGATGAAGAGGGGATGGTAGCCCACGGCCTGCGCCGCTATCCCTCCCGCCGGATGCGACGCTTCTTCATCAGCGCGCTCCAATCCGCGCTCTTCAATCAGGTGCTCGCTCGGCGCATCCAGCAGGGCGCGATGGACAACCTGCTCTTAGGCGACATCGCCAAAAAAGAGGATACCGGCGGTCACTTCGTGGTCGAGGATGTGGCCGTCGAGCGCCCGCGCGTCAAGGCGTGGGCGATCAGCCCCACCGGCCCGATCTACGGCTACAAGATGTTCGCGTCCCACGACGAGGCGGCCGCGCTGGAGGCCGAGATCTTAGCGGCGGCCAATCTCACGCCGGAGGAGTTCCGGCCCGTGCGCGCCAAAGGCGCCCGTCGCCCCCTGCGCTACTATCCCGACGGCCTCAGTTATCGGATGGAAGATGAGCGGACGTTAGTCGTATCGTTCTTCGCCCCGAAGGGCGCCTACGCCACGCTGTTTCTCCGCGAGTTGATGAAGGCCGACGTCGATTTGGACGAGGATGAGGAAGATGATGAGGGGTAACGCACCTGTAGGATGGAGGCACAGATGATTCGAACGATGGGAAGCGGAGCGCGTCACCTGCTCGATTATTTGCAGTCGCTGGGGCAAGGCGGCGAGGTCGCCGAACTGTGGGCGGCGCTATGGGAAAATCCCTCCTTCGCTGCGTGGGTCGGCGCGTATAGCCGGGGGATCAAGAATGTGGAAGCGGGCGTGCGCGCGCTTTTGCGCGATCCGGGATGCGATCAGCAGATGGAGCCGGCCTTCTTCTGGCGCGCCATCGCTCAGGGCTTCGCGGAGGCTATGCAGCCGGAGATCAATGCGCGATGTCGGCGCTCGCTTGCTGCGTTGCGGGAGGTGGACACGCGCGGTATCGAGACGAAGGTCCTGGCCTACCTGCCGCCGGAGACGCCGCTGGGGATCGACTTGCACCTGACCGTCGATAACTTCAACGGCGGGATGTTTAGAGGGCGGCAGGTCTTCCTCAGTGTCCTCAAGATCCCGCCAGAGCGAGTTGCTGGCGTGGTGGAGGGCCTGGGCCACGAGTTCCATCACGTAGGAGCGAGTTATTGGTTCGATCGCAACCCGCGCTTGCAGCAGCTTCGCCGCCAAAACGCGGCGGGGGAACTTAGCGCGCAGGTGATCGAGTACCTGGTTTCCGAGGGGCTAGCCAATGCCTTCTTCAGTCCCCAGGCGATAGAAGCGACGCCGGAAACGACGGAGGAGGCGCAAGCGCACAACGCGCGCGTGCGCGAACTGGAAGCCCGCTGGCCGGCCGGACTGCTCCAAGAGATCGAAGCGCTCCTGAGCGGCGCGTTGACCACGTCCGATCCAGAGGAGCTGGAACGACTGCGCGCGGCTTTCCAATCTCTGAGCATCGACAGCTCCGGCGCTGGCCTGCCCGCCGGACACTTCGCCGCCGGGCGGATGGTGCAGCGGATTAGCGGGGTCTTGCCTCGCGAGCGCGTGATCGCGCTTGTGCAAGCGCCCTGGAAGCTCTTCGGCGCGTACAACGAGGTTGTTGGCGCGCAAGAACCTTGCTTCTCCGCCTCGCTGCTCGCCGAGGTGACGCAACACCTCGAGCTATAAGGGCTGAGTCGGGGAGGATGAAAGAGGTAACCCGCCCCGAAGGGGGTTTTCGGACACCCTTCGGGGCTTGCTCTGAAATTGTCTCAACTCACTTTAAAAAGGCTGCCAGTTCAGCCATCTCGCTCCAGGATAAAAGAAACTCATCACGAGGGGCAGAGACTGGGCCTTGGCTCAGGGCCGGATCATAGTAGGTAGTGCGGTCAGGCCCAACGGTTACGACCAAAACGGTGTGCTGAGTGCGAATATCGCCCCAACCCGGTAAAGCAGGCGTCGTCGTCAAAGCAACAATGACAGCCGCTTTCTTATCCAGCGCGGCTACCAGCGCTTTCGCTCCACCCCATTCTGTGATCCGCACAGCATTCGCCCACTTTTGTAGGCGTTTCACCCGCGAGAAAGGCGTCCCAACCCCGATGCGCGTCTCCAAAACTTGAGCCACCTGTTCTTGAGTCACCTCGATGCCTAATTGAGCCAGCGCCATCTGCCCACAAGCGGGCAAGCAATATCCCAGGGTGAGTTGTTGAACGTGCGCGGGGTGATCAAGTAGCGGCATTGGCGTCGGTTACCAGGGATTTGACTTGTTCTAGCACTTCGGTGCGCTCCTCCTCGGTCAGCGACACTGCCCCCGTGTGCGCATCCACCGTCACGACAGTCACAAGCGTGCCATCGAAAAGGCGATAGGGGACGCGCCAATGTGGCTCGGGCTTGGGCGCCCAGATGGGATCGGCGCTGCTCAACGCGCAGCCGACCAAATCGCCAAAGAGAGCTTGGTCGGCGGCTCGACGCGCTTCTCCGGCAGATATTTGTTCTCGCTTCGCCAACAGCCTCTGATAGCGCTCATAACTTTCGACACTCATCAGCACCGCCATAGGCTCCCCATCCTGCTCCAAGACAACAGGATGACTGAGATCAACTGCCGAGGTCAATGAAGTCAATGAAGTTATGTAGTCCGCTGCGGTCTCTTTTATCTGCTTCGATTCACTCATAGCTCTGAGTACTCCTTAATCATGACTTGATTTCATTATAACCCGGCACGTTACTTCTTGCCAAATTTTGATAGACACCCACACCCTAAACAGACCTGGAAGGTTCGCGTTTCTACGTTATAATGCTTTTCATTATGACTACGAAAACGATGACATCAATAATACCGCAGACGATAACGAAAAAGCACTTGGGATGGCTGGTGATCGCGTTGGGCTTAGGCGCCGACGCGGCGATCCTTGTATTAGGGCGCTTGGGCGGCGGGCAATGGAGCGGGATCGGGCCGGTGGAACGCACGATGCTCCTGGCGGGCCTGGGCGTCGCGGCGCTGGGCGCGCCGCTGCTGCTCTGGGGCGGCGATGCGCCGGCCGCGCGCGTGACGGAGCCGCGCTACGCCGCGCAGCTCCCCGCGCCGGCCTCACAACGCGAGCGCGCGCTGCGCTGGCTGGGACGCGGCCTGGCGGCGCTGGCCGTGATCGCTTTCTTGGGCTACTTAGCCGTCTACGTCACCTACGCCGTCGATCTCTTCCGCTGGCCCTACGACTACGACCAGGGCGAGAGCTTCGAGCTGTACGACGCGGTGCTCCACAGCCAGGGGAAATGGCCCTATCGCGATAGCAACACCTACCCCTTCTACGCCTCGAACTATCCGCCCGTCTTTCACCTGCTGATGATCCCCCTCTTCCCCATCTTCGGGCCGACGCTGTTGGCGGGCCGCGTCCTCTCGTTTACGATCACGCTGCTCACCGCCGGCCTTATCGGCTGGACGGTGCGGCGGCGCACCGGCGGCATCTTCCTGCCCGCGATGGCGGCGCTGGCCTACCCGGCCTCCAACTTCGTCTACCACGTCGGGCCGCTCTGCCGCCAGCAATTGACGATGGTCTTCTTCGAGACGCTGGCCGTTTTCTTCATCGCCGGCGTCTATAACGAAAATGGGGAGACATCCGGCAAGATGCGGCTTCGTCCCCTGCTTTTGGGATTAGGCTGTCTGCTCCTGGCCGGCTACACCAAACAGTTGGCCGTCTTCACGGCGGCGGCGGTCTTCGGCTATCTCTTCTTGCGCCGACCGCTGCGCGCTATCGCGTTGGCCGCCGGATTCGGCGCGGTCTTCGGCCTGATCTTCTTAAGCATCAACTGGGCCACCGATGGCCAATGGTGGCTCAACACCATCGCGGCGAACGTCAACGCCTACGAGATCCCGCGCTTGATCGGCCTGGCGCGCAACTGGTTCAAGATTCACCCGGTGTGGGTACTGCTGGCGGTGGGGATGATCGGCTACGAGGCTTACGTCGAGCGCCTCTCGATCTACGCGATCTGGTTTGTGAGCGGCGTGGGGATGGGCCTGCTTTCGGGGAAATGGGGCGCGGGCGAGGCCTACTGGGTCACCTCGGTGGCGGCGGCGATCATCCTCGCCGGCTTCGCGCTGGGCAGAGTCCGCGATGGGATCGCGGCCGCGCGGCCGCGCTGGGCATCGGCCTTCGCCGTGCTCGTGCCGCTGCTCTTCCTGGTGCAAGCCTCGCGCATGATCCATCTGCCGACGGAAGGGCCGGTGTGGGGCACAGTGGCGCGCGCGCTCAATCTGGAGGGAGAATCGGTCTACGCGGATTACGCGTACTTCGATGCAGTGGGCTACACCCAAGTCGGCCACCTGATGCGACCGCGCGATTACGAGGGCGGCGCGAGGATCATGGCCTACGTCGAGGCGACGGACAAGCCCATCTTCAGCGAGGAGGCCGCGTTCTCGATGCGCGCGGGCAAGCAAGTGGTCACCAATCCCACCCAACTGCTCAACCTCTACAACAACGGGCTGTTGGATACGACGGAGTTGGAGGCGATGATCCGCCAGGAGGCGTTCGGGTTGGTGATTATGCGCGCCCAATTCTACCCGCCGCCGGTGCTGGCGGCCATCGGGCAGCATTATGGCCTGGTTGAGCACGTGCCGATGAATGGCTTCAACTACATCATTATGCAGCCGTTGGGAAATCCGGTGGAGTGAAAGCGCACCTTGCGAAGGTTAACCGGAGCCGCCTAGCAGATACATCTGCTGGTTTGCAGATGTGCCCCGAATTTCAGGCGCCCGCCGGAACCTTCGCAAGGGTTACTCCTCCGGCTCGGTGAGCAGATCCGTCTGCGTCTCCGCGTAGTCCATCCCCAGGATTACCACCACGTCGTAATCGGCGGTGGGATTGGCGCCATTCACCACAGCGGATTGGGGGAGATTCAGCAGGGAGCGGATCTTGGCCGCTGTGTGGGGCTTGTCGCGGTTGAGGATAATGAGCGAGGAGGTGTAGTCCTGTCGCTCCGCGTTATCGTAGGTCGCGACGGATAGGCCATTTGCTTCGAAGTACTCGGTCGTCACGTAGGCCAGGCCGCCAACCCCGGTCCCGTTGAGGATTGAGATCATCGCCTCTTCCTCCGCGACCGATTCAGCATTGTCGTCGCCGTTGTCATAACCGAAGATATCGTCGCGCACCTCGCGGATCTTATCCCGCAGCGGCACCAGGATCATATCCCCCTCCGGCGTAGTTTTAAACAGCGTGCAGGACTCATCAATCACCCGAAAGTGAATCTCCTCCGGGTCGATCTCCACCGCCAGGTTCGCCAGCGCGATGATTTCGTCTAATTGCAAATTGGGATCGATTTTCACAGAATCCTCGATCATATTGACGATCTCCGGCGCGCGCTGCGCCAGCTTCGGCAGCATATTGAGGTCCGTGACCCGCTCTAAGATCGCCAGGATCACCTGCTGCTGCCGCCGGGCGCGGTCGAAATCCCCGCCGGTAGAGTGGCGCGTCCGCGCGTACTTGAGCGCCATCTCCCCATCGAAGTCGTGCGTTCCCGCCTCGATGTAGAGCGGATCGTAGCCATAGTTGTAATCGGGGTACTGGGGATCATCGATGGTCTCCGGCACCTCGATCTCGATGCCACCGATGGCATCCACCAATTGCACGAAGCCCTGAAAATTCACCCGCACGAAGTGATCAACCTCGATACCTAAGTTGTATTCGACCGTCTCGACCGCCAGCGCTGTCCCGCCGCCGGGATGGTCGTAGGCGTCGCCGATAGCGTGCGCGGTGTTGATGCGTCCTTCTGTGTAGCCGGGGATGGGCACCCAGAGATCGCGCGGGATCGAGAGCACGCCGGCCTCCATCGTCACCGGGTCCAACGTGCCGACGATCATCGTATCGGTGCGCCAGTAATCATCCTCCTGCGCGCGCTCATCCACGCCCATGATCAAAACCGTGACCCGGTCGGTGCCTGTCCAGACGGGCAAAGTCTCGCCCTCCACCCGGCTGACGTTAGGGCTGGCATCTTTGGTCTTCACGATGAAATCCGGCAGGATCTGCGATCCGGCGACCTGTTCCCGCACCTGCGTGAAGGTCACCCAGCCGGCCACACCCGTGACGATCAGGAAGATAAGTACAATCCCGATTCTCATCAACAGGGGGGCGTAGGGCAGTTTTTGTTCCATTTTCTGTTTTTGTTCCATATTTAGAATTGCGAATTGCGAATTGCGAATTGTGAATTGTGAATTGCGAATAGTGCCAAGTGGCACCTTTGTCAAATCGAAGCCGAAACATCAGT
>CAZCAI010000037.1:0-29779 GCA_964496595.1 uncultured Anaerolineales bacterium
ACCGTCGCCGTTGTCGTGATCACCACCGGCGTGATCGTCGGCGGGGACGCCGGGCCGCCATTCCCATTCCCGCCGCCAAACACCAAGAAGCCAAAGAGCACTATCGCCATCATCCCGGCCGGGATCAACGCCATCTGCGGGCGCTCGCGCACCGTATCGACCACCACATCGATGGGCGTCGAATGCGCGGCGGCCAATTCGCGCAACAACTCGCCCGCGCTGACCGGCCGCTCGTGCGGATCCTTGTGCAACGCCGCGAGCAACGTCCGCGCCACGGCCCGGTCGAGCCGGGGATTCAAATCGCGCGGCGACGGCGGGACATCCTGCACGTGTTGACGCAATAAGACATCGTCGCGCTCGCTCTGGAAAGGCGGGCGTCCCGTCAGCATCTCGTAGATGACGATGCCCAGCGAGTAAACATCCGTCTGCGGCCCCACTGGCCGGTCGCCGGTGGCCTGCTCCGGCGACATATAGCGCGGCGTGCCTTCCGTAGTCCGCTCGCCCCGCTGCCGGGTGATGCCGAAGTCGGCCAGGAGGGTGCGCCCGCTAGCGGAGACTAAGATATTCTCCGGCTTGATGTCCAGATGCACCAGGCTCTGCTGGTGCATCGCATCCAAGGCCTGGGCGATGGGCGCGAGCAAGCGCACGACCTCATCGCGGGTGAAGGGGCGACCTTGCCGGCGCATCACGTCCTTGAGCGAGGCATCGACATATTCCATCGCCAGGAAGATATTGCCCTCGCGCGTCTGACCCGCCTCGTAGGTCTGCCGCACATCGGGGATCTTCAACCGCGCGGAGAGGCGCGCCTCGCGCTTGAACTTCTCCAGCGTCGCTTGATCGTAATCGCGCAACACCTTCAACGCCACGGGACGATCCAAACCCCGCTGTTGCGCTTTATAGACGGTAGCGTGCCGGCCGCGCCCCAGCTTTTCGATGATGCGATAGGGGCCAATTACGGAAGGGCTACTCATATCTTTATCCTCCCCTTCATCCTCTCGTCAAAAATCAAAATAGGTCTTGCAGCCGTGCCATCCATCCTTGGATCTTCTCCATCAACGGGCCGAGGCCCAGCGCCTCGGGATCCAAGTGGATGGGGACGGAGGTATCAACCGGAATATCCTCGTTGAAATGTATGGTTTCCTGGACATGCACGGGCACCACCAGGTCTAAGGGAATCGTCGCGCGAATGGGAATGTTGATATTCACCGAGCGATTCGCTACCGGGATAAAGACTTCGGTACGGACTACCTCATCGATGGTCACATTGTGCTTCACATGCACATCCAGTTTCTCATCAATCGGCACGCTCGTGGAGATAGGAATCGATTGGGAGATATCAATATCTAACGTTATACCTTCGGTTAGAGATTCGTCAACCGCGCCGCCGACTTCCGCCATAATTTCGCCCCCCACACCGGCGACCCGGCTCAACTTGGCGACCAACACGATATTGATCACCAACGAGATCAGAGCCAGGGTGAAGCCGGCCGCCGCTAACATCCAGAGACCTCGCTGCGACGGCGATGGAGACGAAGACGAAGATGAAGATGGAGATGAAGTATTAAGCACAGCGCCGGCTTGATCCACGCCGACGGATGCCCCCACCCCGCGCACCACGCGCAAGGCATAAGAGCCGAAAGTCGCCTGCTCTTCGAGATGTAAGGGAGCGGGCGCGTGAGCCGTGAGTCGCTGCCCGCGCAGGAGCGTCCCATTGCGCGAGCCTACATCCACCACCGTGAAAGGCGCCTCGGCTCCCGGCGGGGCCGCCTCGATGCGGAGATGGCGGCCAGAAACCGAGGGATGATCTAAGACCACATCATTGTCGGGCTGCCGGCCAATCGAGATGGCCCCATCGCGCAACGGACGCTCATACACGCGCCCTTGCTCGGCGCGAATTTGGAGGATGTACGGCTGTTGTTGCATCATATCATATCCCTCTATCCTTGAAAAACAACTTCCCTCTCCGGAGAACGGACCTGGCCATTAATTTTTTGCGCTACTCAAGAAATCTTTCGCGCTCTCCCGTATCGCCCGGTTCGAATCTCGCCGGGCCAACACCTGCAACCTGGCGACTGCTGATGGATAACCATTGGAAGCTAACCACGCAACCACAGGCAAAATTGCCATGCGCTGTTTTTTGCTATCCGCATCAGCTAACGCCAGGATATGAGGCGCATAATAAGTTGACTCTTTGGCCCTGGCCATCACCTGCGCGGCCGCAGTGCGGACTCGTATATCTTCATCTTTCAGCGCAGCTAATTGATCCTGTCCTGGCATTCTACCGGTCGCATCCACAAGAACTACCAATCCCTCATACGCGAGCAACCGCGTCACCCAATCAGAGCTATCGCGCAATTTTTTAAGCATCTGATATACCGCCTCATCCCCACGTCTGGCCAACGCCAGCCCAATCACGGCCCGTTCCAAGGATTTGTTTCGCACTTTGAGTTCGGCCTTAACGGATTCTGGGCTATGGTCAGCAATAGTTGATAAAGCGGTGCTGTAACAGCGCAGAGCCATCACCTTGCGAACATCCAACGGCACGTTCTTTAACAGATCCGGTGTGACCGGATCATCGGTGACCATCATAGCGGCGGCGAGCTTCCCCTCATCAGCAATAGCCGACCGACCGAACAAGGTGTATCCCACACTTATAATCGAGGTTATCAACACCGCAATGGGATTGGGGTAGATAATGAAATAGCCCACACCTGGGTCCCAACGCTTCTTCTCTTTAATAATATTCTCGCACAAAGGAGAAACGGCTTCTGCACCACAAGTGGTCGCCGCCTCTAACACGAATTGAAGGTTTTCTCCTCTTTCTTTATCATGCTTATCTGGCTTGATTTTGGGTAGAAAGTACTTCATAACCAAATCAAGGCGATTGAGTCTTATCAAGGCCCGGATGACCCAGTCCACTTGCAGGGGTTCACTCAATAATTTAGATAACCGAGGTGCAATTGACGTTTCGCCCAGTTCAATCGACGCCTCTACAACCCACAACACCTCGATCTTAAAACCGAAGGGCCGCCCCCACTGCTTGAAAAGCTCCCCCAGCACCGGCGCAGCAGCCGGCGCTCGAAGTTGCCCTAAACGTTCAATAGCCCGCAACTGTTGTTCCCCCGATCCTTGACGAGCCACACCGATTAAGCGCTGCACCTCTTGAGGAGAAGCTGTGGGCCGCGATACTCGCGCGCCACAATGATAACAGAATTTGGCATCCGGCGCGTTGGCTGCCCCACATTGGTCACATAGAATGATCGAGTCTGTGGTGATGATAACTTCGGCCAGGTTAAGTTGGGCAGATTGGCGGTCGGACACATTTTTTAACCCTTTACGTTTACTGACCTCCAGCAGTTGAAACGCGGCCCCGCGAGTTTTGAGCTTTCCTAACTCATCCATCGCGTCCAGGCGATCCTGCCTGGCAGAACTACGCGCTAACGTCTCGATCAACTGGCGCTCCTTAACCGGCGAAGCCTTCGTGATGACATGTCCACAGCGGATACAAGCATCAAAAGCGCTCGAATTTTTCGCCCCACAAGCCTCACAGAAAATCGGGGCCGGCCACGATTGAGACGCGAAATCATCAGAGCGTGACTCGCCCTCTACAACCGCCGGCGCCGGCGCTTTCCTCTCTTTCTCCTCATCAACGAGAAGCCATTGATATGATCCAATGCCGATTTTATCCCCTGGCTTGGGCCACGCCTCATTCATCACCCGCTTATCATTGAGAAATGTGCCATTGGAGCTGTGAAGATCAGTGAGACAATATCCTCCGTCTCTGCGCTCCAAGATCGCATGATGACGACTAACTTGAGAATCCTCAAGCACAATGTCATTATCCGAAGCTCGACCCAACTTGACTTGCCGTCGCCCCTTCAAATCAAGAGGCGAAGCAACGCGGGCAGCCTTGTCCTCACCAGGCTTAGCCAGCGCCTGCGCAGGCACCATCCCAATATGAGCACGCACCTGGATCGCCACGGATCGACCTAAATACACCATGTCGCCATCCTGCAGCCATTGAGAAGTGATGCGCCGGCCTTGATAAAAGATCCCATTACGGCTGTCCAAATCCACAATTCTGAAGCGCCCATCACTAAACTCAATCCGCGCGTGATGACCAGAGACGAGCGAATGTTGGATTGTCACAGCATTATCCGGCGCACGACCAATTGTCAATGAAGAATTCGCAACAGGATATTTATCACGTTGATGATCTTTCAACACGGCGATCCCCGGATGGGGCGGCACGCTGATTTTAACTCGCCTGGATACAGCGGGCGGCGCGGGGGTTTCGGAAGTGGCAGCTCGCACGCGCAAAGAGAACGGCCCAATTTTTATCACATCGCCAGGCCGAAAGGGCGTCGGGACCTGAGGCGACATAGCCTGTCCATTGAGGCGGGCGCCGTTCCGGGAGCCAAGATCTATTGCCAGCAGCGTCTTCGCTGTAAAAGTCAATCTCGCATGATAACCAGAGATATCATCTGCCTCTAAAATGACATCGTTATCAGGTCGACGTCCCAGCATCACGTCCCGCTTTAGAATCGGATGTTCATCCAAAGCATAATGCCCGACCCGAATTTGCAGAACGTAAGAAGATGGGTTCATAAGGTAAAATCACCACATAAATTCATTGATATAAGTTACGTAGATGTAAAATCAACACCAGGGGAAAGATCATATCATATCTTTCTGCTTTTGGGAGAAAACTATCAAGCCGATGAGCAACACGCTAATGCCACCCAATCCCAGCCAGCGAGGATAGATTTCTCCTTGAAAAGCGTAATCGTAATTCTGGAATACGCGTTGCAATAGGCCCTCCGCCCCGGCGATGGCTTTTTGACGCGCCTCAGTCCACTCACCTTTCTCATCGGCCAAGTCCTCTTGATACGTTTCTATCTGCTCTTGATGCTGATCCGAGTATTCCTCTTGTTGCTCTTGAACATCCTTCATATGATTTTCGCACTGCTCCGCGCTTTGCGCCTGGCACTGCTCCACAGTTTGAGGATAAACTTCCGGCGTGGCGGTAGGTCTGGGGGTGAGCGTCGGCAAAGGCGTCGGCGTCGGCGGTTCTATGAACTCCTCATCCTCTAAAGCCGCTTGCGCATCCTCCGTGTAGAAATCCTCCCCCAAGACGCCGGGGAAATCCCGACAGGCGACAAAGATATTCGAACCCATACAATCACAACCGCGCTCTAACTTTTGATCGTTATCCTCTTTGAGAATATCACGCCATCCGGCCTCGTCTTCGGGAGTTTCACGTTCGCGCTCGCGATGATCCCAACAATCATCTTCTACTAAGGACTGCCCCATCTCTGTAAGATTGATCAATCCCTCGACGACCCATCGGTTGCTCGTCAACGGGCTGATGATCTGATGTCCGGGTATCTCTCGCAAGGGAATCAGCGCCCCAGAAAAGATAATTTGCATCACGACAAATACGATCAACACCAGCATAGCCTGCTCCGGCCTGGGCACACTGGCGGAGATAGCCAATCCCAGTAGATAGCCGCACAGGATGCCCAAGAAGAGCGTCACATAGAGCGGGAGATAAGCCTCTGGGCCGGCCGGCAAGACATCGGGTTGCATAACCAGCAAAATTTTAAACAGCATCAGCATGCCAGCCTGATATAAGGCCAATAAGATACCTACGGTCACTTTGGAGAGCACGTAAGGCAGGATTTTGAGATTAATGGCCCGTTCTCGTTTGTAGATTTCAATCTCTTTGACAATTTCATAAACGCTGCCCAAGGCCCCCGATAGCAGCGTGATGACCGCTGTAACAAAGAGCATCATGACGACGCGAACCGGTTCGCCATGCACCGGGTCGAACAGCTCCGTCCCCCAGATAATGTCCATAGCCCCTAAGATGATGGGCATTAGAATCATCATCAACAAAGCTTTTTTATCCTGCATCAGAATGGTGAGATTACGCGAGAGCAAGATGCCAAATTGCCGAAGCATCGAGATGTGTTTAGATTGGGCGCCAGGCGCCGCTCGACTGGTCGGTGGGCGAGATTGGGTCTGTTGAACAGGGGTAGGCGGCTTATTTTTCTGAAGCCGCGCCACAACATCACGCTGATACTGCTCCGAGGCCATGTAACGTTGGGCCCATTGCTGAGGCGACCCCAAAGATCCGTTTTCCAGGATCAAGTAAATATCATCGAACTCCATCTCCTTGATGCGCCGTTCTTCCTTGGTGCGGTATTGATCGAAGTAGATCAGCGCTTCCTCCGGTGATCCATAGTAAGCCAGGTACCCGCCGGCCATCAAAAAGATAACTTTATCGCAGAGCTTCACATTCTTAGTAGCGTGGGTGATCAACATCACCGTGCGCCCTTCGTCGGCCAAATCGCGCAGCAGGCGCATCATCTTGTATTCGGTGCCAGGATCCAAGCCGCTGGTCGGCTCATCCAAAAAGAAGAGTCGTGGCTTCGTCAACAGCTCCACACCGATCGAGACGCGCTTCTGCTGCCCCCCGGAGAGCTTCTGAACGGCCACATCCTGCCGCGCCGTGAGATCCAGTTCCTCGATCACTTCCATCACACGCTCATGGCGCTCTTCTGGAGACGTGTCCGCGGGCATTCGTAACCGGGCTGCATAATTCAGCGCCTCATAGATAGTCAGCTCCTTGTGAACGATATCCTTCTGAGGAACATAGCCCATATCGTTGCGGTATAAATCAAAGTTGTTATAGAGATCGTCGCCGTTAACCAACACCACGCCGTGCGTCGCAGGCCGGAAGCCGTTGATAGCGTCCATCAAGGTCGATTTCCCTGCGCCACTCAGCCCCACCAACGCGACGAACTCTTGAGGATAGATGCTGAGATAGATGTTCTTCAATAGGTTGAGGTCTTCGCGCACCCATTTTTGAAGATCAAAAACATCGATCCGCAATCCACTGTCCGTTAGTCTGTGAATGCCATCCTCGGCAAATAATAAGCGATATGGGCCGATGCGGATCTTATCTCCTTTGTCGGGCCATGCCTCTTTGACAACACGCTGTTCATTGAAAAATGTCCCATTGGAACTTTTAAGATCGATGAGACAATAACGCCCTCCCATCCGCTCCAACATCGCGTGATAACGGCTGACTTGAGGATGGGCCAGGATAATGTCGTTATCGCGGGAGCGTCCAATCTTAACGATGTCCCGTCCGCGTAGGTCAAGCGCTTGGGTAGAGGGGGTGTGATGACGCTTTTCAGACGTCGGTTGTGCAGGTACAAATCCAACGTGAGCGCGGAATTGGACAAGTGCAGAACGACCTAAATATATCACCGCCCCATCCTGCAAGGTTTGCGAGTTAACGCGCTGCCCTTGGTAAAAGAGGCCGTTGCGACTACCCAAATCTACGATGCGGATGCCGTCTCCCACACGCTCAATCCGTGCATGGTAACTGGAAACTCGCGGATCTTGGATGCGCACTTCATTATCCGGCGCACGACCAACCCGCAAAGGGAACCGCTCGATGGAATATTTGAGACACCGGTGGTCCTCCCACACTGCGATCCCTGGTCGCGCCCGCGCGCTCATCTTAATTCGCGGAGCGACAATGGGCGGGGTAGACGTCTCTTTCGAGGTAAGTCGCACCCGAATAAGGAATGCCCCCAACCTGATCTCATCGCCAGGCCGAAAGGGCGTCGGCGTTCTCGGGGGTACAGGACGCCCGTTTAAGTATGTCCTATTCCGAGAGCCAAGGTCTACTAGCAAAGGCGTCTCTGAAGCAAGGAGTAATTTCGCGTGATGCCCAGAGATATTGGATGCTTCCAAAACAACATCGTTATCTGGACGGCGTCCTAGTTTTAGTTCCGATTTCAAAATCGGGTGCTCGTCAGGAGCATAATGCCCGACCCGAATTTGCAGAACGTAAGAGGGAGAATTTGCCATCTAAAACCTATCCTCTATCTATTGCAACCCATCGAGAATTACGATTCTCTCCAAGTCGCATTTTGGCACACACTACCTTCCCGGAAGCTACAAAAACTGAGAAATCCATAGCCTCCGGGAAGGTTCCGATATTTCAAAGCTCTCTACACCACGTCCTTCCGTTTCTGGAAGAACATAATCAGTCCCAACAGCCCCATGCCCAGGCCGCCAATCCAGGCCCAGCGAGAGTAAATCTCGCCCTGGAAGGCATAATCGTAGCTTTCGAACATATTCTTCAGCACACCCTCGGCGCTGCTGATCGCCTTCTGACGATTCTCGGCCCAGTCCTGCTTCGCGCCGGCCCAACCGTCGTCGCCGGTGAGCGTGTCCTGATAGTCCTCCATCTGATCCTGACGCTCGTCTTGATAATCTTCCAACTGTTCTTCCCGATCATCAGAATACGCCTCTTGTTGCTCCTGCGAGTCGTCCATATAATCCTCGCACTGCTCTTGGCTCTGCTTTTGGATTTCCTGCGGCGGGAGGGGCTGACTCTCTGGATCGGGCGTCGCCGTCGGCAAGGGCGTGGGGGTGGGCAGCGGCGTGGGCGAGGGCAACGGTGTGGGCGAGGGCATCTGCGTCGGTTCGGGACGATCTAAGGCCTTCTGGGCTTCGTCAGTGTAGAAATCCGGGTCGAGCACGCCGGGGAAGGTGTCGCAATCCTCAAAGATATTCGATCCCATACAGGCGCAGCCATGGTCTAACTTATCCTCGTTGCTCTCGTTGAGGATGTCGTTCCAGCCGACCTCACCGTCGGAACCTTCTTTGTCGCGCTCATCCCAGCAATCGTCTTCGACCAGCGGATCGCCCATCCCCGTGAGATTGATCATGCCATCGACGACCCAACGATTGCTCATCAGCGGGCTGATGATCTGATTGCCCGGCGTATCTTTGAGGGGTAACAGCGCGCCGGAGAAGACAATCTGCGCCACGACGACGATGATCAGCACCAACATCGCCTGCTCTGGCTTGGGAACACTGGCGGAAATCGCCAATCCGATCAGATAGCCGGCCAGTGCGCCCAAAAAGAGCGTGACATAGAGCGGAATATAGGCGCCGTCTCCGGCCGGGATCGTGCCCGGACGCATTACAAAGATGATTTTGAAGATGAGAAGCACTGCCGCTTGATAAAGTGAGAGCAGCACGCCGACCCAGACCTTCGAGAGCACATAGGGCAGTATTTTGAGGTTAATCGCCCGCTCCCGTTTGTAGATCTCGATTTCCTTGACGATCTCATAGATGCTGCTCAAGGAGCCGGCTAACATCGTGATGACCGCCGCGACGAAGATCATCATCACAGCCCGCGTGGGGTTGCCCTCCACCGGATCGAAAAGATTCAGGCCCCAAATCAAATCCATCAACCCTAGCACGACAGGCATCAACGCCATCAGCCCCAGCGCTTTCTTATCTTGTGTGATGATCTTGAGGCTGCGCGAGATAAGAATCCCCAATTGACGCAGCGCGGAGACGCGCTTAGTGTTTGCGCCGGGCGAGGCCACCCGCGTGTCGCGCATCTGCGTGGTGGCCGCCGGGGTTGGTTGTTGCGTCTCGCGCAAACGATCCACAACGTTCTCTTTGTATTGCCGCGATTTCTTGTAGTGCTCGGCCCACGCCTCGGGCTGGCCGCGGCTTCTGTCCTCCAAAATCAGGTAGATATCATCGAACTCCATATCCTTCGTGCGCTTCTCTTCCTGCGTGCGATACGCATCGAAGTACGCCAGCGCCTCTTCCGGCGGGCCGTAGTAGGCCAGGTTGCCCCCGCGCATCAGGATAATGACCTTATCGCAGAGCTTGACGTTCTTAGTGGCGTGCGTGATAAGCATAATCGTGCGCCCACCATCCGCCAATTTGCGCATGAGCTTCATCATATTGTATTCCGTGCCCGGATCCAGGCCGCTGGTCGGCTCATCCAAGAAGAAGAGACGCGGTTCGGTGATCAATTCCACGCCAATCGAAACGCGCTTGAGTTGGCCGCCGGAAAGCGCGCTGATGGTCACATCCTTACGCTCACTCAAGCCCAAATCATCGATCACTTCGATCACGCGATTATGGCGATCTTCCTCGGTCGTATCGGCGGGCATACGGAGTTTAGCCGCGTAGCTCAGCGCATCGTAGATCGTCAGTTCCTTGTGGACGATATCCTTCTGCGGCACGTACCCCATATCATTGCGGTACATATCGAAGTTATCATAGAGATTATCGCCATTGACCAGGACAACGCCATTGGTCGCGGGCCGGAAGCCATTGACGGCGTCCATAAATGTGGATTTACCCGCGCCGCTCA
The DNA here is from genome assembly GCA_964496595.1 of uncultured Anaerolineales bacterium. Classification (GTDB taxonomy): domain Bacteria; phylum Chloroflexota; class Anaerolineae; order B4-G1; family SLSP01; genus JAAAOZ01. The sequence continues at coordinate 10,208 of CAZCAI010000037.1, forward strand.
GCCCGACCAGCGCGACAAATTCCCGAGGATAAATACTGAGGTAGATGTCTTGCAAAAGATTGAGGGGTTCACCCGTATCTTTATTCTTCACCCACTTCTGCAAGCCAAAGATATCGAGCCGCAGCCCGCGCTCGCCCATCTGTTGGATGCCATCCTCGGCAAAGAGCAGCCGATATGGCCCGACGCGAATCTCATCGCCCTCATCCGGCCAGCCCTCTTTTTCGACGCGCTGGCCGTTGAGGAAGGTGCCATTCGAGCTTTTGAGATCGGTCAGGCAATAGCGCCCGCCCATCCGCTGCAACTGCGCGTGGTAGCGGCTGACCTGGGAATGATCTAAGACGATGTCATTATCCGCCGCGCGCCCTACTTTGATCACCTCCCGGCCCCGCAAATCTAACGATTGGGTCGGCGGGGGGGTAGGTTTAGGCGATGGGCGTTCTTTCGTCGCAGGCTGCGCGGGCACAAATCCAATGTGCATGCGGAATTGCAGAACTACGGATTGGCCCAGATGCACCACATCGCCATCCTGCAAGCGCTGGGAATCGACGCGCTGCCCCTGATAGAAAAGGCCATTGCGGCTCCCCAAGTCGATGATGCGGACGCCCGCGCTGGAGCGATCCACGCGCGCGTGCTGGCCGGAGATGCGCGAATCGGGGATCACCACATCGTTATCCGCCGCCCGTCCGATGGTCAGCGAGGGTTTATCCAAAGGATATTTGGCCAGTCGATGCTCAAGCTGGACTACGATCCCCGGCTCGGGCCGCGCACTGATCTTGATTTGAGGGGAGACAGGCGGAGGCGCGGGCGCATCGGCAGTGGCGGGACGCACGCTTAACGAAAACGACCCAACAGAGATCACATCGCCGACTCGAAAGGGCGCCGGCGTCTGAGGCGGCAAGGGCTGCCCATTGAGGCGCGTCCCATTCCGCGAGCCGAGGTCGACCACCATGGGCGCCTCCGGGCCGAAGATCAATTTTACGTGGCGACCAGAGATCTTCGGGTCATCCAAGATGACGTCATTTTCCGGCCGGCGCCCCAAGATCAGTTCACCCTTCAGCACAGGATGCTCATCGCTGCTGTGCGCCACCCGAACTTGCAAGACATAGGGGAAAGTGCTCATCCTACCTCCTAAAAAATCTAAGAAAAATCTATGGAAAATCTATGAAATAAAGAGAGCGAAGTAAAATCCTTCTCAGCGCCGTGGAGATAAACTCGTCACTACAATCTGGCCCACCGCGCCGATCATCAACAACAACAAGCCTATGCCAGCGATAAAAACACCTGGCTCCGGTGAAAGTGTCACGAAATCCTCAACAGTAAATCCGAACAGCACTTCGGTCTGCGATCCTTCATTGTAATGAATGACCTCGGCGATAGCCAACGCCACCATCACGCCTCCGATGACCACGTTCGCCCAGGGAATCCAACGCACATACGGCGCCAATTGCTGTATCGAGCGCTCGCCACGCCGTAATAAAAAGCGCATCAGTAGAGCGCCGGACGTCAGCAGAAAGGCCAGCAGACCACCGATGAGCGCAGCCATGCCGATCACCGCGTCAATACCTTGGATGTCATACGGAGAAAATAGAAAAGTAAAGCTAAACCAATCGAGAAAAGCGCTGACGATGAGCAGGAGGGCGCCGAGGGCCGCGAAGCCATCGAGGGCCAGCGCTATCGTGCCGCCAAACTCATCAGGGGACACGCCGGCTGCCACAGCCGGCGCCCTCGGTGCTGCCACAGGCGCGCCCGCACCTTCATCGTGATCTACATACGCATCCATCTGCGGAGCCAGACGCGAAAAAGAGATAATCGTCCGTCCTACGCCCAGTTGATCCCCGGGGCGCAACTGGTAAGGGCCGTTCAGGCGCCGGCGATTGATCCACGTGCCGTTGGCGCTGTTCAGATCATAGACAATCCACGCGCCATCCTGCCAGCGGATCTCCGTGTGGCGTTGGGAGACGCGCGTATCGGGCAGGGTCACATCGCACTGCCGCCCCCGCCCGATGGTGAAACGCTGTTGTGAAATGGGAAATCGCTCGCCCTGGTTAGCTCCATGCTCGATGACGAGTTCCATGCTAATACACCCCCTTAAAATTTCTGGGATTTAAGACCTCCCAAACCCGACAGGTTTTTCTCAGGAACCCGCTCGGCTTTGGGAGGTCTTCTTAGAATGCTGCCGGGAACAATGCTAGCTAAGTTGGTTGAAGAGAAGGATCTGATCTCCCAGGCGTACCTCGTCGCCGGTGTGCAGCGCGACACGCTCTCGCACCTGCTTTCCGTTGACGAAGGTGCCGTTGGCGCTCCCCAAATCCTGGATGTAGAAGGTGTCGCCCTCGAGCATAACCAAGGCGTGACGCCGCGAGATCTTCTCACTGTCCAATTTGATCTCGTTCTCGGCGGCGCGGCCCAAGCGCATCTCCGGGCGGGTCAATTCATAATTGCGCTGCGCCCGACGATCAATCAGCAGGGCCTCGTGCTCCATCTTGGGACCATGGCTTAAAATGACGGTGCTGCCATCACGAGGTGCGCCGCCAGGCCCCGGCGGCGATGCGGGCTGCGGGCGATCAAAACCGGGGGCCGGCCCGCCGGCAAACTCGGTCTCATCTTGATAGGGCGTGGGGGTGCCTGCGGCGGTTTCTCCGCCCCAAGCGCCGGCGTCGTCGCTCCATCCGCCGCCGTCACCCATCTGGGTGGGATCGGCGGCCTCCCCCGCGCCGGGAATGGTCGCGCCGCCGCCAGGCTGCCCGCCCCAATCATCCGAGGGCGAACCCCAATCATCAGCGGGCGGCGTGTAGGGCGGAGAGTCGCCGCCGGGCGGGGTAGACTTTTTTCGTTTGCTCACCAGCACAATCGCCGCGATCAAGAGAAGCAGCAGGAGGCCGCCGCCAATCGCGACGTAGAGGACATTGTCCTCGACCCACTCCATTAATGTCTGATCCTCGCCATCGCCCTCATCATCGTCTCCATCCTCGCCATCAGCTTCATCTGAGGGGGTAGCGGTCACATCCACCGGCTCCGGCGTCGGCGTCGACTCGACGTCCACATCGAATTTGAGGCTGTCACTGCCGACCATATCGTTGTAATCCACGCGCACATCGAGGATCTGTCGACTAGTCTCAAAGTCATCCACCGATAAAGTTAACACGTAACGCTTCGTCATCTCCTCGCGCAGCTCGCCTAGGAATTCGTCAAATTGCTCCGAGTCGGGCGTGTTGCGATAGGCGCCGCCGGTGCGCTGGGCTAGCCCATTAAGAAACCGAATCTTCTCATCTTCTTCACTACTGCGGCCCGTATAGCCAATGGTATACACAGGAATGCGCAAATTGCGCGCAGCTTCGATCACGACATCGGAATCATTGCGGCTCTCGCGATCGCCGCCATCAGTGATAACAATAATCCCCCGGCGGCCAACCGGCTCCTCGCTCACCTGCACAGTGTAGCGCATCGCCTTGATGATTGTATCGTAGAGGGGGGTTCCTGGCGGCGTGTTGACCATCTCCAGATCCTGGACGAAGTTAGCAACCGCCCCGCCATCCGTCGTGAACTCATGCTCATACTCTGTATCGAGCGATTCCGAATCCGGGTCCACGCCCTGACGCACGCCAAAGACAGCCACCCGATCCTCAAGCGCCTTCTGATTCAGGCAGAGGTTGCTCACCGCATCCTTGGCATTTTCAAAGCCGTTATCACGTCGCATCGTCTGATACAGGTCCAGCACGATGGCAAGGGAGACCTTCCCTGTCTCCATTTCGGCAGAATCCGGTACGAGACGCGCGCCGTCCGAAATTCGGAGCGTGAAGTCATCCGCCGTAAGCCCCTCGACCCCGCCCTCCTGGGGATGGCGCACGGTCACGTAGGCTTGAATGATCCGCTCATCCTGATACCGGCTCGTGTCGATTTCGTCGACGATAACCACCAATTGACTCTCTTGGGCCGCGACCGGCGACGCCCAACTCGATAGCACCACGATGCCACATAACAACAAACTCACCAGCGATTTCATAGAATGTTTCACCATAAACTCCTTTTCCGGGCCGTGGTTAGGATAAAAAATCGGCCCAAGCTAGATTTTGCTATAGCCACCGACCTTCCGGGAAGCTTCGAGGTCACTTCCCGGAAGGTTCAGAAGATCAAACCGCAACAAGACACTCCATTACACCCCAGCGACCGACTTGAAGACCAAGATCGTCTCTCCGATGAGGAGAAAATCCCCATCCTCAAGCACGTGCCGATAGACGCGACTCTCGGCGGCTTTGCAGGCCTCGTAGTCGCCGACGAAGGTGCCGTTCGCGCTGCCTTGATCATAGAGAACGAAAACCTTCTGCTCTGGGTCCTCCTCGTTCGCCTCCAACTTGATCTTGAGGTGCCGGCTGGAAACAGCCCGATCCCCGCTCAAGGGGATGTTGTTATTGCCGGTGCGCCCCAAAATCGTGTCGCGGCCCAAGGGGAAGACCTGACCTCGCTGCCCGCCCGGCCCCTCGACCACGGCCAGCCAGGCCAACGGCATCGTCTCCGGCACACCGGAGGGCATAATCTGCGTCTTACCCTCCCCGCCCGCCGGCCCCGACCATTGCGGCTGCGGCGGCGTGTAGGGCGGCGGCGCTTCATAGCGCGGATAATCGCCCCAGCCGCCCTCACCGCCCGGACGCGGCGTGGGCCGATCCTGGGGGTTCGTGGGTTGAAACGGATCGCTATCATCCGCGACCGTTTGATCCCACCCGCCGGAGATGGGGGTGCGTTGTTCCCCAGCCCCTCCCATCGGCACGGTCTTATCGTTACCATCTACCACGGTTTTTTTATCATTCTCACTCCCATAATCACCCCAAGGACTATCACCCATCGGCATTGTCTTGTCATCACGCATTGGAACAAACCTCCCTCTCGTTAATTAACTCTGAACAGATTAAGATCTCAAATCGATACGCAAACGATGCTTTCCCACCGAAATAACGTCCTTGACATTCACCGGCGTCTCACCGAAGACCCGCTCGCCATTGACCCACGTGCCATTGCGCGACTGGTCCTCTAACCAAATTTGATTCCCGCGCTGAAAAATTTTGATATGCTGCTTCGAGATATAGGGATCGTCCGGCGCGATCTCCCCCCGCCCCAGTACAGTGCTGGGAACGTTTAGGCGGATACAATGTCCCTTACGGGGGCCATTTAGCACCACCAATGCCCCGGCGGAGATACTGGGAGGCGGCGTTGCGATAGCGCGCCGTTGGTAACCCATCGCGCATGCCATCTCCCATGCCGAAGCAAAACGCTTCTCCGGCGTCTTCGTCAGCGCGCGGAGTGCGATCTCCTCTAAGCGCGGGGATACATTGGAGCTCAGTTTGCTGGGGGGCATCGGATCATTATGAATATGCTGCACCAACACGGAAATCGTCGCCGCGCGGGCCGGCACGCCCGGCTTCATCGGAAACGGCGGGCGACCGGTGAGCATTTCGTACAGAACAACGCCCAACGAGTAGATATCGCTGGCCGGGACGACCCGTTGCGCCTGCGCTTGCTCCGGGGAGATGTACTCCGGCGTCCCCACCGTCCGATCCTGCGTCACCGTCACAGAGGAGGTCAATTTAGCGATGCCGAAATCGGTGACCTTGACGCGCCCCCGATCACCCACCATGATATTCTCCGGCTTAATATCCCGATGCACGACGTTCTGGAGGTGGGCATAGTGCAGCGCGTCACACGCCTGGCCGACGATGTGCACAATTTGCTCCTCCGTCATCGGTTTTCCCACGTACTCGCGCAACGAGACGCCGGGAATGTACTCCATCACCAGGTAAAAGCGATGATCGTCCGCCCGCCCCGAGCCATAGATCCGACAGATGTTGGGGTGATTCCGCAACGTCTGTCCAATCTTCCCCTCTTGAATGAACTTCTTGACGATATAATCGTCATTCACATCCAACACCTTGATGGCCACAGGTTGCCGCTGCGAATCGTACGCCTTGTAGACAACCGACATCCCACCCTGGCCGATCTTACCTTCCAACAAAAATCCTTCAAAGTTGGAGTTATGCGCTAACTGCATACTGTCGGTATTTGGCGTAACGACAGGAGATACCTTCTTCTCCGCCGGCGTCCCGATGTCGCCTTGGGCTGTGAAGCGGAAGGTCGTGTTGCAAATTTGGATCACATCCTCGCGACGCAGGACATGGCGCATCACACGCCTGTTATTGACAAACACGCCGTTGACGCTGTCCCGATCATACAACACGCACTCGCCATCCTCGAAGATGATCTGAGCATGCTGGCGGGAGACCATCATGTCTTCTTGCAGAGACACGTCGTTGGAGCGCCCCCGCCCGATGGTCAATCCTTTGCGAGAGGCGGGGATTTCCCAGGATCGCCCCGTCATCTCGCCTTCCAACACAATAAGCTTCGCCCCCGTCTTCTCGATCAGATCGGTGTTGGTTATATTGCGCGGGACTGGCGGCGGAACTGGGGGCGGGGTTACGGATTGACTCGGAGATGGGGAACGCAATTTCGAGAGTAAAAAAATAAGCGCAATGACGATAGCGATTCCCAATCCAATGATAAGATACATCTCCATATACCAATTCTCCCAAAGTAAATAAGGCTATAGGACGATTGCCCCCTCATCGACACACCTTGGCCGTGAATTTCACGAGACACAAAGCAGAAGTGGCTCCCCTGAAAAAAGTTAGGAAAAAGTTAAAAAAGTTAAAAAAGTTAAAGGAAATTACAAAGCCGCCAAGGCGCTGAGGAAAATAAGGTAGTGTAAACTACCCACCTGACACTTCTCTTAGCTCACAGATAAACACGAATTAATCTTTTTTACATTTAGGAAATCTTTCCGGCAGCCGATTCTGTGCTTTGGATTTAGAATTGCGAATTGCGAATAATGCTATTGAGTAAAGATTCAAAATTATAAATTCGCAATTCTAAATTGACTGATTTTAGTTTTATATTGCAGGAAGAGCCATTCCGAGAATGGAAGGATTAAGATACAGCCCAAGATGAGGAGCTTCTCCGCTGAAAGATCTAAAAAATCCGTGTGATCCGTGAAAATCCGTGAGCTGTTTTCTAAAAGTGTCAGGTAGCTCGTAGTGTAAACAGATCCCCCGAGCTAAAGGGGGGTGCCCGACAAAATCAACAAGACCCACATATACCAATTCGGATGTACTTCAAAATTCGTTCAAAATCAACTGTATTATACTATCTCATTTTTAACTGACAAACAACTGGAACCATTTAGTCTTATGCGCAACACCTCACGCACTCGCCCCCGGGAATAGTCAAAAGCGTCTTGCTCGCTTTGTAAACGCCCCCAAGACGAAGGCTTGGAGCTAATAGGGGCGACTTTTTCCACAATGCGTAACCGGTCTGCGATCCCTACCAACCCGCCCACCCTCGCTGCTCTTAGGGTGCTGAGGGATGTCCGACAAAATCCACAAGTCCTAAAACCTTAATCGCGTCGCAAGCGCTGCAACGAGGCCAGCAGCGCCACCATATACATCGCGCGGGAGTGGACCTGATGCGCGTCCTCGCCGGTGAGATCGTTAGCCAATGTGGCGCTCTTTTCGGCCCACTCGCGCGCCCGCGCGTAGGATTTCTGCCGGCGCAGGAGGCTCGCGCCCATCAGATAAAGGCGCGCGCCTTCTAATGTAACCTCCACCTCCGGCAGATTCAATCCCTGTTCGACGACTGAAAACGCCTGGTCATACGCGCATAACGCTTCTAAGGCCGCAGCTTCATGATAATCCAAATCTGCCAGATCTGCCACTCTGTCCGGCGATGGTTCATCTGCCAAGAGCATCTCGCGAGCCTGATGCAGATGCGCCAGCGCGGTCTCGTATTCCCCCAGGATGGTCAGCGTCTCCCCCAGCAGATGATGCGCCTCGCAGCGCGCCCCGGCGACGGCGGGATCGCCGCCCTCCGTGGCCGCCAGCACCCGCCGGAAGGCCTGCGCGGCCTGCACGGCCAAATACGAACGCAGCGCGCGCCGCCCCAACTGGAGATTTGTCGCGATGGCCGTCTCCCACCACTCCCCCTCGAAGGCGTGATAAGCCAACAGAGTCAGCCAATTAGGCGTGGCCTCCTCGTGGTGATAGTCCAGGTATTCGGCCAGGCGGCGATGGATGAGCCGCTGCACGCGATGCGTCAGCCCGCGATAGGCAACCTCGCGCACCAGCGGCTGCCGGAAGACTAAAATATCTCCGGTGGGATCGCGCGGCAGCAGGCCAAAGGGCGAAAGTTGCGGCAAGCGCCGCCGCACGCTCGATTCCGTCTCTTCGCCATAGGCGGCGGTCAAGGTGGCGGGCGTCATCTCATCGCCGACGACGGCCGCGGCCCGCAGGAGGTGGCGGCTCGGCGGCGAGAGCTGATCGATGCGGCTCTGGATCAAGCCGTAGACCATATCCGGCAGCGGAAAATCGGATAACTCCCCGGAAAGCTCCCAGGAATCCGCGCGCTGCCGCAAAATACCCGAATCGATGAGCGCGCGCACGGCCTCGGTGGCGAAGAGGGGGAGACCGCTGCTCCGCTCCGCCACCCAATCGATCACCGATTTAGGCAGAGGTCGATCTTCAAAAAGGTGTTGCACCAGCGTCGCCATCGCCTCCGTCGAGAGGTAGGAAAGCGGCATCTCGATCACATTCGACATCTCCGGCCAGCCCTCGGCCTCGATGGGCGTCTCACGGTAGGTGACCACGATCAACAGCGGCGCCGAGGGGGCCGCATGCACCACCGCATCCAACAGCTCCAGCGAGGCGGGGGACATCCAGTGCGCGTTATCGACGACCAACAAGCGCGGCTGCGCCTCCGCCGCCTTCTGCCACAGCTCCGAAAGCACCGTCTGGCGCTGCATCGCCCGCATATTCGGCGGCAACGAGAGCACATCCGGCGAGGGGGGCATCTCCCAGCCCATCAACGGCGCGATGAGGGCCGCCCATGTCGCCATGCCGTAGCGCGCCAGCGCCGCGTTCAAGGTCGTTTGGCGTTCCGCTGACGACACATTGCCCTGGCGCGCCTCATCATCCCCCCGACCGGCAACTAACAACGACCGCAGCACGTTATCCCAAGCAGCAAAGGGCAGGTGCTCGCCATACGAGGGCGCCGATCCCATGTGAGTCGTAAATCCGCGCTGCTCGGCCAGCTTCACGACCTCCTGCACCAGCCGGCTCTTCCCCACGCCCGCCCGGCCCTGCACCAGCACAACATATCCGGCGCCCTCCGCGACTCGATCCAACACATCGGAGAATTGCGCAACCTCTTCCCGGCGGCCGACCAGCGGCGTCTCCATCCCCCTGGCGCCCAAAAAGACCCGCCGCCAACGTTGCGCGATAAAGGGGGCAATTGTGCCCTCTTTGCCCTTGAATTTCATCGGCGGCCCCTGCTCGCCCTCGATGCGACGGGCGACAGCAGCGTGATGCGCCGTTTTCGGCCCCAGCCAGATCTGCCCCGGCGGACAGGTCGCCATCAGCCGGGCGGCGAAGTTCACCTCATCGCCCATCACTGTGTATTCGCGCCGCTCACTGGTACCCACGTCCCCGGCGAAGACGAAGCCGGTATTGATGCCAAAATGCAGCGTCTGATCGAAAGCCGCTTGCAGCTCCAGCGCCGCGAGCACGGCGCGCAGCGGATCATCTTCATGCGCAAACGGCGCGCCGAAGAGCGCCATCACGTAGGCGCCCTTGGGCGAGATACCGATCTTATCGACGATGCCATCGTAACGGCGGATGGTATCGCGGATCTGCACGAAGATTCTATTCGGCTCAACGAGCGCCTCCTGCAAACGCGCCGCATCGCCCCAGCACGCCATCATCTCTGGATCATCCAAGACGAGCATGAGGATCGTCACCTGACGCAGTTCGCTGTCCCACAGGCGTGTATGTTCCAACGTGGGCGCGGAGGTCAATCGATCCAACAGACCCGGCGCCAGGTAGGGCGTCAAAGCGTCCAAACGCGAGAGATACCATTGCAATCGCTGAGGATCCAACAGACTGGGCGGCGTCTGCAACGGCTCGACATCGAAGCGCGGCGGCAGCGCGCGCAGACGCCGAATGAGGTGCAATCCCTCAGCCACCGCAGTCACCTCTACCTCGCCGGCGCACGCCTCGAAAGTGCTGGCATCCACCACGGCGGCGTTGGGCGGCGCGGCGCTCTGCGCCCGCCCCACCGCCGCGATGGGCGGCCCGGTCAACAACCACTCTTGCCCGGCCAGATCCCCCAATCCCAGACCGATCATCCGCCCGCTGCTCAGGCCAATCGCGATTTTCAGCGGGAAGACGCCGAGCGAGGTGGTCACCTGCCCCATCTGGGCCTGCATCGCCGCCTGCACCTCTAGCGAGGCCGCCATCGCGCGCCAGGCGTGATGCTCGCCCTGAAAGAGCAGAATGCCCGCGTCGCCGCCAAATTTCTGGAGATCGCCGCCGTAGCGGGTTGTGATGGGGATCAGGATCTCCAAGAAGCGATTGACCAGCTCGGTCAACTCCACCGCGCCCTCCTCCGAGGCCGCCTGCGCGAAGCGCTCGGCCAGCGGCGTGAAGCCGTCGATATCGGCGAACATCAGCGTGCCTTCCAGCGAAAGGCCGAGGGGGTCCGTCGTCGGCGCGCTGAGAATTGAACGGGCAAGCGTGCGCGGAATATGCGCGGTGACCGCCTGGAACAGATCCTCCGCATATTCCAACAAGGACGGTCTGTAATGAAGGATTCGATTTAGCCAGTAGGCGCCGGATAGTTCCGATGCGTGGGGGTTGTTCATAGATACCTCTTGGTAAAACAGCAAAACAGCAAATCGACAAGGCGACAAAGCGACAAAACAGCTACTGCTTCTGATATCGGCCCATCACTGGTTGACTCCAATGCCAATGTCGTAGCTCCTCTCTTGTTTCCACATTCCTCTGTAAGAATTGTACTACGATAAAAGAGCGACGCAACGGAGAAACGCCGCTCATCCGCCAAAACCAACCAACTTCTGACAGAAGCATGGTAGAATATAAGTGCGTCTCTTTAATTCTAAAAAATAGCATATCCTCTAGCATCATTTGAACCCCCCACCCTTAACAGGAGTATACGTATATGGATAGATCCCAAGCCATCACTGTCGTTCGTTATCCAAATTGGCTCTTATTGGTTTTTGGGTGAAATGTTGTATGATCCCGGACTGTCGTAGACCAGTAGGTCTACTGACCTACGGAAGTCCTGAGACAGGCGCTAACGCGCCAAGCGACCGCCTACGCGGGCGCGGGGGCCTTCCTCGCAGGAGGAAGGTTGGCCGCCAGGCCTGTCCAGAGGCCTTTAGTCCTCGCCCCCCCCCGGCCAATTCATCCCCAATCTTTCACCCAATTCCCTATATGAGCCATCCAAATTATCATTATTGCAGGAGTATTGCAGGAGAATATAAACGTATGCCAGAATTGAAACTTCATGAAAAGCCCGATGAAGAAACACTGAAAAAGCGCCGCCGTCATGCACAAATCAAGCAGATCATCACAATAGCGCTGGTCGCGTTTGTGATATGTTTCTTCACTTCATTTTTGCTGGGCGTCCCCCAAAGTTACATCGGCGAGTGGTGGATGAAACCGCCACGCTATCCCAACGCCAAGCTAGCTGACTTTCGCGATGGCGAGGTCTGCCTAATGCATCAGCCAGGCGTCTATTGCTACGAGTGGTTCTATCGCACCGAGGACAGCGTCGAGGAGGTCAAGACGTACTACGAGAATCTCTCATGGCGCTTCCATGCCCCGATCACCTTCGAGTGGCGCAAAGGGCGCCGCTTCACTAAAGCGTGGGTCGCCGAAGATTGTATTATGCTCACCAGCAATTTATCTTGTTATCAGATTATCGTCCATCCGGCTCCCGGCGAAGAGGAGACCACCGAGATTTACATCCTTGAACGCGGCGCCATCGGAGATTTCAGCGAGAGCGAAAAATAACCTCCCGCACGGGACACACCTATAATGCCTGCGCTCGTGGTCGCCGCACGCTGACTGAAAACACATTCGAAATATGCCCCAGACGCGCGGATTTAACAATCCGCTTGGAGCGAATAGGGTATAATTGCAAAATAGGAAAACCCCATTTTTCCTTCTTTGCTTCTTGCCAATTTCCTTAATCAAGTGTACAATGATTTCGTCAGGTAAGATCGTGCCAAGAAAATCCCCCAAAACAAACGATTTTATCGACAGTTTTAGATGAAAAACATCTCACCCTGATATGTGGTCTCAAGAGTAACCTACCGCCGGACATCGGACAATTCCCCTAGTCCGATCAATTGCCCGACGTTTTTTTGAACGCATGCCTTTTTTCTAGGGTATATCTAGAAGGCAGTAGCATCGCTTGACATAATCGACGCCTTTTCTGTAATTTTATGGTGAGTTTATCGGAGAAGAAGGAGGTCTCATAGTGGCAAAACTACTTGAGGTAAAGAACCTTGAAACAAAATTCTACACCCAGGATGGTGTGGTTGAGGCCGTCAACGGCATCTCCTACACCTTAGACGAAGGGGAATGCCTGGGCATCGTCGGTGAGAGTGGCTGCGGCAAAAGCGTCAGCGTTCTCTCGGTGATGCGTTTGATCCCCGATCCACCGGGCAAGATCACAGGCGGGGAAGTGCTCTTCAAAGGGCGCAACCTGTTGGATTTGAAGCAGGAGGAGATGCGTCGCGTTCGCGGTTCAGAGATCGCGATGATCTTCCAGGAACCGATGACCTCGCTCAATCCTGTGCTCACCGTCGGATTCCAGATTGTGGAGGCGCTCAAACTCCATCAGGGGATGGACACGGAGCGCGCCAGGGAACGAACCGCCAAGCTGCTTGAGATGGTCGGCATCCCCAAGGCCGAAGAGCGCTTAGACGACTACCCGCATCAATTTTCCGGGGGGATGCGTCAGCGCGTGATGATCGCGATGGGCCTTTCCTGTAACCCCTCGCTGCTGATCGCCGACGAGCCGACGACCGCGTTGGATGTGACGATCCAGGCGCAGATCGTCGAACTGGTGCAGGAATTACGAGAGAAGCTGGGGATGGCCGTCATCTGGATCACCCACGATTTGGGCGTGATCGCCCGCCTGGCGGAGCGCGTCATCGTGATGTACGCCGGGCATATCGTGGAGGAAGCCCCCGTGAAGGATGTGTACGGCAAGCCGCGTCACCCTTACACGCTGGGGCTGCTGGGATCGCTGCCGCGATTGGACGAGGCGCCGGGCACCAAGCTCTTCGCCATCGAAGGACAACCGCCCGATCAGACCGAACTCCCGCCGGGATGCCCCTTCATTGAACGATGCATTTATGCGGTCGAACGCTGTAAGCACGAAATGCCTCCTCTGGAGGAAGTCGAACGTGAGCACAAAGTAGCTTGTTGGCAACATGAAGAAACAGCGGGGGTAGATCCTTATGAGCAAAGATGATAATGTCCTGATTAGCGTCAGAAATCTAAAAAAGTACTTCCCTATCACGCGAGGATTGATCTTTACACGCCATATCGGCGACGTCAAGGCTGTTGACGATGTCAGCTTTGACATTCACAAGGGGGAAACGCTGGGCCTGGTGGGCGAGAGCGGGTGTGGCAAGACCACCACCGGGCGGACCCTGATCCAGCTTTACGAGCCGACCGCCGGGCATGTCTATTATGAAGGAAAAGACCTGGCCGATCTGAGCACCAATGAGTTGCGCCCGATGCGACAGCGACTCCAGATCATCTTCCAGGACCCCTACGCTTCTCTCAACCCGCGCCACACCGTCGGTTCCATCGTGGGCGAGCCGTTGGAAATTCACCACGTCGCACGCGGCAAGGAATTACGCGAGCGTGTACAAGAACTTCTCCACCTGGTGGGACTGAATCCCTATTTCATCAACCGCTACCCTCACGAATTCTCCGGCGGACAGCGGCAACGCATCGGCGTGGCCCGCGCGCTGGCCTTAGACCCCGAATTTATCGTCTGCGATGAGCCAATCTCTGCCTTGGATGTCTCCATCCAAGCGCAGGTGGTGAACTTGCTGGAAGAACTCCAGGAGAAATTGGGGCTGACCTATCTCTTCATTGCCCATGATCTCAGCATGGTGCGGCACATCAGCGACCGCGTCGCCGTGATGTACCTGGGCAAAATCGTGGAGTTAGCCGATCGCGACACGCTCTACGAGAATCCGCTCCATCCCTACACCCAAGCGCTGCTCTCGGCCGTACCCATCCCCGATCCGGTACTGGAGGAGAAACGTCATCGCGTCATCTTAGAGGGCGATGTGCCCAGCCCCTCGAATCCACCATCCGGCTGCAACTTCCGAACGCGCTGCCCGGCCGCCATCGATATTTGCGCCGAAAAAGAGCCGGAGCTGATCGAGATGGAAGATGGACATTTCAGCGCCTGTCACGTCGTGGAGGCCACGGGCGGCCCGGCAAAGATCACCTAAACTGCGACAAGACACTAAGTTTCAATCTTGGTATAGTTTTGTGAGGGATATGTTATATGGAAGCCTATAAGTTTGAAACCACAATTCAAAAAGATGGGGTTATCCAGATTCCTGAGATAGCTGAATTAGTCCATCAGCGCGTTGAAGTCTTCGTCGTTATCAATCCAACAGACCAAGAGGAAACCACTAAACAGCCATCACAATCCATGAAAGCTTTTCTCAACAAATGGCGAGGGGTTCTAAGAGATTCCGATCCAGATGAACTGAAATCCCGATATTTACAAGAAAAATATAGATGAAGATACTGATAGATACAAATATCATCTTGGATGTCGTGTTGGAACGTCAGCCATTTGTAGAACAGGCGATCCAATTATTAGAAGCTACACAACAAGCCAACATTACATCATATGTAACGGCCACAACTATCACCGACTTGTACTATATCATTCGAAGAGCGAAGGATCGCACCACTGCACTAAGTTTTATTGAAGACCTGTTGCGGCTTGTGGAAATCGCAAGCGTGGACGAAGCAGTCATTAAGGAAGCATTGCAATCAGATATACGCGATTTCGAAGATGCCATTCAAGAAAGTGCAGCGAAGAGGCAAACTATCCAAGGAATTGTCACTCGTAATGAGCCCGATTTTGACAATTCAACACTAAAAATCTACAATCCTGAATCCTTTTTAAGGGATTTACAAGCCTCTCATTAAAATTTCCAAAAGATTTCCAATGAAATCAGTCCAAAAGGAGGTGATGACAGGGGGGAAATATAGAGAGACGTATATAGTTTAGCTGTAGTTGAACAACATTTTACACCAATCAGTTAGGAGGAAACACATGCTTAGTAAGAAATGGTACACTGCGGTTAGTCTCTTGGTGCTCCTGAGCACCTTGTTGGCCGCCTGCGCCACCCCGACGCCCGAAATGGTCGAGGTGGAAGTTACACGTGTCATCGAACGGGAAGGCGAAACCGAGACCGTCGTCGAACAGGTCATCGTCACCGCCACGCCAGAACCCGAAGCCGAACCCGAGGCCGAGATGCGCCCGAACGTTTTGCGCGTTAACTTAGGCCCTGGTGACGTCCCAACTTTGGATCCCTCCCTGGCCACAGACACCAGCTCCATCCAAATCATCGAAGAGTTGACCGTTGGGTTGGTCCGCTTGCACGAGGAAACCCTGCAACCTGATCCTGGATTAGCGGAGAGCTGGGAAGTTTCTGATGATGGCAGAACCTACACCTTCAAGATCCGCGAAGGAATTCCCTGGGTCCGCTGGAATGGCGAGGCCGTGGAAGAGGTCAAGGACGCTGACGGCAACACCCGCTATGTAACGGCTCAGGACATCGAGTACGGTCTCAAGCGCACCGTCAATCCTGAAACCGCCTCAGGCTATGCCTACGTATTGGCAATGGCGCTCGAGGGGGCCGAAGATTATCTCTACGCTGATAACTTCGGCGAATTAGATGAAGAGAAGCAGGCCCTGCGCGATGGTGTTGCGGCTAAGGCGCTAGATGACTACACCTTAGAAATGACCTTCCTGACCAATGCGGCCTACAACCTCAACATTGCAGGTATGTGGGTTGCGCGCCCTCAACCCCAATGGGTCATCGATGAAAAGGGAGATCGTTGGAGTGAGCCAGGCTTCAATCAAAGCTATGGGCCCTACGCCCTCAAGGAATGGATCCACGACTCCAGTTTGACCATCGTCAAGAACCCCTTCTGGCCCGGGATCGACAGCGTTCCTGTTCCAGAAATCGAAGAGGTTCGCTTCTCAATGTTAGACGCTTCGCCCGCCTTTGCCGAATACGAGGCCGGGAATCTCGATGTCGCGGCTGTTCCTTCTGCAGACATTGATCGCGTCAAGACCGACCCCGTTCTATCTGAAGAGTTGATCATTGCCCCCGATGGCTGCAGCTACTATTACGGCTTCAACACCTCCAAGGAACCGGTGAACAACGTTCACATGCGCCGCGCCCTCTCCTATGCCGTTGATCGTCAAGGTCTGGTGGATAACGTACTCAAGGGGGGGCAGGAACCCGCGCGCTGGTTCTGCCGCCCCGGCATGGCCGCATGCCCCACGATGGATAGCCACCCCGATTTGGGTATTGGCTATGACCCGGCGAAGGCTGCCGAAGAATTGGCGCTGTACATGGAAGAAATGGGCTACACCACCGTGGACGAGATCCCAGAGTTGATCCTTATGTACAACACCTCCGAGGGCCATCAGCGTATCGCCGAGGCCCTTGCTGAGATGTGGAATGAAACGCTGGGCATTCAACCCACGGTCACCAACCAGGAATGGAAGGTCTACCTCGACACAATCAAGAGCGAAGACACTCCTGCCGTGTGGCGCCTGGGCTGGTGCCTGGACTACCCCGATGCCAACAACTTCACCCGTGAAGTGTTCGCCAAGGGTGGATCTGGCAACCCGGAGAACGGTGGTTTGTTCTGGCTCAACGAGGAATTCGAGCAAATGGTGGTTGACGCGGCGGTCGAAAGCGACCCCGAAAAGCGTCAACAGATGTACGCCGATGCCGAGCAAATCCTGGTTTACGACGACGCCGTGATCATCCCTCTCTACTGGTACACCATGGTCAACGTCACCAAACCCTATATCAACCGCACCTACTCCGATCACGGACATGACTACTACGAAAAATGGAGCATCGACCGGGAGATGTAATTAGAATGGCGGGAAAATAAGTTCCCCAATTCCCCCTTGGTTTTACCTGTTTTTGGGGAGCTTATTTTTTTGCTCATTTCTTAATAGTTGGGGAAGGTTCCCTATCATAAAGGAGCCTTCCCCCCCCTGAAAAAGGAGAGTGATAATGGCGCGTTACATTGTTCAACGGTTATTATGGATGATACTGGTCCTCTTTGTTATCTCTGTCATTACGTTCACCATGATGCATGCCGTGCCAGGCGGCCCCTTCGATCAAGAAAAAGCCCTCCCAGATCAAGTTCTCGCCAATCTAGAGAAACGCTACCATCTGGATGAGCCTTACTGGAAGCAATATTTGTATTACATTAATAACATTCTAGTCCCCAAAATTACCACAGAGCCGCCAAAATCTATGCTCGACGAAACCTTGATTAACATCCAATTGTGGGGGGATTACGAGTTACATTGGGTCAACTTCGGGCCGTCCTATACATCCCTAAGCCGAACGGTCAACGACATTATACGCGCTCAGCTTCCGGTCTCCATGCAATTAGGCGTCATCTCTATGGCAATCGCCCTCGCCATCGGGCTGCCAATGGGGATCATAGCGGCGCTGAAGCAGAACACCATCTGGGATTTCTTAGGCATGAGCGTCGCCATCTTCGGCGTGTCGGTACCCGTCGTCGCGATGGGGCCTATGCTGGTGTGGATCTTCGGTGTGATGCTCAAGTGGTTACCACCGACCGGGTGGGGAGCCAGCCCACCCTACATCTTAGCCATTATTCCCCGCACCATCCTTAAATGGGAGTTCTGGAAATATACTCTAATGCCCGCCTTCGCCGTTGGTACCGGCTACTCCGCCATCATCGCCCGGTTGACCCGCGCCAGTCTCCTCCAGGTCATTCACGAGGATTACATCCGCACCGCGCGCGCGAAGGGCCTCTCCGAGCGCATCGTCACGACCCGCCACGCGATGCGCAACGCCCTCATCCCCGTCGTGACCATCCTGGGGCCGATGTTCGCCTCGGTGCTCACAGGGCTTTTCGTCGTGGAGCAGGTCTTCGGC
This sequence comes from uncultured Anaerolineales bacterium, assembly GCA_964496595.1. Classification (GTDB taxonomy): domain Bacteria; phylum Chloroflexota; class Anaerolineae; order B4-G1; family SLSP01; genus JAAAOZ01. Next base: position 28,320 of record CAZCAI010000037.1, read on the forward strand.
ATTCCCGGCCTGGGTAAATACTTCATCACCAGCATCACCAATCGCGATTATCCCGTCATCATGGGGACCATTCTGCTCTACGCCTTTTTCCTGGTGATCGCCAACGTCGTCGTGGATATTGCCTACGCATGGCTGGATCCCCGAATCCGATACGATTAACAAAACACCAAGAATGAGGAATCATCTTAGGAGGAAAAAATGACAACAAACGCTCAACCCGTGATACCGGAACCAAAAAAGAAGAAGAAAAGGCGAGGCGGCTTATGGGAAGACGCGCTCTATCGCCTGACGCGCAATCGAGCGGCCATCATCGGCGGCACATTGGTTATCCTCTTGGTCCTATCCGCCATCTTTGCAGCCCAAATCGCGCCCTACTCCTACTCGGAGCAGGATCGGATGCAGACGGATGTCGTGCCTCAGTGGATGACGCACGTGTTTCCCACCATCAAGCCCTACGCCCGGATCAGCACCGACTTCCCCCTAGGGTCCGATTACGTCGGGCGCGATCTGCTCAGCCGGATTATTTATGGCGCGCGCATCTCGCTCTCTGTGGCCTTTATCGGCCCGATCATCGCGCTGCTGGTCGGCACGGTCTATGGGTTGCTGTCCGGTTTCTTCGGCGGCAAAATCGATAACCTGATGATGCGGATCGTCGATATTATGTACGCCTTCCCCACGATGCTTCTGATCATCTTGATGATGGCCTTCTTCCGCTCAACCTTCGCCGCAAGTGAACCGGGCACCTTCACCTATATGATGAATGAAATTGATCGCCGCTTCGGTGGCATGCTCTTTATCTTCATCGGCATTGGGATCACCGCGTGGATGGGCACCGCCCGCCTGACGCGCGGGCAAGTGCTCTCGCTTCGCGAGCAGGAGTTCACCCTCGCGGCCCGCGCATTGGGGGCCAGCCGGCGGCGCATCATCTTCCGCCACCTGCTCCCGAACGTGCTGGGACCGCTGATCATCTCCGTGACGTTAGCCATTCCCGGCTACATCTCCACGGAGGCGTTCCTCAGCTTCATCGGCCTGGGCGTGAACGCCCCAACGCCGAGTTGGGGATCGATGATCTCCGATGGCGCGCAGGCGATTCGCACCTACCCGCACCAGGCAATCTTACCCGCGTTGGCGCTCTCGCTGACGATGTTCGCCTTCAACTTCTTGGGCGACGGGCTGCGCGACGCCCTAGATCCGCGATTGCGCGGAACGCAATAAACAGCAGCAGCACACTCTCCTAAAAAGAACCGGCGGCAGTGGATGAAAGCTCACTGCCGCCGGTTTGTATTGTGGGTAGCCAAGCACGAAGTAGTAGAAGGCTGTTTTGGCGTCCTGCGCCCGCAGATAAATCGCGGGCTACAAGCTGAAGTCGGCTCGAAGCCGACTAAAAAGGATAAGGCTCTTATTAGTTTTTGGGTGAAATGTTGTGTGATCCCGGACTGAAGTCCTGAGACAGGCGCTAA